>JBEKBK010000565.1:0-5416 GCA_050015435.1 Bryobacteraceae bacterium
CCGCCCCCGGGGTCTGCTCAATGGTACTCAGCTCAAAGACGGACTGCGCATTGTCGGTGACCGGACCGTAGGAATCTACTGCGATGGTAACCGGGCCCATTCCCAAGAATCCGAACGCCACCAGACCGAAAGCGAATACGGCGGGCGCTTTCATAAGCACGTCGACTCCGAGGGTGCTCACACCATATCCCATGGCCATGAGCGCCATGATCGTCAATCCCAGCCAGTAGGCGCTGAAATTTCCGGCGACCAGGCCGGAGAGGATATTGAGCGAAGCGCCGCCTTCACGCGACGAGCTAACCACCTCCCGCGTATGGCGGGAATCGACCGACGTAAACACCTTGACCAACTCCGGAATGATCGCGCCCGCAAGCGTTCCGCAGGTAATGATGCTCGATAGCTTCCACCACATGGAAGTGTCCCCGCCGATGTTCGGAATCATCAAGTACGAAATGACATAGGTGGCGGCAATGGAAATGACCGACGTGAGCCACACCAGCGACGTCAGCGGCGCTTCATAATTCATCTTGTCGAGATTCTCGTAGCGGGCCTTGGCCACCGCTTCATTGATGAAATACGAGACGGCGCTCGAGATGATCATCATGACGCGCATGACGAAGATCCATACCCGCAACTCCACTTTGACGACATCATTGTTGACCGCGAGCAGGATGAACGTGATCAGCGCGACGCCGGTTACGCCGTAGGTTTCAAAACCGTCCGCCGAGGGCCCCACCGAATCGCCCGCGTTGTCGCCGGTGCAGTCCGCGATGACGCCCGGGTTGCGCGCGTCGTCTTCCTTGATCTTGAAGACAATCTTCATCAAATCCGCGCCGATATCCGCGATCTTGGTGAAGATCCCGCCCGCGACGCGCAGAACGGATGCGCCGAGCGATTCGCCGATCGCGAAACCAATGAAACAGGGCCCCGCGTAATCGCCGGGGATGAACAGCAGAATGCAGAGCATGATAAAGAGCTCCACGCTGATCAGCAGCATGCCGATGCTCATCCCGGCTTTGAGCGGAATGGCGTAGCAGAGATATGGTTTACCGCGCAGGCTTGCGAAGGCTGTGCGAGAGTTAGCGAAGGTGTTTACTCGAATGCCGAACCACGCCACGGCATAACTGCCGGCGATCCCGACGACGCTGAACGCCAGGATGATTGCCACGTGCAGCGCCGGAGTGGCGGTGAGAAGTCCGAAGTACAACACGATGACCGCGCCGATAAAAATTTCGAGGATCAACAGAAACTTGCCCTGCGTAATCAGATAGGTCTTGCAGGTCTCGTAAATCAGCTCGGAGATTTCGAGCATCGACTGGTGGACCGGCAGATTACGCAGATGCGTGTACATTGCCAGTCCGAAGACGAATCCCAGGGCGCTGATCGCCAGGCCAAACAACAAAAGTGTGGGCCCGGTGACGCTGCCGCCCAGGAAAGTCGCCTGAGTCAGATCGGGGAGTTTCAGCTCCGCTTCTCCGCCCTGCTGGGCAAACGCCGGCACGGAAGCTGCGATCGCCAATAGTATCAGCAGGAAACGAGGAAAAGCGCGCCGACGGACGGCAGACAACGAGGTCAGAAACATTACGGAAAAACCTCCACACTAGGACGTAAGAGTGAACGCTGCCCCGGACAGGGACGAGCCTTTTCGTTACGATACCGCAAAAAGCGGCATTTCCGCAATCCCGAGCCAGCTAAATCAGTGGCCGGCCCGCCAGACGTTCGAGCACTTTGAGGGGCGACGCCGCCGGATTTTGCATCGCGCTAACTGGCAGATAAAACGTCTGTTCGAAGGCAAACTGCCCGGAAATTGCCGCATGAGAGACCGAATCCGTGAAACATGCCCAAGTCGCCCCGGGAGGAATCGCCAATTTAGTCTGCGAAACCTCGGATTGATAGCGATCGTCGGCTTTCATCCGGTCGTGGATTCCCAACATGAAATGGTCGTACAAAGTCCGGCGGCCCTTCACGATTCGCAGCTTTTGAAGCAGCCAGGGCGATCCGGGAAAAGGCGGCCGGATGTGAGGCAGAAACGTTGCCGCCACCTGCTCGAAGGGCTCGCCCACCCGCCAGATCCGCGCTACCAGCGGGTTTACATTCGTGAAAACGCGCAGGATCCGCCGGCCCTGAATGGGGCGGGAAGGGAAAGCATCAATGTGCAATCGCGTGTCGTCTTTGCGCCAGGAACTGGCGCGTCCCGAGATCTCAGCGGGGCGGAAACTGGTGAAACCGTCCGAAAGATGATTGCGATAGGCGGGGCATAGGGATGAAACCAGGGCGCGCGCGCGCGAATAGAAGCGATCGAGCATCTCGAGCAATGCCTGGCGCTCCTGCCCCTGACAGTTGGTGCCTTGCAGGACTCGGTTCGCCGGCCGAAAACTGATGTTCTTGGATTTGCCGTCCAGGCAATCGGGCGACAGGAACTGCCGTTCAGGCTCGGATAACTCGAAGTGCAACGCCGGAGCGAATAAAACCTTCCCGGATTCAAGAGGGTCGGCAGCGTTTAGGGAGACGCCGCGCCAATCCGTGACATCGAGTTGCTCTAAGACGTCCGTCATTGTTGTCGGGCACTCCCTCTGGACTGCGGCCGACGCCCTCGTCGGCCTCCGTTTTCGTCGTGCCCCCACAGCCGGACCAGGGGGTCCGGCGCGGACGTGGGCGTCCACCCCACTTGGATTAGAGTCAGCACATTAGGGGCTTACAACTTCAAGTATCAAGCATTTCAAGTAATGAGTCTCGGGAACGGTGAGCAGGATGGGATGATCACTCGCCTGCGTACGACGCTCCAGCACGCGCAGCGTTCTGCCCGCATCGAGCGCCGCCTCGGCGACAATTTCAAAGAACGCCGCCTCGCTCAGATGATGCGAACACGAACACGTCACCAGCACGCCGCCTGGTTCGAGGAGCCGCAGGGCGCGAAGGTTGATCTCTTTGTAGCCGCGCGCGGCGTCGTCCAGGGTTTTGCGCGATTTCGCGAATGCCGGGGGATCCAGCACGACCATCGAATATCGACGCTCGATCCCGGCGAGGTACTCGAAAACATCAGCCTGACGGAACTGAACGTTTTCGATTCCATTCGCGCCGGCGTTCGATTGAGCCAGCTCCAGCGCCGAAGCGGAGGAGTCGACCGCATCCACGGATGCGGCTTTTCCGGCGACATGCAACGCGAATCCTCCAGTGGAGGTAAAGCAATCGAGCACGCGGCCCTGCGCCCACCGGCGCGCGGCAATATAATTCTCGCGTTGATCGAGATAGACGCCGGTCTTCTGTCCATGCACCAGATCGGCGACGAGCTTGAGGCCGTTCATCTCAATCGCCACTCGCTCCGGCACGGCGCCCGAAAGGATAACCGTCTCCAGAGCCAGCCCCTCCAGCTTTCGCACCGTCGCATCATTGCGGGCCACCACACCGGCCGGCGACAGCAGCTCGTTGAGACAGTGCACGATCAAATCCTGCGCGCGATCCATCCCCTGGTTCAGCGTCTGGAGAACAAGATAGGCGCCATAGCGGTCGACGACTAGCCCTGGCAGCAGGTCGCCCTCGGAGAAGACCAATCGGCAGGCGTTCGAGTCATGGACCACTCGCTCGCGATACGCTATAGCAGTGGTCAAACGCCGCTTGAAGAACTCGCGATCAATAGGTTCCAGCCGATCGGAGAGCAGGCGCAGGGTGATCTGCGATTCGGAGCTGTAATGCGCGACCCCGATGGGGCGCCCGCGCGGATTGACGACTCGAACCGCATCGCCCGGCTTAGCGTCGGCGCGATCGGTAACGTCGCTCGAAAAAATCCAAGGATGGCCACTGGCGGCACGGCTCGCCGCCTTGTTGTTAACGGTGACCGTGGTCAACGGTAGGGAACCATCGCGTGCGGCATCGCTTCGAGGCGCGCGATTCGCTCCTCGGTCGAGGGGTGAGTGGAGAACAGACGTGTCAATCCGCCGCCCGTGAAGGGATTCACGATGAACAAGTGCGCAGTGGCCGGATTCGCATCCATGGGCTCGCGCGCGACACCTGCTTCGAGCTTTCTCAAAGCTTGAATCAACTCATTGGGATCGCCCGTGTATTTCGCGGAAGCCGCGTCGGCACTGAACTCACGGGTCCGGGAAATCGCAAATTGGATCAGCATTGCGGCAATCGGCGCGACAATCAGCATGAGCAGTCCGCCCCAGGCGCCTCCGCGTTCATCGTCATCACTCCGGGGTGCGAACCAGAACGCCATGCGCGCTATAAACGTAATCGCACTCGCCAGAGTAGCCGCTATAGAACTTGTCAGAATATCGCGGTGAAGAACGTGACCCAGTTCGTGTGCAACCACACCTTCCAGTTCGCGATCGCTCATCAGGCGAAGGATGCCTTCGGTGAACGCGACCGAGGCGTGTTGAGGGTTTCGCCCGGTTGCAAACGCATTCGGCGAATCGTCCGGAATCAGCCACAGCCTCGGCATGGGCAAGCCCATACGCTGGGTCAAACTTTGCACCAGCGGCGCCACACGCGCATACACTTCGGGGTTGTCCTGGAGCGTTACAGGCTGGGCGGAATAGCTCATCAAGGCAAGCTTCTCAGAGAAGAAATAACTGAAGAAATTCATTCCAACCGCGAGAACCAGGCCGTATTCCAGGCCGGTCCGGCCGCCAACCAGTTCACCGCCCAGGAGCAGAAGCCCGCTCAACGCACCCAGCAGCAAGACCGTCTTCAAGGAATTCATACCGCTACCCTCATATTCGCATACGAAAAAAATCGGGCGACGCACACGGCGCCGCCCGGAAACTATTGCCTAATATGCGCAAAACGGAGCGCGACGCGATCACTTCATTCTCCGACTTATGGTTACGCGCGCACCCTTTGCGCTTCACGTCAGCTTAGCTGACTTGGACTTTAATTTGCTTCGGCTTGGCGACTTCCTTCTTGGGAAGGGTCACCGTCAGAGTGCCGTTCTTATAGTCGGCCTTAACGCCCTCGGGTTCCACCGTCTCCGGCAGCGTGAACACACGCTCAAAAGTGCCGTAGGAACGCTCGACCCGATGCCAGCCACCCTCGTCTTTCTTCGACTCGAACTTGCGTTCTCCGCGAATGGTCAGGGCTCCGTTTTCCATGCGCACGTCGATGTCTTTCATTTCGACGTCCGGGATATCGGCCTTCACAATCAGCTCATTCTCCGTCTCCTTGATGTCCACCGGGGGTACCCAGGGACGACCGTTCGGCTCGGCAAACAGCCGGTTGACGGAATCTTGGAATGCTCGCAAACCGACCGGGAAGGTCTCGTAATCTGCAAACGGTGTGTACTTGATCAGGGACATATCAGTCGCCTCCTCATGTTTTATTAGATACTCTCAAGTACAGTATAAGATCTGCGTATCTTGTGGTCAAGTACCCGACCAGAATATTTTCATCCTCGCCACGTCCAACTTGGCGTTATATG
>JBEKBK010000566.1:0-5382 GCA_050015435.1 Bryobacteraceae bacterium
CCTCGATGTCGGTTCATCGCATCCTGGGGGTGTAGAAGCTCCCAAGGGTTAGGCTGTTCGCCTATTAAAGCGGTACGTGAACTGGGTTCAGAACGTCGCGAGACAGTTCGGTCCCTATCTGTGGTGGGCGCAGGAGATTTGAGAGGGGTTGTCCTTAGTACGAGAGGACCGGGATGAACAGACCTCTTGTGATCCAGTTGTCACGCCAGTGGCATAGCTGGGTAGCGAAGTCTGGTCGGGATAAGCGCTGAAAGCATATAAGCGCGAAACCTTCCTCGAGATGAGATCTCCCAAGCGAAAGCTAAGAAGGGCCGTGGAAGACGACCACGTCGATAGGACGGATGTGGAAGCGCAGTAATGCGTTGAGCTGACCGTTACTAATAGCCCGTTCGGCTTGACCATAAAATTTTACTGTGGATTCAGAGTAAATATTTAGGCAAGCAACCTTGTGGTAAAAGTCCGTCAATATTCATGCAGGACGCGTCGGCGTGTTTTCTCAACGCCGTTCGCGTCCGAAGATATCCACTTTTGGGTGATTGTAGCGAGGGGGTCCCACCCGTTCCCATCCCGAACACGGAAGTTAAGCCCTTCAGCCCCGATGGTACTGCACGCGCCAAGTGTGTGGGAGAGTAGGACGTTGCCCAATTAAACACAAGGCCCTGGATCAAAACTCCAGGGCCTTCGTCTTTCTCCCTCCGCCTCTCATTACAAAAGTTTTTTGTTGTCAACAACCGTGACCTCCCCACGTCTACGTAATCGAAATGACCAAAATCGCACAAACGGGGTTACTTCTTCTGATGGCGTGGCAAGTGAACGCGCAAACTTTCGACAATTCCGGTAACGGACTGCTCAGCGGGACTTTCTACTTTCGGCAAGTTCTATACACGTTGACCGACACTTCCGGTGATCTTAGCGACGCGCAGTCAGCGTACGGCACCATCACATTTTCCGGAACCGGCTCCTACTCCATCAGTGGCACGGTGGTCGACCTAGCTGCCGGGCAGTTGGAAACACTCAGCCAATCGGGAACGTACACGATCTCCGCGAGCGGCCTGGGATTTATTTCGAATCCTCTTGCCAGCGGATCTCAGAACCAGATCTACGGGCTGGTTTCCCAGGGTGTGTTCATCGGCAGCAGCACGGCGAATCAGAGCGGCTTTAATGACCTCTTTATCGCCGCTCCCGCCAATTCCAGCCTGACAAATGCGGCTTTTTCCGGCTCGTACAACGTCGATTACATGAATTTTCAAAACTTCGAACCGGTGGAAGCTTACGACATCGCGATGCAACTGAGTCCGAATGGGTCGGGCAGTCTCGGAACTGTCAGTTGGACGGGTTATACGCTGGGCGCCAGCGGGCCGACCACCTTCACCCAGTCCGTCGGCGGCGTTAAATATGCGGCCACCAACGGCGCGAACGTCGTCACGTTCCCGAACTCCAATACGAACGCGTTCAGCGGACAATACTACCTTTACCCATCGCCCGATGGGAATTTCATTTTTGGCGGTTCGCCCCAGGACGTAGACATGTTTATCGGGGTCCGGGCGTCGTCCGGAACGCCCAGCTTCAGCGGCTTGTACTATCAAGCCGGATTGGATGAAGATGAAACGAACCTGAATTTGACGGCCGAAAGTGGATATGTGATTCCGGATAGCTACTTTGGTTCGTTCGATGCGTTCGGCGGCAATCAAGTCCTGGGGCACCAGCGGTTGCTTTTCCCATCGGAGACAAGCACCCCTGACGACTACACGTTCAACGGCGCCTATTCATTCAATTCTGACGGATCCATTGATGATGGTGGGTCCATTAACAACTCACCGGACTATCATTACCAGTTCACCTCCAACGGCGTATACCGGATCGGATTCGGCGAGGGACCAGTGTATGGGCTAAACGTCGCCATACAAGCCCCGCCGCCGAGCACCTTCAGCGGTTCCGGCATTTATCTCAACCCGACAGGCGTGGAAAATGCCGGCAGTTCCGCGCTGTTCACGGCGGGCATTTCTCCGGGTGAGCTGATCGAGTTATATGGAACGGGTCTCGCCTCTACCACGACTTCGAATCCGCTGTTTCCGACCACGCTGGGCGGTGTTCAGGTGCTCATCAATTTTCGGGCGTCGCCGATTTTGTCGGTGAGTCCGACGCGAATTGTCGCATTGGTTCCTTACGAGCTCAACGGAGCGACCAACGTTCCAGCCGATATCGCCGATATCCAGATTCTCAGCAGCAGTGGCACGCGCTCCAACACCATCTCGGTGTTAACCAGCACAACCTCGCCGGGAGTACTGACACAGTCGGCCAATGGCCTAGGCCTTGCGGCAGCCCAGCACTCCGCGAATTACGCGACGATCACTTCTGCCAATCCGGCCCAGATAGGCGAGACAATTACGCTTTATCTGACCGGCCTCGGACTGGTGAGCCCGCTGATCAACGACGGAGCGGTCGGCCCGACTCCCGCAAGCATCACCGTTCAGCCGTTTGACGTCTACATAGGTGGGCAACAGGCGACCGTGGTGTTCTCGGGCCTGACTCCGGGTGCGATCTCGCTATACCAGATGAATGTCGTCGTGCCCAGCGGAGTCAGCGCCGGCAATAACGCGATAGAAGTGATAGGCCCGGATTCCGACACATACGAAGCAGTGGTTCCGGTAGGAGGCGGGGCCGCCGTAGCCGCGCCCGAAGCTGTGACTAAACGTCACTCCAAAGGCCCCTCGAACCTCTTCTCCGCGCCTGCGCCCTTACGCAGGGAAGCGCGTCCGGCACTTTCGTCAAACTAGCTAACGCGGGGCCGCACACGCCCAAGACAAGCCGGCTTAGTGGACCTGAAGTAGGACCGCAGTAATGTTATCCGGGCCACCTTGGGCGCGCGCGGCCGCGATCAATTGCTGGCACTTCTGCTCGAGCGGGGCGCCGGACGCGAGCGTGCCGGCGATCGCTTCTTCACTCGCGACTCCGTGCAAACCGTCGCTGCACAGCAGGAACTGGGCGCCTGAAACCGGTTTGACCCGATATGTAAGAATGCGCAGATCCTCGGAGACGCCGATTGCCATGGTGAGGACGTGGCGCATGGGATGAGTCTTGAGACTCTCTTCGTCCAGACCCAGCCGTCGACCGACCTCGTTCACCCAGGTCTGGTCTTCCGTGATCGGGCTGAGCACGCCCTTTTCGAACAGGTATGCACGGCTGTCGCCGACGCTGGCGATGACCAGGTCGTTGCCAGTCTCCAGCGCAGCCACTAACGTCGTCCCCATACCTGCCATTTTCGAGTCGCTCGCCGCCGCGTTCATCACCTGGCGATTCGCTTCTTCAAACGCTCCAACCAAGCTGCCGGAATCATGGTCGCCATTCCTTTGGATCACGTCGAGTACCGTCTCAGCGGCCAGTCTGGACGCATGCTCGCCGGCCTGGGCGCCACCCATACCGTCGGCAACCAGGTATAGACCGTTGGAGGGGACTACTAAAAAGTAGTCTTCGTTGTTACCGCGGACGCATCCTGGGTCCGAGGCGCCGAAGGCTTCTAACATTCGCCTTCCGATTATACCCGGTTCGATCCTGGACAGGGCTTGCGGAGCAGACGGCACTTCGGTTGCGGCCCGTTTGGATTGCAGGATAACGCGCACTCTCATGGCGCTTTCGGCTCGAGCATCGACTTCAGCTCCCGGTACGCGCGCTCTTCATAGTTGCTCTTCAATCGCTCCAAGGCTTGCAAGCGGGCGTCGGCGCTCTTTGCGTCCCCGGACCGGGGGCCCTGCTTTTTTAAACATCGTCCCAGCAGCAGCGTGGCCACCTGATCCTCCGGATCGCGGTCGAGAACCGCTCGAAACCGGTCCGCCGCCGCCGCGAACTCACCCTTCTTCCACAGCAGATAACCCATATTGAAGTGATACACCGGGTCGGTCGGGTCTCCCTCCATCGCTCTGCGAAAGTCATCGAAGGCTTGCGGAAGATTGCGCCGGCTTTCAGCCGCGCCCAGATCGTTGTAAACCTCACTCAACGGTACTGCCGCGACGATAATCTGAAACGCCTTCTGGGCACCGGCGTAATCGCCGGATTGAAATCGTGCCAGGCCCAGCAAAAAATTGGCCTCGCGGTAATGAACATCTTCAGCCCCCACCTTCTCCAGCCAATCTACGGCCTGGCGATACTCCTTGCGTTGATAGTGGATCTCGCCGAGTTGATAACAAGGATGCCCCGAGCGCGCGTCAAGCCGCGCCGCCTGCGTGAACAGCCGTTCCTTCTGTTCCGGATCCGTTGCCAGGAGGCCACGGACGTAGGCTTCTTCCGCGTCGAGCCGGATCGGAGCGCGCAGCGTGCGGAACTCGCTCTCAGGTGGCGCGAGCTTCGGCGCCAGGAGCTCAAGAGCCCGCCAGGCCAAGTGCGCTTGCAGCGTCGCGAGGTCCTCGATCGATCCGCTTTCAATAAACTCGGGACTCAGGTGAAGGTGGCGTAAATCAATGATGCGGGCAGTGATCTTTAGAGAGCCGCGGGTTCCAGCTTCGCCGCCCGCTGTCTGTTTCGCCGGGGTAAATTCGAAGCTGCCGTAGAGTACATGTTCGGCGTCGAGAGTCTCGCCGATCTTAATCACTGAGGCCTGCGACAGAGGCGCTCGCTGGCGGAGGGCCAGCCGGTGAAAGGCCTCCTGAATCTCGGCGCGTTCGATCGTGAGCAAACCGCGCATCGTCAGGGCGTCGCGAACGGTTTCAGCGATGCTTTCGCCGATCCAATCCAGATTGGCTTGGGCATTGTTGGGAACGCCCGACGCACCGTTGGTGAACGGAAGTACTGCGGCAATATCCGCCGACGCCAGCATGGACGCCGCACAGGTAAGAATCGGCACCGCGAGACATCGACGCATGCCGCCATTGTAACGCAGGGCTCATTTTACTCGCGCAAGACGGAGCGCGGCGCGAAACAGTTCCTGACTCGTTTGACGTGCGCGCCGCACCCTTTGCGCTCTTAAGGCCCCGCGCCCGAATCCGCGTAGTCGACGAAGCAGCTTAATTGTTGAAGACGAGTTTGGTTCTGGTGCCGCCGAGCCGGATTTCCTGAACGTGATACTTGCCGTCCCCGTTGCCGTAACGCACTACCGTATTCGCAAACTTCTCGTTACCGGTTTCCACTTTCACGGCTGCTTCCACGGAACTCTTGCCGTCCTTGATGGTCGCCCTTTCGCCGTTCACATCGAGCTTATACTCGCCGGGTTTCAACTCAGTGTTGCCAACCATGGAAGGCTGGAAGAGAGTCAGCTTATAACTGGAGGCAGCACTCGCAAGTGCGAGAGCCAGCGTCCCGAACGAAAGAATGAATCTGGAGAGAGACATGGTTGTTTTGTAACAGTTCAGGTGGGTAACTATCGGGGCAGGAGCGATGTGACCGGTTGCC
>JBEKBK010000567.1:0-5372 GCA_050015435.1 Bryobacteraceae bacterium
TATTCGGCGAGAGCAGGTAACGTGATAGGGAACACTTTCAGCCGGTAGTAAAGATCGTTTCGAAAAAGTTTGTCCTCCATCATCTGGGTCAGATTCCGGTTCGTTGCCGCCACCAGCCGCACGTCGATGGGAATCGTTCTGGTTCCGCCCAACCTCTCAAACGTCTTTTCCTGCAAGGCGCGAAGCAACTTGGGTTGCAACTAGCGATGGGATTCGGCTTACTGGGGTGGTTTGACTACTCGGATAGGCACACGGTGGAGAGTTACTTTCGCGAGGCATATTACCAACGGCCCTCAGAACCGGACTATTTGAATCCGCCGCCGGATAGGAGCCCCTACGCGCGGGCAATGGAGCGGCAGACCAACAGGAGAGAATCCAGATCCTTCTTACGGCACCACTCATGGCCGCCGCTTTTTTCATCATTGCGAGCAAGAGATACGATCTCACTGGCAAGCGTTGGGCCTATGGGCGTGGTAGGAATGATCATCGGCTATTGGTTGCGCGGGTAGCCGGCAATTGTCAAAAACGCCATTACTGAATAGGTAACGCGTTACCGAGCGAAATGCTGCGCGAATGCATTCCGCGCTAATCCACAACCCCGCTTGCACTGACAGTCGAGCGCTCGAAATAGGTCGCGAGCGCGATGCCGATCAGCGTGGGCAGCCAAAACGACAGAAGACGATAAGCGAGGACGACAACCACTGCAATTGGCCGTGGCACGCCCAAGGAGTTGTATAGGCCCACCATTGTGGCCTCGACAGCCCCGACACCGCCGAGAACAACAGTAATTTTCCCCAAAAGTTGCGGGACTCCGTAACCGGCCACAAGGACCGCAAGGTTGACGCCGTGGCCGGCAGCCAAAAAGAGAAAGGTCAACGTTAACATGTCGAAGCCTGTATTGAGCAGCGCGCCCAAGGTTGGACCATGCCAGCCCCCTTGCAACAGTGCATCCCAGCCTCCGAGCAGCCGGCCGACCGCAGCTTCGGTCGCCGGCCGGTCTTGCACCTTGTGGCGAAGCCTTGCTATGAAGCCTGTGATGCTCATCGCCATAGGCAAGAGCTTCTCTCGATAAGTCAAACACCACAGCAGGGATCCCACGCCGCCAGCGAGGATGAGGATCGCGAAACACAGGCTGGCAACCAGCACACCCGACGACTTCTTTAGCGACAAGAGAACAGCGAGGCCGGCGAGCGATACGACGGCGAGGGTGGCATTGTTCAAGAAGATCGGAAGCCACCCACCGAGACCCGCCGCACCAGAATTCACGCCGCGCCTTCGAAGCCAGAGATATGTCATGCCAGCGGTTCCAAGTACGCCGCCTCCGAGCGTGCCTACGCTATTCGCCCCAATCGTTAGCAGCGCCCCGTCGACCACGGAGACCGGTTTGGCTGCCAGCTTGACAACCGTCCTCAAAAGGTAGCCACTGCCGAGATAGCTGAGCACCTGCGATCCCACTGAAAGCGTGACCAGCGGAATCCTCAGAGTCGAAACGATCTGAAAAGCATGCTCGATTCTGGCAGCCTGAGGCAAGAAGAGATACACGCCCAGCCCCGCGAGAATCAGTAGAAAAAGGTTCCGCCTGAGTTTCCTTCTAGGAGGAATTGACAGAATAGGTTGGGGATTTAGCGCCACAGAAACTCTCTATACTCGATGACAGCGATGGGGCGGGCTGTGCCCAGGTTCCATGGTAACCGGGTCCTTGCCTGAGTCCGGATTCCGGGGGTTGATGGAGATAGATGAATCACATTCCGTTCAAAGAGATTGCGCCTTTGGGTGCCTGACCTTTTTTGGGCACGTTTTCTCTTGATTCAGTTTGTTCAGCTGGAGTCCGTTCCCGCATCTTTGTCTTGCAACACAAGTCTTGCAACAAGGGCCCTTGACATTGGCTGCGAACGCGCTTTCCTTCTGCGATACCGCCACAGGCCCTGGCGACGCTCCGGCGGCACGGGGAGTCCATTTGCTCGTACATGAACCAGACCAATCCCTTCCTCTGTAGGAGAAAAGAATCTCCGGGCATCGCTCAAGTGGACGAATAGCCGAGCCCGAACACTTCGGCGATTAGTTCATAGGACCGGCGGCGGGCGGCGTGATCGTAGGTAATGGTGACGATCATCACCTCGTCGGCACCGTATAGAGCAGCCAGCTCTTCGATTCCTCGTTTCACCGTTGGAGGCGCGCCGATGATCGCACGGCGTGTGCGGACGACGGTGTCGGGGCTGGGCCCGCGTTCCGCCAGGAAGCGAAGAGCCTTGTCGATGGACGGCACCGGGATGAGCCGGCCCTCATTTAGTAGTGTCCGAGTCATCCGCGCGCTGGACGCAATACGCTGAGCCTCATCCTCGGTCTTCGCGCAGATCGCCCAGCCGGCTACCATCATGCGAGGCTGGGCCAATGTTTCAGAGGCGCGGAATCGATCCCGGTAAATCGCCGCATATGTCGCGCCTTCGGGATTGATGAAATCGGCGAAGACATAAGGCAGCCCGTTATCAGCTGCCCAGAGGGCGCTTTGCGCGGAGGAGCCCAGCAGCCAGACGTCCGGGACGTGAGGTCGCCCCGGCAATGCTGCGAGCCGGGCAAAGGGATGGCCTGTCGGCATGGAATTTTCCAGATATCCGAGTAACTCCCCGAGTTGCTGGGGAAAATCATCAGGAGCGGGCTGGCGGCGGTCGCGCTGCAGCGCAAAGGCCGTGGAGTGGTCAGTGCCGGGCGCGCGGCCGATGCCAAGGTCGACGCGGTTGGGAAACAGCGCGCTGAGAATGCTGAACGTCTCGGCAACTTTGAGCGGGCTGTAGTGCGGCAGCATGACGCCGCCGCTTCCGATCCGGATCTTGCTCGTCGTAGATCCTATCGCTGCGACCAGCACCTCAGGGCTGGCGCAGGCAAGCATCGGAGTGCCGTGATGTTCTGCAACCCAGTACCGGGCAAAACCGAGCTCGTCTGCCAGACGCGCCAAGTCAATCGTGTTGCGCAAGGCGTCGGCGCCGGTAAAACCATCTGAGATTGGAGATTGATCAAGAACGCTGATTCTCATTTAAGGACGCTGCATACATGGTAGAAGACGCGGGCGTGCGCGTTCGGCGTTCTCTTGGCACTTCAAGCCACCCGGGTGGGGTGGGTGTGGGAAGTCCCGATACCTCGACTCAGAGAACCCTAGGTCCTACAAACGATGTTCACACATTATCGTCGTGGCCTGCGGCTGCTCCCGGTGCGTTGTTCACACGGACGCTTGCAAATGGCCTCGGCTGAGCGACAAGGTCAGTGCTGCTCGCTCAACCCGAGCGGTTGTCGCCGGGGTTGACCATGGAGCCCGATTATCACCGGCCCACGCGAAACCATCCTTCGCTCGTGCGCCTGGAAATCTCCGCAGAACAGCTCACAATCTGCGCATGCTTGCCGATGTGGTACTCCATGGAAACAACACTTACATTGGGCTCGCCCGTTCGGGTTCTGCTGGTAGAAGACGACCCTGAGATTGCAAAGTTGACCCGCGCCCAGGTGAGCGAAGACGCCGATACTCTGTACCACTTTGAATGGAAGGACAACGTTGTGAGCGCGATCAGCCGACTGGCCAAGCCAGGAATCGACGTAGTCCTCCTCGATCTTGGAATGCCAGAATTGAGCGGCTACAGGACCCATCTGGCGATTACCACAGTAGCGCCGAAGATTCCTGTTGTGATTTTCACGTCCGATGAAAGTGCAGTTTCGCGAGACATCACTAGGGCGGAAGGGGCGTTCGCCTACTTGGTGAAGCGAGAGGCCTCGCCAATCGAACTCAGGCAAGCTCTACATGAAGCCGCGCTGTCAGCTTCTGTCACCGGCAACGGTAGCGCCGGGACCTCGACCTAGCTGGTCGCTGCACCGCAACCAGATTTTACCCCTGGTCTACAATAATGCGGCACGGCATCATGGAGCATGAACGAATTTTGCGAATGCTTCGAGCGCAGTTGGCTGCTGCTCAATATCGGCGGGACGAAGCCGCTGAACGGTTTACTGAGATCTTACGAGATGTTCCGAGCGGCATTCCAAAGACGAAGTTCAATCTCAAAGATATGCTGTATCACGGTGAGCTCGCCGTCTAACACAACCGTTATTCCTTTTTCCCTGCAACGAGGAGCACGATGCCACCAATCAGCGCAACCGCGCCTGCAACGGGGGGGAGCGGTATGTTATGTGTCTTTTCGCGAGTAGCGTGGATCGGTCCGATGTCGACAACCTTTTCCCTGGTCGTGTACGTAAAACCTCCCCACGCAAGACCGAACAGGCCAAGCGCAATCAAGCCTATTCCAAACGCTCTATTCACGGCGTCCTCCTTCTGCGGCGTTAGTCCGCTGCTCCTGCGCCTTTTCGCCGCATTGCGAGAGTTCCTTGGGCGAAGACACGCGCAGGGCGCGGACAACGGTTCATTTACTTCTCCAACACCTTTTCGATTTGCCCTACCTTCTTTTGGACCTTGCCGGTGAATTTTTCGGCTCGGCCTTCAGCCTCCAGGTTGGGGTCGTTAGTGACCTGTCCCGCTTTCTCCTTGGCTTCACCTTTCATTTCATGAAGCTTGCCTTTGATCTGATCCTTCGTGCTCAGTTTCATTTGTTTTCTCCTCTCTGCTTTCGAAAACGTTCCTGGTGCGGGACCGCAATTCTTCCGCGGCATGGAACCAATCTTCTTCTGGTAAACCGTTCGGACAGCCTCGAGCTTGCCAGAGTTCATAAGCGAGGGCTGCGATATCGTCATGTCCGAATGTGGCAATGGGATGTCCAGCCGTAGCCGCCTGAATGCGCTGATGAATGCCTTGGAAGTGTTCGTGGGCTTGTCGTGAAATCTCGTGTCCCGTCAGGTGATCTGCTGTATTCTTTCCTGCCATAATCTCATCCCCTCTTAAATGAAAGATCGGTCTGCACTCGCAGAGTACTTGGGAGCGGTTTCTTGCGCCGTCTTATACCCTATTTCCCAGCTTCGACGGACGCGATGATATTCTTCTGCCTGGTCTAAGTTGAGGCCCTGTCGCGGCATTCGCCATGGCCGCAGTTGCAAAGGATATCAGCGGTCTTCGCCTCTCCTTCGCAATACGTGCTGCAATATTCACTATCTTTCCTAGCGTTGCAGTGGCAACTTGGATGGGCGCACTTCTTTTGGGTTTCCATACGCTTTATATTGCATTTCGCGTTCCAGACCTTGTTGGGGCTTCCGAAACTGATCGAAGGCCGAAGGCCGGGCTATCGGAATCCAGCAGAGGCCGCCGCTTTTGGGATTTAGTCCTAGCCAAAAATATTTGAAATTTTGACTCCACCGGCCGTCTGACCGATGATCTTGTTGTCCAGACTTGATCCAGGGAGGACAGCCGATGGAGACGTTCACAAAGCTGTTTGGCAGCCTGC
>JBEKBK010000568.1:0-5325 GCA_050015435.1 Bryobacteraceae bacterium
GATCCAGATGGGAAGTTCGCGGTCATGTCCGTCCCGCAACCCGGTAAAGTGAATTGGACTCTTCGCCAGAATCTCCAGATCGTCTGGAGATATACCTCTGACGCTAGCCAGATCGCAACGGTGGAACTGCCCACCACCGGATTCCCGCCGGGCCCGTACAAGCTTGAGGCGTCTTTGGGCAATGTCACGCGAACCGCCGATTACCTCATGCGGGATGACAGGGTACCGCCCACGGGCACCATTTTGTCCTTCAACGCCAATCTCGCCCCGGCCCTGCGCTACGCTTTCATTGGGCATCAGTGGCTGCTGAGGGGCAAATTCGATCAGGCGACGAAAAGCTTGCAGGCTTCTCTCGAGGCCGGCCAGACCAGAGAGGCGAGTATCGAAATGTCTCGTCTGGATGCGGCTGCGGGCCGTTATGACGCTTCCCGCGATCGCCTCCGCCGGATCCTCGCCGCGCAGCCCAACGATTTCGACGCCCTCTCCATCCTTGCTTTTGTAGAGGCAAGCCTGCAAGACTATCCGGTAGCTGCTGACCTGTACCGGCGCGCGCTCGCCATTCAGGATTCTCCAGCCATCCGATTGGCGCTATCGAAACTGCCGCAGAAGTAGAAAGACCAAACCTGACGCTCGAAGGGATCAAGACCAACGTGAGACTTGTGTTTTTTGTTTTTGGGATCAGTGGAGCTTCGTTGTTATTTGGACAACCTCGGAATGTGCATCCGGCCGTGCACACGACCGTGACGTTGACCGAAGGAACCAATATGTCGGCGACGGTTTCTCCGAACCACAGCACCATCGTCGTCGACTTGCAGGGAATGCTCTGGTCGATCCCTCTTCGGGGCGGAGCAGCCCGGCAGCTCACGGATCCCTTGCTTGAACCCACCCGGCCCGATTATTCTCCCAAGGGCGATGCGGTCGCTTTTCAGGCCTATAAAGGCGGGACGTTCCACATCTGGATCATGAAGCCGGACGGCACTGGCGTGCGCCAACTCACCGACGGCCATGGCGACGATCGCGATCCCCGCTTCTCGCCGGATGGCGCCTCGGTCGCGTTCTCCTCCGATCGGGCGTTCAAGGGGAGTTACGACATCTGGGTAGCGGATGTGGCCACCGGACAGCTTACTCAGCGAACTTCCGGACCTGAGGACGAATATGAACCAGCCTGGTCGCCGGATGGCGCCGAGATTGCGTTTGTGAGCGGTACCGGCTCGAATGGCACGACCATTCAGGCAGTCAACGCGTCTGGCGCGATGCGCACCCTGGCCACGGCGCCGCGCGGTGGCCATGTCAACTCTCCCTCGGTATCCCCAGACGGAAAAAAGGTCGCCTACACGCTGATGTCGGGCACCAAGAGCGAGCTCGTGGTTTCCGGCTCGCCCGTGATCGGAGCAGGCGATGACGTTTTTCCGTTTTATGTGACCTGGCTTTCTCCCAACCGCATTCTGTTCACCGGCAACGGAAAGATCCGTATCGCCACCGTTGACAGTGGGAAGACCGAAGACATTCCGTTTCAAGCGCAAGTCGCCTTGGATCGTCCCGGGTATCAGCACAAACGCTTCGATCTGGACTCCGCTGCGGTGAAGCCGGTAAAAGGCATCGTCGGTCCGGCTCTCTCGCCGGATGGTAAGCGCATTT
This sequence comes from Bryobacteraceae bacterium, assembly GCA_050015435.1. Lineage (GTDB taxonomy): Bacteria > Acidobacteriota > Terriglobia > Bryobacterales > Bryobacteraceae > Palsa-187. The sequence continues at coordinate 1,639 of JBEKBK010000568.1, forward strand.
TGTTCCAGGCGCTGAATCAAATCTGGGTCATGGATATCGGCGGCAAACCGCAGGCGCTGACCAACGATAAATTTTACAAAGAAGATCCAGCCTGGTCGCATGATGGCAAGCAGATCGCCTACTCTTCCGATAAGGCCGGCACTGAGGATATCTACATTCTCGATATGGCCACAAAGACGGAAAAGCGCGTAACCACTTCGCCGGATTCCGCGGAGGTCTCGGTGGCCTGGTCGCCAGACGGCAAGACGCTTGCGTTTCAGGATCAAGCGGGCGCGACCTATGTGCTGGACCTTCCCTCGGGCAAGCAGCGCCTTCTGATCCCGGCGCAGTTTGCGCCTTCGAAGCCCAACTGGTCGGCCGGAGGCAAAACGGTCAGTATCAGCGCTCTCAAGCCGTACACCCGCCGGTATCGGGAAGGCACAACCCAGATCCTGACGGCGGACGTCGCTACCGGCGCACTGACCTACACCGAGCCCGCTCCGTTCATGTCCCTGAGCACGCGCGGCGAGGATGGTCCCGTATATTCGCCCGACGGATCTTCCGTGGCGTTCGTCATGGGCAGTGTTCTCTGGATTCGGCCGGTTGACAAGAACGGCATTCCCACCGGTCCCGGCCGCGCGATCAACAACGAGGTTGCGGACGCCCCGACCTGGGGCGGCGATTCGAAGCGCTTGTTGTATCTGTCGAATGGCAAGCTTCGCCTTATCTCCGCCGACGGCTCGAATCCGGTGGATGTACCGCTCGAGCTGAACTGGACGTATGAGGCTCCCTCGGAGAGAACGCTGATTCACGCGGGACGGATGTGGGATGGGCGTGGCCCCGGAGTGCAGACCAACGTGGACATCGTGGTGGTCAATCACCGCATCCAGAGCATTCAGCCCCACAGCGAGGCAGCACATCGCGCGGCGACCCAGAATGGCGGCAAGTTCCTCGACGCGTCGAGTCTGACCGTGATTCCCGGGCTGTGGGAGTCGCACACCCATGAATGGATCAGCGGCAAGTTCTACGGAGACCGGCTGGGACGCTTCTGGCTCGCCTATGGCGTGACGGAACTGCAATCGCAAGGCGATCCGGTATATCGATTCGCGGAGACGCGTGAGGCGTTCGGATCAGGCCAGCGCGTGGGGCCCCGTTTCTTCGGCACCGGTGAGGCGCTCGACGGCGAGCGTGTCTACTACAACTTCATGCGGCCCACGTACTCTGACGCCCAACTCGAATTGGAACTCGCCCGCGCGAAGGGGATGGATTATGACGAGGTCAAGACCTACGTTCGCCTCCCGCACGCGATGCAAAAGCAAGCTGTGAAATTCGTGCATGAACAGATGGGCGTGCCGCTCCTCTCCCACTACATGCTGCCGGGGATGGCTTACGGAATGGACGGTATGAGCCACGTGAGCGCGACCGCGCGTCTGGGGCTAGCCTACACGCGGTCCGCCGGCGGCGTCAGCTACGATGACATGCGCACCCTGTTCCGGGCCTCGGGCATGTTTGTCATTTCGACGCCGTTCCAGTCCTTCGCGCTTTATGCCGAGGACCCGGCCATGGTGGATGATCCGCGGCTTATGGCGCTCAACACTCCATGGGACCAGATCGGGCTCCGCAACAAACGCGACACCTCGCTCGGCAAAGCGGCTCCGGCCTTCGCCGAGGGCCGCGGCGGATTCGGGGACCCGAAACAACTTCTCGACGGCCTCAAGAAGGAAGAGGAAACTGTCGTGAGCCTGATCAAGAGTGGAGGAATCGTTCTGGCAGGTACGGATTCGCCTCTCGACAATGTCGCGACTGCCCTCCATCTCAATTTACGCGCTCAGGTGAAGTACGGGTTGCAGCCGTGGCAGGCTTTGCAAACCGCTACACTCTTACCGGCGCGAACTTTCGGAGTCGCGGACGACCTCGGCACGGTCGAGCCTGGTAAGCTTGCGGATCTGGCGCTAATTGCGGGCAACCCGCTGAGCAACATCAAGGACCTGGCCAACGTCCAGAGCGTGATGAAGGGCGGAATCCTGTATACCGTCTCCGACCTGATGGCGCCCTTCGCCCATTAAATCGTGCGACCGGCGGCGAAAACCGCTCGCTGACGCGCGCGGCTCGGTACGTCTTGCTGAGCCGTGACCGTCAGGGAGCGGTTATGCGCGCGTTCTGGCTTGTAAAAGCCGCTAGTGGGTGGTGCTGGCCATGGCTTCGTTGAGGCCCCGGAAAACGGCATCGTAATGGCCACTCTCGGCGGCGAAGCGGAGACGCTTCACGTTTTCGACGCAGATCTCGGTCGCGTCCGGCTGAGTCTTCAGGATTTCCATGACCTCTGCAATGAACTTTCCCAGGGGCATCGCGCGAGAGTCGGAAGCCCCGCCGCCCAACAGGTCCGTCGCCACATAAGGAGGGATGAGCTCTAGAACCTCCGTCGAGGACCCTTGGAGTTGATAGCGGAGCGACTGCGTATACGAATGAATGGCAGCCTTGGTTGCGCAATACGTTGGCGTGGGGGCCATCGGAACGAAGGCCAGCCCGGAGGAGACATTCATGATGGCGGAGTACGGTTGGCTTTGCAGCACAGGCAGAAGCGCCGCGGTAAGACGGATGGGGCCGAGCAGATTAATGGCGATGATCGATTCCGCATCGGCAAGATCGTTCGGCTGGGCCTGCAGTTTCTCGATCCGCATGATACCGGCACTGTTGATGAGTACGTTCACTCCCGGATACTGCTTTGCCACTTGATCCGCGAAAGAGCGGACGTTAGCCGGGCCTTCGATGTCAAGCTTCAGGGAAGTCATGCCTGGGTTGGCCGCAGTAACCTCGTCGAGCGCCTTCTGACGGCGGCCAGCGACGATGACTTTGTTTCCCAGCGCATGGAAGGCTTCCGCCAGCCCGCGGCCGATGCCAGAGCCTCCGCCCGTAATCAGAATTGTATTGCCGGTGGTCTTCATAGGGATTGGTTTGTCCTATCTGATTGTAGGGCGCAAATTGCTTCGAGCATAATCTAATTTGTGACGCTTGAGAAAAAGTGGTGGCGAGTCGCGGCAGGGCTGATTCTTTTTGGCATCTCATTTGGCTACGTCGAGGCCGCGGTGGTGGTTTATCTGCGGGCCGTTTACGATCCACTCCGGCAAACGCTTCATCCCGACCGGCTCCCCGGCGAGCTTTTTCCGCTGATTACAGAAGGCCAGATGCGGAGCGCCGCACCCGAAGAATCGCGACTCCTAGGCGTGGAGGTCGCGCGCGAGGCGGCCACCATGATTATGCTGGCGTCCGTCGCTTGGGTCGCCGCTGGAGGCCGGGCGTTGTGGCTGCCTTCGTTCGCGATTGTGTTCGGAACCTGGGATCTCTTCTATTACGTATTTCTGAAAGTGCTGCTTGACTGGCCTGCGTCGGTTATGACTTGGGACGTCTTGTTTCTAATCCCCGTGCCTTGGGTGGCGCCGGTTCTCGCGCCTTCCATCGTGTCGATGACGATCATCGGCGCGGGACTACTCGCGCTGGCGCGGCGGATGCGAGTCCTCCCCGTCCACTGGGGCGCCATGATCCTCGGCGGAGTCCTGATTTTGATGTCGTTCATGTGGGACTATCAGAACCTCATGGCGGGTGGGCTTCCTCGGCCCTTCGCCTGGAAATTATTCGGAGCGGGTGAAGCGGCCGGTGTGGCCGCCTTCCTGCACGCGTTCACCTGCTCGCGGCATGACGAAGTTACTA
>JBEKBK010000569.1:0-5316 GCA_050015435.1 Bryobacteraceae bacterium
AACCGAGATTCGGCCATCTGGGTGTCGAAAGACTTGGTGATCGCCCTTTGTTCGGACATGCCGCCAACCCGCTTTCTTCAACTCTGATATAACCTCGCGAACCTCATTGGCACAGTATTGGCACAGTCGTCAGGATATCCTGATCGCATGGCGACTCCACCTATGCAGAGCATTCGGGAGAGGATCTTGATACCCCTTTGGAGCTGCGTGTCGACCGGCGGAAGACTCAGGCAGCGGCGTGAGGACGGACGGTCCGTTCGATCTCGCGGGCCTTCGACTCCGCTGCAACCGCCAAGTCGTAGGAAGCTTGAAGGTTCAGCCAGAACTTCGGCGTCGTGTTGAAGTACCGTGCCAGCCGAAGCGCCGTATCGGCTGTGACGCTTCGCCGTCCGCTGACGATCTCAGTCATCCGAGTAGGGGGGACGCGAAGTTCCAGCGCGAGTTCGTTCGCGCTCATTTCGAGCGGCTTGAGGAAGTCTTCCCGCAGCGTTTCGCCTGGATGAGGAAACGGAATTCGATTGGTCTTCTTTCGGCTCAAGGCGTCACCTGCTTTAACGATAGTCCGTGATCTCAACATCAAAGGCATCGCCGCTTTTCCATCGAAAACAGACCCGGTACTGTGGATTGATTCTAACGCTATATTGTCCAGCGCGATCACCCTTTAACGACTCAAGTCGATTAGCTGGAGGCGCAGCTAAATCCCGAAGCCCTTCGGCGTTGTCGATCTGAACCAGTCGCCGGAGCGCGACGGATGCGATCGACTGAAACCGCTTCACGCGGTGCTGTTTGAAGATCGCCTCTGTATCCCGATCGTGAAAAGATCGGATCAAGTGATTATCGTACTCTGAATTGGGGAAGACGTTCCGCAGCGTGAACGGTTGATTCAGCGGACGCCTATGAGCCGAGCGATCCGCGAACGTTGACGCCTGGTTTAGCCAGGGGCCAGTCGCTGGACCTGGGCCGTTTCTCCGCCGAGCCAATCCGGATGAAAAGCCGTGCTGTCGAAATGCGAGGTCGTCTTGAACATCTCGTACTCGCCCTTTTCGGCGGCCTTCGCGGTCTTGTTCAGAAGCGCGGAGATCTCGGAGCTGTTCAATGGCTTGAAATTGGCGGCGACCCGAAAGGCCTGGTCCAGAACCTCCTGACTGTCGATGCCGGTGATTACCACCGAAGCCGGGGAACTGAGCGCGTACCGGAGGCATTCCTCCGCTGTGACCGTCCTGCTTTTCAAGATGACGCTGTCCCCCATGCTTTTCATGGCGAGAATCGCGATTCCCATCTGCTGTGCCTCCGGCACAACCAGTTGGTGGAAACTGCGGAAGTGCGCATCCATCACATTGATGGGCATCTGGACCGTATCGAAGTGGAAGTTATTCTTGCGAGCCAGTTCCAGCATGTATAAATGGATGCGCGGATCTTTGTGACCCGTGAAGCCGATGTAGCGGGTCTTGCCCGCCTGCTTGGCCGCCACCAAAGCTTCGGCCGCGCCGTCAGCGGCGAAGAAACGGTCGGCGTCGTCGAAACGAATGGTTTCGTGAAACTGCATCAGGTCGACATGATCGGTTTGGAGCCGCTGGAGAGACTCATCGATTTGGCGCGCCGCCGAGGCCTTGGTCCGGCCATCAAACTTCGTCATGAGGAAGGCCTTCTGCCGGAACCCATCGCGCAAGGCGTTGCCCATGCGAAATTCGCTTTGACCGTCATTGTAATCCCACGAATTATCGAGGAAGTTCAACCCGCGGTCCAGCGCTTGGCGTATCAAGCGTACCGCCTCTGTGTCCGTCAGCTTAGGCTGGCCGATGTGGAAGCCTCCCAATCCCAGGCAGGAGACGCTCTCATTAGTAAGGCCCAATGTTCGATATTGCATTGGCGACAAATCCTTCGTCACGGTCCCTTATCATCATAATCTTGTAGGACGATCAAACTTAGCAGGGATCCGGCCCGTCCGTGAAGGGTCCCTCCACCTCTGAGCCGTTAGATCACGCCGCGGAGAGCGCGTTACCGCGGACCGGAGCCGGGGTGCGCCAAGAATCTGATACGGTGAAGCGACGTGAACGTAATGAACCCCCGACCCCTGCTACACCTCGAAGGCGCCGCCGTCTTCGGTCTGAGCATCCTCGCCTATCATTGGAGCCACGGCAGTTGGCTTCAATTTGCCGTACTGCTGCTTGTGCCGGATGTTTCGATGCTCGGGTATCTTGCCAATGCTCGCCTGGGAGCGATCACCTATAATGCGGTTCACAGCTACCTTGGGCCGTTGGCGTTGGCCGGGTACTCGTTCGGGGGCAATCATCCTGGATTGTTCTTGCTGGCCCTTATCTGGATCGGCCACATTGGTATGGACCGAATGCTTGGATTCGGGCTAAAATATCCCACCCGATTCAAGGGACACTCATCTGAACCCGGATCGTCACACTCTGGAGATCGGGAGTCCGTCCTTCGGAAAACTTTGGCGGGACGATAAACGAGTTGAAAGCAACCGGCGGCACCACACAATCTGAACAGGCGCCGCCGGCCTCCACTCTGAAACGTTTCGCATCACGCTATGGCATCGAATTTGCAGCCAGTGGGGCGGAGGTGCGGAGAAATGCTGTACTACGCGTTGGTATTCCTGGTCATTGCCCTCTTGGCGGCCATGTTCGGTTTTACCGGCACTGCGATTGCCTTCGCTGGCATTGCAAAGCTTCTTTTCTTTGTCTTCCTGATCGCGTTCCTCGTTAGCCTGGTCATGCACCTGGGAAGACGAATATAGCTTCGGGCGACAGAAGGAAAAATCTGCACGCTAGACGATGTCTTTTTTCGGAAAGGGGACAAGCGATGTTGCTGTTACTGATTTTGTTGGTCGTTCTTTTTCTCGGGGTAGCCCCAGCTTGGCCTTATAGCCGGGATTGGGGTTATTACCCGAGCGGAACAGCGGGAACAGTTCTGCTGATCGTGGTTGTGCTGATGTTGTTGGGCTATGTTCATCTTTAAGGAGAAAATCAAATGAAGAACTATTTATTGCCGGTATCTCTTTTTGCGCTGCTCGGAGTCGGTGTTGCACTTGCAACGGTTAAGACTGATTATAGTCACTCGACCGACTTTAACCGCTACAAGACGTACTCTTGGACGAAAATCCAGGCGAAGGATTCGCTGTGGCAGGATCGAATCCAGAGGGATGTGGACCAAGAACTTAGTACGAAGGACTTGGTACAGGGTCGGGTCCGGCGGTGATGTGAGCGTCGCGGCGTTTGGGCCCACTCAAAATCAACAAAAGACTGCAAACGTTTTATGACGACATGGGCGGCGGCTGGTTCTGGGGTGGCATGGATGGGATGTCAACCACGACCACCGAGAATGTTCCTGTAGGAACCCTGGTGGTCGGCCTCTTTGACACGCAATCCAAGAAGCTCATATTTCGCGGCACGGCCAGCGACGACTTATCGGACAATTCAAACAAGAATGAAAAGAAGATGGAAAAAGATGTCGCTGACATGTTCAAACACTTTCCTCCTTCCCCGAAGGGCTAAAACGGTTCAAATTGACGGGAAGTCCAGGGATGGAATCATGGAGAGACAGCGGACAAATCGGAGGCCGGCGTGATGACAGCCGTATCCTTCGATCGCGGACATGCAGGCCGCGGCCAAACCATCCTGCTTCGCGTAGCGCTGATCGGGGTTGCCTTTGTCCGCTGTAACCGGCGAGGGGCTCGTATTTCGCCTGCAAGGACGAACGGATGTGCCGCCCCTGATCAGGTGCCGCCGCGCGATCATGATCGCGCAGAGAAGCCACGCCCTGGCGGATCGAGAGCCGAATTCGTGGTCGATCATATCGAAGCGCCGGGAACTATCCTCAGGACGATTCCGAAAGATCGCTGGAAGGAACCCTTGGAGTATGACATCCAACAGCTTTACCTTCAGAGTGCCGGGCCAAACGGCGCGATGCGATTCCAGGCGTCTCTTACAAATGCAAAACCGCCCGGCGAAATCCATAGCGATGGGGAATTCGGTCCGTGGGACAGACAAGACCCAGGCGGGACACAAGCGGGACACCGGTCCAAGGAAAGTACACTTTCGAAAATGCGGATCTGTCGGTATTCAAAGGAATCTCCGGGAAGCTATCTTCAAAAGGCGACTATGCGGGAATGCTGGGCCGGATCGAAGCCTCGGGCAGCTCCGATACTCCGGATTTTATGGTCAAACTGAGCGGAAATCCGGTGCACCTGATGACGGAGTTTCACGCCATCATTGACGGGACGAACGGCAAAACTCTTTTGCAGCCGGTAAATGCGCACTTCGGGCGTTCCTACGTGGTGGCCAACGGCGGTATGGCGGGAACGCCTGGCGTGAAGGGCAAAACGGTCTCGTTGGACGTGACCGCAAAAGACGTCCGGCTTGAGGATATGCTCCTATTGGGGGTCCACGCCAAAGAGCCGCCGATGACGGGTACGGTCAGCTTTCACGCACAATTGGTGATCCCGCCGGGAGATATCGATGTCGCAAAGAAACTTCATCTCCAGGGTGCATTTGCGCTCGACAGTGCGGAGTTCACGGAATTGAACATTCAAAGAGAAGGTCGACACTCTCAGCCATCGGGCACAGGGAAAGACCGATGATTCAGCCGCGAATCTGGTGGCCTCAGACTTTAAGGGTGAATTCGTTCTCGATCATGGAATCATGACATTTCAGAAGTTATCGTTCCGCACGCCGGGCGTCACTATCGCCCTGGACGGAAAGTACGGTACGGCCTGTTGGATCAATCCCTGGATTTTCACGGTACCGCGCGGCTCGAGGCGAAATTATCGCAGACTACCACCGGATTCAAGTCTCTGCTGTTGAAGACGGTCGATCGATTGTTCGAAAAGAAGAACGCCGGGGCAGTAATCCCGATCAGGATCCAGGGAACGCCTGACAAGCCTTCGTTCGGATTGGATGTGGGCAGGATAGTCAAATAGACTAACTCGCTTGCCCGAATCTGAACTAAGCCCCTGACGCGCTATTGGTCATGGCTTCCATCTGCTTCTTCATGGCCTTCTTCATTTCCTGAGGAGAAGGTTCAGATTTATGAGTGCCGATCATCCAGGAGTTGCCGTCGGGATCGATTACGGTTCCGCAGCGGTCGCCCCAGAACATATCCATCACCGGTCCCATGGGGGTCGCGCCGAGCTTGACAGCCTTGTCGACCACTTTATCGACTTTTTCCGCTGTGAGGAATAAAGTAACCGGCGAACCGCCCAGCGTCTTCGCGCTACGGGCGCCACGCTGCGCATTCTCAGGACCCAGCATAAGAGTGGTGCCCCGAAGAGTCAGCTCGGCATGAATCGGTTTGCCGTCGGGG
>JBEKBK010000570.1:0-5315 GCA_050015435.1 Bryobacteraceae bacterium
GATCAAGCATCGAACAGTGCCCAGAATGCCGGAATCGCCGGTTTCGTTTTTTGACGGGTCGTCGCCATCGAAAGGGCCATCCACCCGGTCGGATAGTCCATCCCGCCGAGCAAGAGAAAGTTGATCCCCTGCTCCAGGGATTGAAGGATTTACTAATCGAGTTGGAAGACAAGCTCGGGCGGATGCCAACAGATGAGTCGCCCATCCGATCTTCGAGCAAAGACCCAGGCTGGATGGAGTACATTGATACTCGTACTGAAGAAACGTGGTGGGAGCAGTTTGATCCACTCGAATGGTACACGTCAACTGAAGGACTTCTAGCCAGTTCACGGCTCCAGACCAGCATATCCGTATATGCCCCGCCTCACGGCTCTCTAAAAAAAGCCTGTTAGAGCAACAGCACAATCGGAGTCGAAGATGACGACGCTGGCGGAGGATTGGACTTGTTTAGTTCACTTCCTCGATACCTTCACCCAATAATCTGTTGCACCGTACCAAAACAGAGTTTGGGGACCTGCGTGATCTACTCTGTCTGGACCATTCTCTAGAAGAGAGCCAGCGTTGTCTTTAAAAGACCCATCAATGGAACACCCTGTGTGGGATACTTTACCTGTGAACTCCGATCTATAAAGACCCTTTGGATCTCTCGCCGTAAAGCTGGCCAGCTCCCCCGGTATCAGTTTTTCTTGCGAAAATATGACATCAACGTGCCCTGACGGTTCATCCGAAGTCGTCCATCCCTTATTGGCTGATGTCATCGTAAGTGTAGCCGTTATCCGTGCCCGTTTCGGTGATTGATCCGTTCCTGAAATGAGCCACGTCCCCTGCGGATACTCCTTCACTTCGGAGCAGGGAATGAATTGGTCAGTAGAAACTTTCGCCGCCAAACCAAACAGACCGCTGATCCCGATTACCAGAGCAGTTCCAATAGCCCAATACTGCTTGACAGTCAATAAACCAAAGATGTGTTTCAGTGAAAGAGTATGGGCCCTCAAACGTAAAAACAAATCTTCCAAACTCATCTTTTCTAGATCGGGGTCTTCCATCGCTGACGCCCCCCTTCGGCGAACGATTGTAACATGGCCAAAAGAGCGGCGAATCGTTGACCGTTAAAGCCGGATTGTGGAACGTGACCCTTACACGCCTGGAGTCCGACGACCACTGGTTGGTGTGAAGCTGGAGGGCATAACTACCCTTCGCTTCTCGAACCCCAGACCACAGGCTTCGTCGAGGCCGAGTGTAGTCGTCCAATTGCCAAGGAAGACAAACCTGGGACAACCCGGACCCGATCCAGTCAATGTGGGTGGATCGCTGAAAGCGGCCTTGTCAGTCCGGTCACGCCCCTGATACATCCCAATCATTCATCCCGCCTTGGCATTGCCACCAACTACCCTTGTTAAAGCATTGCGCATCGGAAACTTCTTCACCGTCGAAGCCGGATCATCGATAGCAACCGGCGAGCCGGTCTCAGGCATTCCCGAAACGATCTCGTCGTGCTCTTTGAGCCGAATGCCAATCCACGTTTTGCGGGAGACGCCATGCACCTTGGCTTGTTTGCGCCCGAAGCCACGCTCTTCCATCATCCGGTTGAAGGTGCGACCTTGGGCGGGTTCCTCGCCCTGGTCCTGGCACCAGCGTTCGTATGCATCCCAGAGTTCCTTCACCGACACTTTTTCGCCAGTCTCCCTAACGCATCGTTCCACCAGGAAGTCCCTGAGAAAATCATTGCGAGCGAATAGTTCTTTCGTCGCCGCTTGGACGGATTCTGGAATTTGCAAACCTTCCCGCTTCCACTCGACGCAGCCCGCTACGCACCAAGCAAGAACGGCCTTCAGAAAATCCTTATCCCGGCGCATACGGTTCTTCAGCGTGGCGTCGAATTGCACAAGGGGGTCTTGCGCCAGCACGTTATCAAACGGAATCTCGACGTACCGGCGTTGGTTGCCGGTGTCGGTCGAATCAAATCCAGGCCGGTAATTCGTTTGAAACCAGAACTGATGTGTGGGGCGGAACTCCCGTTCAGATTTGTACAAGGATCTCGCCACCATAGAGTCGTTCCCCGAAGCCTGCTTCATAAACGATTCCTGGACACGACTCCCCTTTTCGATTTCAGAGACAACGACCAACCGCTTGCCTTCCAGTCGAGCGATGTCGCCGGACGCTGCCGCCGAATCCCGCTTCTGTTTCAGTACGGATGTGGCATCCATGGCGCACGAATAATCCGGTCCAAGCGCATTCGTCAGCCAGTCCACGAAAGTTCCTTTGCCTGCATTGCCGGGGCCGTAGAGAATCAAGATGCGCTCTTCGGTCTTGTCGCCTTGGATCGAGTAACCCGCCACCCGCTTCAGGAATGGCAGAAGGTCATCGTGTCTTCGGGTGAACGCAGCTAGACTCTGCTCCCAGACCGAGTGTGAAACGGCTGGTTCATACTCCGTAGGACACAGATTGCTCATCATAAACTTTCGATCATGTGGCATCACGGACCCGGTGTACAGGTCAACGACGCAGTTGGTGCAGTTCAGAAGATGCAAGTCCTTGTCGAAATCTTGCAAGAAGCACGTGATTCGAGGATCAGACTCAGCAGAGCGGATGGTTTTAGAAACCCGGTCGGCATTTTCGCTCTGGTTCGCCCATTTCGACAGTTCCCGTTTCCGACCCTCGTAGTCGCCAAGCGCCCGTTGGTCACGGTCCTTGTCACCGGTCGTGACAGGAGGCTTTATCGACTCCGCTTCCTGCCGGATGTCGCCAGCGATGCCTTTTGCAAGTTCCCGTATTCCCTTGGTGACATCCCGCCGCCAGCGCACCCCGTCCCAGATGTACCACTCCTGGTCGTCCACACAGAAGCGGATGTCGTCTTTGTGCTTGTCCACGAGCCGACGCCCGTTGCCAGCGTCGGTCAGGTTGTAGTTCGCTTCCGGTCGCTCAATGCCGAGTAGTTCTAGCACCCTGTCAACGACTTCGTTCGGCATGATCTCAGTGAGCTTGGGGTATCCGTAAAGACGGGTGTTCGGGCGACTTTCGTGGTCCCGAAAGACTCCTTCGACATCGGCGATGATTTTGCTTCGGTCGCCGTTGTACCCTTTCGAGTGGCGATAGGAAACATCAATGATAGATGTTGCCTTGGTCATTTTCATTCCCGAGCGGGCGAACACACCGGCCAGGGCGAGGATCGTGTTGTGGCGCTCTGATTCGGCGGGAAAGTGTTTCGTCAAGAGTGCAACGGCTCCGATCATCCGAAACCGTTTGTGGAGTTCTGCTGAATGGACGCTGGAAATGCTGTTCGCTGAATCGGTCTCGAAGCGAATCTGCTCGGTCTTTCCGGTTTTCGAGTTGAAATTGTGCGAAGGCGGAAACACTGTTTGCAGTCCTCGTTCACCGTTCTTGGTCGTGCAGCGGTATTCGATGATGCACTGGTGGTCGGTTGGATCGGTGATCTTCTCCGAAGCCAGGGACCCGTCGCACGCAAAAATGTAATGCGACCGTGGCTTCGAGTCCCTGCCGAAAACCACAGTCGGACTGGTCTTCTTCAGGAAGTCGCCCATGATCTCGTCGGCGATTTCGATGGCCTCCGGTGAATCGCAGTCGATGTCGGTGAGATTCTTCGGCCCGCTTAGCAGGACGCCAATGTTGCAGGGTTGTTCCGAGAAATCTGCGGCGGTGTAGATGCCATTTGCGGCTTTGATTGGCCAGCCGGGATCGGCTGGCCCCTTGACGGGGTTTCCGTCTTTGTGTGGGATTGGAAGCGGGTCCAGTCCCAGTTCTCTGTACGTGTTGAATGCGGTTGTGTAAATATCTTCTGATTGCATTATCCTTTCCGCCGCTGGTTGGTCCCTGAACGAAGCTGACCAGCGGCCCCTCGTGATTTAATTCGTCTCGACTTCCTGTTTCTGATTCAGCAGGCGATCAACTTCGATCCTGGGGATCTTGATGATGCGCTGGCTGAGCCGCTTTGCCGAGATGGTGCCGTCCTTGACCCATCTCACGACGGTCGCTGACGACACCTCCAACTCTGCTGCTACTTGCTTCGGTGTCATGTATTTTGTATTCATATTGTGAACCTCACCACTGCTATATATACACGCAGTGTTTTGGGTGCTTCGGCTGTGTCGAAAGCGGCGTTCGTGGGAGGCTGTGGTTTCCGTTTGTGAAACGGGTTTCCAGAGCGGTTTCCAATTCGTTCGTCTGTAAGTCCTTGACGACAAGGGTCCTCGATACAGGTTTCCAAAGTTTCCATATTTTATAAAGAGTTTTCAAAGAAAATAAAGATGGCGTACCGCCTACCCTCACACCCCATGCGGCGCAACTCCTCGAAAAAAGTGGAAACTTTGGAAACCGGACGGCAACACCAACAAGGTCAATGACCTACGCATCGTAGAAATGGAAACCGAATCGGAAACCAAACGGAAACCATACATCTGAAGATGCGAACCTCGTAAGCTTTCGACCGTCATCCGAATCCGAGGCGGGCGTGGGCTTGGAAAGTCACATGAAAACCTGTGAATCTTTAAAGCCAACGCTGAAATCGACCCCGCCTAACCCTTTAGTATTGAGGGACTTCTTTTGTGAAACTGCGACGTGAAGTTTTCCACATTCGCCGCCTTTGCAGTTTCAGTGGAAACGGGTATGCCGCCCTCCGTGGGCACGCAAGAAAGACGGGCTTCTGAAACAGGTTGACCGACGCTATTAACATTTCCGCAGGTCGAATGTTAAATGTTAAACGGTTGTCCCGGTCGTCTTGGCGTTCAAGAATCCCTGCGCTTCAGGCAACGTCTCAAGGGTGTTTTGGAATCCACGAAACACGTGCGCTCGCTCGGAATCCTCAAGGTCGCAATCGTCCATGAGTGAGAGCAACGTGAACAGAACTTTTCGGATGGACTTGATGTCTTTCTTGGCTTCCTTCCGCTCCCTGAGTGCCTGTAGAGTCGCAGCCGGATCTTGCACAAGCGCCGCATACCCGTTTCCATATTTCCGTCGAAGCATCATATTTGCAACTCGCACAGAGACCTTGTTCATGTACTCGTGTCACCAGCGGTTTCTTCCGGCCACAGCCCATGCACGGGACGCCGCTGAGTTGTTCAATGATGTCCTTCTGAAGTTCGGGTTTCGCCGGGGATTGCGACCCGAGGACCACGGGTTTGTTGGCACGTATCTGGGCGTCCGTCAAGATGTCGTCTTCAGTCCTCGTTCTTATATTGGCTCTCCGCAGGAATTCGTAACAAGTGGCATTCTACGCGGCTTTCCTGGCTTTCTGAAAAGCGACGTATTCGGTGTTGGTCACGGCTATGCGCCGTGCTTTCAGCAGGAGGTAACGCATG
>JBEKBK010000571.1:0-5304 GCA_050015435.1 Bryobacteraceae bacterium
TTCCATCTCCAACCCGACCCCGCTCACCAGCCAGACAGCAAACTCGAAGCCGCTTACCACAAAGCGGACAACGCGATTCAAGACATCGTTGACCTGCTGGCTGCCTGACTTCAAATGTTGGACTTGTTTTGTTTAAGATCTCTGAAGCAAGAATCTATCGCGAAACTGTACAAATTGCCGGGCAGCGACGGGCACGAGGTAACGAGTAAGGCCAAACCAGGATCTGGCGTCTTGCGCGGCCTGTAAGAGCGACGCGGGAAGCACCTCTGCTCCGTCAAACAAATCCTCCCATCGCTTTTCGAGGGAAGCACGCTCCTCACTGGTTGTTAGGCCAAAGGGTCTCCAGTCGTCGAGGAACAGTTGGCGCACGCGACGAGCCTTCTCGGATATCTCACGTGCCAGCGCATCTTGCATCTCCTGCGGATACGAACGCGCGAGCAAATCGTGAACGTCTCTATCGCCCAGGTCGCGCGCCTGACCCTGCAGAAAATTGGCCAGGACTTCGCGCACCAGCTCCAGATGTGCTTCGCCATACGGAAGGTGACCTCGATTGTGATCCGGGAACGACATGAACACAGAGACCGGAGCGGGATGGGACTGCAGACCTCGACGATTGCACCGTCCGAACCGCTGAGCGAGGGATTCGACTGGGGCGAGTTCACTAAAACAGAAATCGAAATCGACGTCGAGCGATACCTCGACCGCTTGCGTGGCGACCAGGACGGTGCCTGACTTGGGGCTGAGATCGGCTTCGATCCGCGCCCGGTCGGCGAAATGAAACCGGGAGTTAAGCAATTGAGTTGGCCCGAACGTCTCCAGCCGCTCCCGGAGCTGAATGGCCCGGCGCACCTGGTTCACAACCACCAGGACCGAATCGCGCGCCGCGGCAGCCACAATCGCATCGATTGCCAGGTCGCTCAGGCAGTGATTCGGGGAAATATTCAAACGATGCCGCGCCGTCTCGCCCCAGGGTGGTTGTTGAGGAACCCGGTGGACGCCTAGGGTCTTGGAGAGAGCCTGTTCGAGATGCGGCGGCACGGTGGCGCTCATGAAGAGCACGCGCGCGCCAAGATGGTCCTGGAGAAACTCCAGCACCGCCAGCGCGAGCGCCGTCACCTCCGGTGTGTGTGCGTGAATTTCATCCACGACGATCCTTACGCCGCTGTAAGTAGAAAAAAGGCGTTCGGCTCCCCTCGTAGCAAAGAGCAGGCGCACAAGCGAGAAGATCGTGCTCACCGCGAGTGGCGCAGCGAACAAGCGCGCCAGATCGTTCTGTTGCCGAGCGTGGAGTTCCGCGGCCGACGGCGCAAAGTCACGCTCCATAAACGCCTCATAGAGATGGCGCGCGGCCCGGCCGTGCAAAAGGCCAACGATCTCATTCCACCGGGAAGGATGGTCTTCAGCGGAAGCGTCAAGCCTCCGGATCAACCGGCGTTGCATCGCGTTGAGAGAGGCTTGGTATGGCAGAAGAATGCAAAAGCGTCCGCTGGTGCAGGCCTCCGCTTGACGGGCAGCCCATAGAAGTCCCGCCTCCGTCTTTCCGCTACCGGTGGGGGCGATCAAGAGGGCCGAGCCAGTTTGGGCCAACAAGTCAAGTTGATGCGGCCTCCAATGGAATCCGGGGTAAAGAGCGTTCACCTCACGCGGGTCTTGAAGCTTCCGCTCGACAGCGCGCGGCCCGAAGCTTGTAAGATGATCCGCACTCAACATCCATCCGCGTGCATGAACAGCGGCTAGTGCAGCGTTCCAGTCCCGTGCCACCTGCACGCCGGGACGCATAGGCCGCGCCCTGGCGCCACTCAGATTACGAAAGAAACTCCGCAGTCTATCCAATGTATCCTCGATACATGTTCCGTAATCGAGAACTGTAAAGGGCTTCACCGGGTAGGGCTCGAAGAATGCCCATTCACATTCACGAAACAAATCGCGGGACTGCGGGAGCACTTCCCACAGCAGCTTGGTGTCCTCGTCGAGAATACTCCTACACAATTTTCCAAGGTCTGTGTTCTCGGAGGCCGCATCTTGGAAGCGGCACTCGATCTCCGGCCATCCCTTGTGGTGCGTGACGACTGTGGCGGCAACCCACGGGAACTCGCTCTCCGGAATCTCCAGCCAATGCAGGAACGCGAGACTCAGCACTTCATGGCGATTCTTGAAGGGCTTGTCCTTATCCCGAAGAGCAATCTGAAAAGCCGGGTGAATCTTTCCGAAGTCATGCATCAGGCTCGCGTAGGCCAGAATACGGCCCAGATCCGCCCCCCATCCCTCAGAGGCCACGCAGGACGGTACGCATTCAGAAACCTCGCCGCCTGCCGGCAGACATCGAGTAGATGACCCAGCAGAGGCGCGCCATTCGACTTAGCCCACAAGTGGGACATCTGCGCGGCAAGCGATGGTTCGCTATCCAGAAACACGCGGCCCTCGCACAGGCCAGAAGTAGAGCCCGCGTGCGAGGGGACTTCTGCCGAATTCGCGGCGGTCGCCTGGATCGATAGGGAACTCCTCCGGCAGTTGCCTCCGGTCCAGAATGTCATCGGTCGTCTGCGACACGCGAAGCACCGGCTTGGTGATCTGAAGATACCGCTCCTGGATCGCCAGGGGGGCAGACTGGATCGGAAAACCGTACCAGCGCATTTATGAAGAGGTCGGTCAGGACTGGGACATGGCCCGTTTCTTTTTCGGCCTGATCGTGTGGAACGTGATGATGAACCGCCTGGAAGCGTGGTCGTTCGGTCGCTATCCGAGGCACGAGGGCGAAACCATTGGCCTGACCTACTTCCGGGTAACATTGCCACCGCTCGAACGGGCGGGCGTACCGGAAGGGCAATTGGCATAAGTTTCAATGACTTAAGTGACGCGACCGGACCGTGAGGTCACGGCGGCAGGGGAGCACAAAACGCGGGGCATTACATTTCCTTTCATTCCCTTTCAAGAGCGCCCCTTCGGCTAAGGGACTTGAAAGACGCCTCCGGACGCTAGAAGCCAGAATGATAGCGGACCCAGTGATCCTCTACTTCGCCGACGGTAGCACAGCGAAATCTGCGGCCGGGGGTGACTACCTACTGGACTATGGCGGATTCATACACGCCGCGCATGATCGTCAACCGGCAGGCCCAGACGCGCCCCACAGAAATACTCGAAAGGAATTCCAAAGGTGTGGTGCACTTTGTCCCACGCGCCCCGAAACTTGGAACTTTTCGCCCACATCGTGAATAACATCGCCCAGCCACGGTTATCCGGGTGTTCCCAGAAAATGTCCAGGCGGAGATCCAGAAAGACGTTTTCCATAAGTCCAGTTGATGAACGGCGCCTGCAGTGAAGCGTGGGGTCTCTTACAAACCACCGCACGCCTTGCAAGCACTTTTGCTCCTCGGACGCGGCGGGACGATTGGTGATTCCGGCGCGCGCCTCAAATTCGTTTGACAGTGTTAGGGACGGAAAGGAAAGTTATATGAGGAGTCTCGAAAAACGTCTGGCGGATCTGGAGCGCGGGCTTCACAGGGCACATTGCGATCCGATCATTCTGGAGATGCCAGACGGGTCCAAAGGAAAACTTATCGTCGGCTCTGGCAAGCGTCCCCGCGTCATGTCATAGTAATTCGTTTCCGACGAGAGAGGTGCCGCGCGGCGACCCAGGCTAGAGAATGTCACGAGGCGCGGTGCGAATTTTTCCATTCCTTCCAGTCGTCGACGGTCTTCCCGGCCATGTCCCTGACAGCGGCGCGCAGCCGCTTGCCGGACCTGCCCTTCAGGTCCGCGATGACTCGCTGCGTCGCCCGGGTTGTGCCGAGATGGACATTCGCCGTCTCCCAGGCCATGGCATGAAGCAGCCTGTCCTGATCCCGCTGTCCCCTCATCGTTTCGCTTTCGATCGGCGAGGAATCGGGTGCCAGCTGGCGAACCAGCCATTTGCCGCATAAGCGCACAAACGGATCGGGACAGCGGATCGCCTGTTCCAGCATCACCTGGTAGTAAATCTGCGGAGCCCCCCGGGCCTGGCCCAGGCACACGTGGACGGCACTGCCGCTTTCGCTTCCAGGGCGATCTGGCCTCCGCACCAGTCGGCCACAGCCACGTACCGGGGATGGCCGAGACTGCCGATGCCCGCTATGCGACGAACGACCCGGTATTTCAGTTGCGGTGCCGGTAGCAGGCGGGCGATCGCCTTCCGCGCATCGGCGGGCATGTCCTTGCGAGTCGCGGGCAGGGCGTCCATTTTCTTCCAGAACGCCGCCGGTATATCCAGGCAGTCGAGCGCAATTTTCCGCAGCCACTTATGTTTCTCTTCAAGGACAAAGGGCCGTCCGCCCTCAGTGAGGCCGGAACGGTATCTGTCCAGAATGACTTCGGCAACATTTCGCAAGCCGACCTTGATTTCCCCTTCCGAGGCATCAAGGACCGCACTGACGCCCAATCGCACCAGATCATTGGTATAAAGCAACGAGTAAGCTTCATCGAAATCGTCGATGCCCCAGGTCAGGCGGCCAAAAATGTTCCGCCACGTGCCGAAGCTTGCTATGTGCAGATCGCCAACCGCCAGCACCGCAGGCGCTTTATGCAGCTCCTGGCAAGCTTCCGGAAACAATTGCGCCCATTTATAGAATGTGCCGCGGAGAAACTGAACCGGGCTTGCCGCCATAAGCTTATGCTTGTCCGAGAGTTGGTTCTTCACCACCGGAATGCGGCGGCCGACCGACATCTCGAAATCCTTCGTCGCAGTCAGAACATCCATAAACCCGCCTCCTTTGGCGGACACGCAAAGCGATTCAGAATGTTCATCAGCGTCGTTTTCTAATAACCCAGATGGAACATGAGGCGAGCAACCAGACGAAGGCCGCGCCCGCGAGAGTCTTGAAAGAGCGACCCCAACCCATGATCCGGAAGGCCGCTGACAGCGATCTCATTCGGCCCATCCTTTGCGCGAACGCCGCGCTGATCGTACCCGGTAACCTGGCGGTTGTTCATCCGGTTTAGGCCATTGCGCGTACCGATCCAGATGCTTCCATCTTTCGCCGCCAGAACAGGCCCCGTGGGGAGATTTGACAAACCCTGATGAACGGAATAGGTAACGACGGGAAGTTCGCGAAAACGGTCGAGCCCTTCATTACTCGGATCCCCCGAGATCACCCGCAAAGTAGCCGCGCGATGGCGGAACTGCGGCGCGCCATTCCAAAAGGCTCGCCTTGACTGTTGTTTCCCCTGTGAGCGATAGATGTCTGCACGCGACTCGGCGCGGACCAGTCCTGGCGATCGAGCGAGGCCGAGAACACGTGAAGCCATTCTTCTATGAACTTCCGATTAGTT
>JBEKBK010000572.1:0-5301 GCA_050015435.1 Bryobacteraceae bacterium
CTGCTCGGAGCCCGCACCGGTTTTATTGCCAGCGTTGCGTGTGCGCTGCCTTCGCTATCGCTCACGGAACTGCTGCTCATTCAACTTGAGCGGGTGCCGTTCACCTCTTCCTACCTTCCAGGCCGCCGGCCGATTATCGAGACCGCCATGATGTATTCGACTGCGGTCATTCTGTACGTTTTCATGTTGAGCACCCTCGTGAGCTGGTCCTTACAAAACACTAGCTCGGCAATATTGCTAATAAGCATTCTGCTGGCGCTGTATTGGCGCGCTCGAATGGCCCGCCTGGAACTTCATCAAACTAGTCGCCTGGAGTTTGAGGAAGTACCGGAACCGGTGGTGATGAGCCTCGGTATCGAGCGTGACTAGGCCACATCTGAGTAGATCAGCTCCAGCTATGGTCCAAACGCAGTTTCATATTGATGTCCCCGCCACCCTGAGGTAATGTCCACATGACGTACCTGCCGACAATGCCCAATAACGAGGACGCAAATGACCGAATTGATTGCAGTTGAAAAGATCGCGCAGTGGCAGAAATTGAAGACGCTCGTGCTCGACAGCGTCTCCTCGCCGATCACGAAACGGGTGTACAACATGGCGCTGAACGAGTTTTATGCCTGGTTCCAGCAGGCGCCGCGGCCGGGCTTCACCAAGGCCACCGTGAGCGCATGGCGCGTATCGCTGGAAGACCGCAAGCTGGGCTCGTCGTCCATCATCATCCGCATGTCGGCGATTCGGAAGCTGGCCGCGGAGGCGGCAGACAATGGGCTGCTTGCGCCTGAGTTGGCAGCCGGCATCGCCCGCGTGAAAAGCGTCAAATCGACAGGCATCCGGGTGGGAAATTGGCTCTCGCAGCGGCAGGCTCAGACACTCCTCAACGCCCCCGACATAGCAACGGTGCGCGGCCTGCGCGATCGGGCCATCCTCGCTGTCCTGCTCGGCTGCGGCCTGCGGCGATCGGAGGTGGCGGCGCTCACGTTCGCGCACGTCCAGCAGCGCGATGGCCGCTGGTGCATCGTCGATCTCGTTGGGAAGCACGGTCGCGTCCGAACCGCACCGATGCCGACCTGGGTGAAAGCGGCGATCGACGCTTGGACAGTACCGGCAGGTGTGGCCGACGGCCACGTATTCCGCCCGGTGAAGCGCGCCGGCTGCGTTACTGGCGAACGCCTGGGCGAAAAGGTCGTCTGGCAGATGCTACGCGGGTATGCAGCGGACATCGGGATTCCCGGCATCGCGCCTCATGACCTTCGCCGCTCATGCGCGAAGTTGTGCAGGGCGGCCGGCGGCGAGCTTGAGCAGATCCAACTGCTGTTGGGCCACGCATCGGTTCAGACGACGGAACGGTATCTGGGTACCCGGCAGGACCTTGTGAACGCGCCAAACGATGCGATCAAGCTGAGAGTGGCGGTATAGGACATTGCTTTCTTGCACTTTGGGGCAAACGGGTCGGAATCGCGATCCCGGAGGGCTTCACGTTCTATCGCCGCGCTTTAACGCGGTTTCGAATCGACGAACGAAGCTAACGAGCGAGAGGCCCAGCACGCCACAGATTTGCCGTAGCTCAAGCATGTCGAGGCGGCGTGCCCCAGATTCGTAGTAGCTGACGAAAGCCTGTGGCTTACCTAGCTCGCGCGCCATGTCCACCTGGCGCAGCCCGGCCTCCCGCCGTAGTCTCTGAAGAAGAGCCAGGAGCGCTTCTTGCTGCTTTCGATTCGCAGTGAGTCGCGGACCACTCTTCTCCATTCAAAGTGCAGCATAGGGGCCTCCTGGTCCATATATAATCTTCATATATACTCTCGGCGTCGTTTCTCATAGCCAGCTGTGCTTTCTACTTAGACGAACCGGGAAAGGATGGAACGGCCAAAGCAAACCGCCCGCGAAAGAGGAGCAAAGGTAAAACTATGAACACTGCGCGTGTGTGCCTGCTGCTGATCATAGGCATGATCGCGTCGGCTCAGTCGGCTGAACCGGGCGAATCTCCGGAACATAGAAATTTACGGATGGCAGTGGACGTTGCCCAGAAGATGATCGAGCAGCACTTCTGCGATACCATGATCCTTCCGGCGGCTCCGGACAACATCCTGAGGGGGACGCGGGCTCAGTGCCGTAAGGACGAGGCAGCCGAACTAGCTCTAGCTCGGCAGAAATTGGCAGCAGCCGACGCCTCCATCGATAAGAACACTTCTGCGATCACCACCCGCCAAGCGGCAGCCGACCCGCTCGAATCGCCAGAACATAAATACTACCAGCACGATGTAGAATTTAAGAAATACCTGGTGGGTTACTGCGATACCATGCCCCTCGGGCACGATCGGCGCCTCCTTAAATCCCAAAACAAAGCAGTTGAGGCCGATGTACGAGACGATTGCAGAAAACGGCAAGCAGCCGAACTCGCATTAGCTGAGCAGAAATTAAGGGTGGCCGACCCTTGCGTGGCTGTATATCGCACAACCATCGACAAGAAAGCTGGAGACATTACAACCCGCGAAGCGGATGGCATCAAGGGATGCAAAAATTTTGACATGTATCCGCCAGCCACGATAGCGCCGATGATCGCGCCATCGCAGCCGACCAACGCGAATCCGTTGCTTGAAGGGCTGGCGACGAACTCGGAAGCCTCCAAGGGTTCGCCGGCCGCCGCCGCATCATTGGCAAACGTGGGACGCGTCTATAATCCGCAAGAGCTGGCCGAGTTGATAAAAAACGGCGAAGCATCGAAGTGCGCCGTCGTGACTGTTCCTCCTGGTGCAGAGGTTGACATCGACGGCAATAAAATGGGAGTTTCACCGGTTGCATTCGTATTGTTAAAGCAAGGCGACGCTCCACGGACCGTCACGATCAGGATGAGCGGGTACAAGACGATCGAGAGGAAACTGATTCCGGATGGGAAGACTATCCCGATCGGGTTGACGCTCGAAAAGCAGTAGTAGAGGGTTTTCGGATAGAGGCCAAGCAGCGGGCCTTCGGCGAAATTGCCTCAGCACCAGCCCGCAAAGCAGTGAAATAATCCGGGGTTCTCCGATGGGCGCCGCCATCGCCCCGGCTTACGCTATTGGACTGCGATGGTCGCTGTATTGCTGGTAACGGTGCCGTCGGCCGAGCTGACCTGCAGCGTGACGGCGTTGCCAGTCGGAGCGTTGCTTGGAACAATGATGTTGATCTGATTCACGCCCGGATATCCGGGCGCCTGGCCCGCGTACTGAACCGCTGCCGTGATGCCACCGATCAGCACAATAGGCGTCGCGTTGGCAGTGTGCGTAGCGACGGGTGGCCCCAATCCACCATCGCCATCTACGACCGGCGGCGTCATGTTGCCGAGCCCTGTGGCATAAAAGAATCCGCCTTGGCCACGCGGGATCGGGCCCGTGGGATAGCCGATCGAAGCGCTGGCCGGTGCTGCAATCCTAGCGGTCTGGTCTGTCGGATCGAGAAACACCAAAATGGCGTTGCCCTGGCCGTTCGGTGGAATTGTGAAAATGCCAGGAGCAGCCTGCATTACCGGGACTGGCTGAGACACCGAAACAAATCCATTGACCGTCACAGCAACACTCACCGTGGCAGACGTTTGTCCCGCAGTCAGCAGCTCGAACGGAATTTGGGCGTTAATAAACGGAAATGAACCGGTGGGAGACACCAAGCTTAGCGGTGCGGAAATCCCGTTGAACATAACGTTTACGTTTCCGAGGGTGGTGGGCAGCGGTGCGTTAGCGGGACCTTGCGCCGCCGCCCCAGGGAAGGTTCCGTATATCTGGACGAGTGATCCCGGCGCGACTGCCGTTCCATGACCATTGGCGTCCGTCGCGAAGCTGGCGGCATTCAGCACGCCTCCGCTGGCAACTATCGGGACTTCGCTAATTCCCGGCCCCGCGCGCCCGATCTGGTTCCCGTCGTACTCGGTAAACCACAGTGCGCCATCCGGTCCGCTGGTGATTCCGATCGGGTCGCTATCGGGAGTGGGGGTCGGGTACTCGGTGATGACCCCGGCGGTGGTGATCCGCCCGATCTTGTTGGCATCTGTTTCGGTAAACCACAGCGCGCCATCCGGCCCGCGGGTGATCCCGGTCGCGAAGCTACCGCCAACGGGGATCGGAAACTCCGTGATGACCCCGGCGGTGGTGATCCGCCCGATCTGGTTGGCATTTGTTTCTGTAAACCACAGCGCGCCATCCGGCCCGCTGGTGATCCAGACCGGGCCGCTACCGGGAGTGGGAGTGGGTATCGGGTACTCGGTGATGACCCCGGCGGTGGTGATCCGCCCGATGCTATTGCTGTCCTGCTCGGCCAACCACAGCGCCCCATCGGGTCCCGCGGTGATCCCGTCCGGGTAGCTGAGAGTGGGTATCGGGTACTCGGTGATCGATGGCGGAAGCTGCGCCAGCGCGAGTGTCGAGCAAATCAGTAAGGTTCCCGCACGCCCGGCCAACTTATGTGCGACCCTAACTCGGCCCTTTCCTTCGACACCCCAACTCCCCAGCGCTAGCCAGCCTGGGTGTGGCCGTCGTCGACGAAGCACTGATGCGTCCATAGAAGAGCGCACGGGCGGTTGTTTGAGTCGCTTCTTGCCGTTGTGCCCGTACTGCTCGATCCGCCTTCTTCCGATTTGTGTTCGGTCCTCGCGTCATCGATCTCGTGATGTCCCGCAAGTGAACTGTGATGAATGATATCAGATGTCTCTTATGAGAATGTAGAGATCGCGTCTCAATGTCGCGGCCAAGTGAAAAGTTCCTAATTGAGCCAAGTAGAAAGTTCCTATTGACAGCCGAGAGGCTGAAGGATGGAACGAATCGCGATGAGCCAAGAGGAACGGGACAGGCTGGACTGGTTGAAGAGAGCCCGCGACGGGAAGATGACGCAGCGGGAAGCAGCGGAACGGATGGGGGTCAGTGAGCGCTGGGTGCGCAAGCTACTGCGGCGGATGAAGACGCAAGGAGACAACGTGGTGGTGCATGGGCTGCGGGGACGAGCTTCCAATCGCAAGCTGGCGGCGAAAACACAGAAGCAGGCGTTGGTGATTCTGCGGGAGCCGGACTGGCACGATTTCGGGCCAACCTTCGCGGCTCAACAGTTGGCCAAGCTGCATCCGCTTCAAGTGGGCAAGGAAACGCTGCGCGGGTGGATGACCGAAGCCGGAATGTGGCAGCCGGGTTCGCGCAAAATCCAGGAGGTGCACGGCTGGCGGCCGCGGCGCAGCGGGTTCGGCGAGTTGGTGCAGTGGGACACCTCCGAGCACGATTGGTTGGAAGGTCGCGGGCCAGTGCGGTATCTGGTGCGCATGATCGACGACGCTACCAGTTGGAG
>JBEKBK010000573.1:0-5293 GCA_050015435.1 Bryobacteraceae bacterium
GCAATTGCCCTGCCAAATCCCGGGCGGCTCAGTTCAACAGATTCTATCCGCAGTGCTCACGCCGGCGGTGCTGCCCCGCGTGAGGTTTCGCCCGTGAGCACCCCCGATAGAATCATCTTCATAGTGTCCACGAATTAACTGGACAAACGTTTGCGGCGTTTCGGCGCAGTGCAGCCGGGCTGGATCTGTTCGAGGGTTTGGCGCGGCCCGCGAGCATGTCCATGGGCGTCACAAAGGGCGACTTTCTCTTCTGCGGTGTAGTGCTTTCTTGGTTTCTTCAAGCCTTCTCTCCGTTATCTTAACGGTTGAACGCTCTCTCCACTTCCAGCAGAGGCGGAACAGTAGCATGTTCCTATTGCTTAGACATAAGCAACGGGCGGCGGATTCGCGCATTGGGCTCCGGCTGTAACTGACTCACCGAACGAGGACAATTCTCTCTTAACTGCTGTGACTGCCCTTCCAAGGGCCGCCCTCATGACGGCATCTGCACACGGCGCACGTCAGCCAGTGGTCCGTTGTTGATCCGCGGAACCGTCGACCACTTGCGGATGACGTATTCCTTGCGTTGCGCGTACAACGGCGCCGGGTCTATACCTTGGTCTCGCATAATTCGAATGGACGACCGCGCCGCGCGGTGGAGGTACACCATGCCGAAGAAACGCTGGGTCAGATAACCCTTCAGATCCATCTGAAACGCGAGATCGTTATCTTCGAACCCCCATCCGGCGCGGTCGAAGGGGGCCGAATGATCGAAACGGATACCGTCTTCGAACACTTCACGGCGAAACAGGCCGTACTGCGTCCACGCGACCAGATTGGTGGTCTCGACCCGTCCGCTATCGACCGCGTACCAGAAAGCGCTCGCGTTTCCTCGGACGGGCGTCTGGCCACTGGAATCCGCTCCGATGCATCCGAGTTGTACCCCATTATTCTCCATGTATCGCAGCATCCCAAAGCTGGAAAAAGGCACCACCTCGATGTCCCCGTCGAGAAAAAGAACATAATCCGCGCCGGCCGCCAGCATATGTTCGATGATTTGGTTGCGCCCGATGCTGTTCCCGCGATTCTCGGGGTTCAGGATGAAATGATGCGGCACGTCCACCTGATCGTTCAATTGGCGCAAAGCTTCAGGTGTGCCGTCTTTGGAGCCGTTATCGCAGATACAGATCTCGGCTTCGTGTCCCAGACGGCGAAGCATTTTGGCCTCCCGGATGTATGCGTGCAGTGAATCCAGACATATATCGCGCGTGTTCCAGCTCAATAAGGCCAGCAAGACTTTCTTGCCGGGCGTGGACTCGTTATCAGGCCGGCCGAACACGCCGGCGATAGAGGCATGCGGATGGGGATCGGGATTGCGATAGAGCGTTTTGTCGCCTTCGGCGGGATCGGCGATTGGCTCCCCTAGCGACTGGAGGCCGTGCCGTGACATAAGTTCCAGGTAGTCCGCGAAACCGATTTTATTGAATCCGTTGAAGATCTCGGTCCGGTCGCGGCGCATCAAGCCGCTCTGAAGAAACGCCGGATTATCCCAGGAAGAATCGAAATAATAGTCGGAAGTGAGCACGATCCGGCCGTTCGGTTTCAGCTTGCGCACCATCGCCGCCACCAGCATCTCGCGTTGCGCCTTTAACAGATGCTCCAGCGTATTGACGCAAATCACGCGATCGAAGCCGCCATCCGGAACACCCATCGGCGGCACGAACAGGCCGCGCTGAATGGGGCTCGCGTGCCGGTACAGAACGTGCGGATAGAGTCGTCCCAGCCGCTCTTGGAAATTTGCCGGATTAATGGTGCAGTCCAGCACGGACATGGTATTCCCTAATCGTGCCTGGAAGAGCACGAAAGGAAGTTCCCATCGTCTCATCCAAGGAAGCTGTTGTGCGTGGTTGAACGCCCCGAATTCGGGGAGCGACAGGTCTGAATTCCTGGCGATGGCAATCATAGCGATACTCCTTTGATCATGAGAATCTCGATGGGCGACCGCACATTGAGGAGGGCCACCGGCCGAATAGCGCTCCCAGTCGCGGCCGATGATGCGGCGGATCTCGTCGGTGTCCAGCGCCGACCAGTAAGAGCCCTGAGTGGTTTTTGGACTGACATTGCCGGAATGAATCATGCCGATATGAAAATCGAACTTGGGCAGCACCAGCATACGTTCCGGCCGCCCCCGCCATACGAATCGCGCGTCCTCACTGACGTTGATGTTCTCGAATCGATGGGCGGCCCAGAAGGCGCGAGTGTAACAGAGTGTACTTCCGGAAATCCAGAACCGCAACTGCGGCGGGTAACCGTATTTCCACGCGCGCCCGGTATTCAAATCGAAGAACAGAAGCGTGCGAAGCCCGCAAACGTCTAGTCTGGCCTGTTGCAGAGCCTCTACCTGGTAGCGGATTCGATGCGGCGCGTGCCAGTCATCATCGTCCCAGTGAACGATGATTTCGCCGCGCGCCTGCTCGCAGGCGAGATTGCGCTTGGCCCCGACGCTGGTGCGTTCGGGCAGGCGAAGGTAGCGAATGCGGCCGTTATCGGGCACCAGGTCCGCGATAGGGTCGGCGCCGTCGTCGACGATCACCAGTTCCGCATCCGAATAGTCCTGGCGCAAGAAATATTCGATCGCTGCAGGGATGAATCGCCGGCGGTCATAGGTCGGCATGATGCAGGAGACGGGAATCATGAGCAATTACCTATAGCCACCAATCCCGGTTTAGGCTCTTGACCTTCTTGCTTCCCTCCTCAACCCGATTTTTCGTCCCCTGCGGAACTTTGGCGCTGGCGTAGATCTCCTTGACCCTCTTTTGGTCTGCCGCCAGTTCCTCGTTCACAAGATCTTTGACCTTGTTCTGTACCTTTTCGACCGGAGAGTTCGGCGGCAGATCGTTGTTAAGGCTCGTGCGGATCTTATCGATCGCGGCTTTCGGCGAGGCTCCATATGTTCTGGTCTTATAATGGCGCTCCACGAACATATTGAGACATACCCCTTCCCCATGAGAATATTTCTCGACTGGCGTTCCTTGGAACGGCTTTCGGAAACCCGCGAACCGGTAAGTCGTCAGATCCGATACGTAGGACATCAGAGCGTGCTGTGGCTCGTGGTCCGGGGTTATTCTGTCCTTTCGTTTCCCTTTTTTCACGAGATCTTTGTAAGCGCCTGCCTCGCCCTCAATTTTTATGGAGAACGGAGGAAGTCTGTCGTCCTTCTTGGGATTCAATTCGCCGTGAAGGTCGAAGTCACCGTCAGCCAACGGACGCAAGACAAGCACGTTCAACCGATAGCGTTTCTTGATCCCGGGAAGCTTTTCCTCGACCTCGTCGGCGGTGGCGTCCGATTCCTTAGAGGCCGCCTCGGCTTCCGACATGGCCGAGTTCAGATCGGCCTGTTTCTGTTCGGGCGTGCGATCGTCGGAATTCGCTGCGTCACCGCGCCGCTTAAGCCTGATACTGCCCTGCACGCCCGCCACTTCGGCGTGCAGTACCCACTCCTCGCCGCGTGACGCCACGTTGAGTTTGGTGAAGTTGTGACGTTTCCTGAACGTAGCGATGGCGTTCTCGAGTTCGCTGGGACCGAGCGGCTTGTTTCTCGATGACTCAGCCAAAGCTCGCAGATCGGCCAGCGCGGTCTTCCACGCCTTCGCCGCGGCTGGGTCGCTGGCCTTGCTCTGTTTTGCAGTTTGCCTGCCTATGGCAGGTTTTTTGGGGCCTGCGGCCTTGGGCGGCGCAATCGCCTTGGGCCCCGGCGCCGGTACGGGTTTTTCGGGTTCCACGCCTCGCCACGTGGTTTTCCCCTTCTGCTCGCCCTTGCTCTTGCTCGGTACCTTGTCATCCAGGACGTCAGACATGAACTTGTCGCTGTCGAATGATACCTTGCCGAACTGAACGTCCGGAACTTTCCCCGAACCGATCACATGATCGACGTCCATGCCGATTCCAATGTCGCCGAGTACGTATTCCAGCGACCCGACGGGCCACGGCCAGTAGTGGTCCGAAATGGGAGACCACCAAGGAGCGTTGAGCTGGATGAACAGATGTCCTTCGAGTCCGAGGTATGCCTGGGCAGCCATCTCGGCATGCCCCTTGAAGTAGAATTCGCCTTTGCCGCCCTCTTCGGGTGAGAGCTTCTCGCGATAACCGACGGTTGGCCGCGCATCGACGTAGCCTCGAGCGCCTGCAGTTGCCGTGATGCCTGCGCCGGCCTTGATGTCATGGCTCAGGATGGTGACGACCAGGGAGCCATTTGCCGTGAGAGCCAGTTCGGCATAAGCCGACAGGTTGAAAGAACCGGTGAAGGTGAATTCCCGGGCGATGCGCGGGTCGGTGGAGTAACGTCCGGCAGCCACGATGTCGTAGAGTTTGGCGGGTCCGACGGTCGCATTGAAATCCAGGATGATATCCGCTTCCAGACCGATTCCACCCACGTAGGGCAATCCATATTCGGCTTGGATCGGCAGGGTGACGAGGTTCTTGTGAAATGGCTTGGGCGCCATTAGCGGAACTTCCTTATCGGGGCGGATTTCGCCGATCACGGTGATGTGGCCTTGACCGTCGACTACGACGTCGGCCGTTCCTTTCAGCCAGTCCGTGAAGCGGAATGTGAGGTGGCCCCAACCTGCAATAGCAACCCCTTTGGCCTCACGGCGTGCTTGGGAAGGAGCATCCTGACCGGCCGCTGCCTTAATCGCGTCGACTCCCAAATGTTCCAGGGCTACCTGTTGGGCAGTGGCTGCATCGGTTACGAGGAAGGTCACGGCGCCGCTGAGTTTCTCATCCAGGTAGGAAGCCGTGCCGCCGACTTCCACCAGCCCGTTTTTGTACCTCGCCTGGATCGCGCCAGTGAATCTCTTGAACTTCAAAGGCACGGAGGCGCTGCCGTAGAGCTGTCCGGCGGCGCTCCGGTCGATGTTGAGGATGACGGGATCGAGGCCCGGAACTTTCGCGACCGCCGATGCGCGGAAGGCCACTTGCTCGCCATTCAATTCGAAGGAGCCGTCGCCATTTAGGAATGCGAGTCGGAAGTTGAATTTGGGAACGGCGAGATTCAGGACTCCGCTCTTGAACTCGTTCCGGATTCGGGATGGAAAACCGGTCACTTCCATACCGGGCCAGCCCATCGCGGCCGCGTTCTTGCGGATCGACTCGAATAACGCGGATGGGTCCTGTGGCGATTCCTTGCCTTTTCTGTGCAAACTCTGGGTCACGTAGCCTTGGACCAGGCCATTGTTTATCGATACGACGAGAACGGGATGAATACCAACCGTTCCTAGCGGTTCAAGGAACGCATGAGTGAGGGCGATGGGCT
>JBEKBK010000574.1:0-5263 GCA_050015435.1 Bryobacteraceae bacterium
CAATACCCAGAGACTTGTTCCGGCTCCGTTCAATGAATTCTATCGGAAGTACTCCGGCCCGACCATCCCCTTGCACCACACCGTTCTCCCGCCGGAGCACTCCCGATAGAATGCTTTTCATTTCGGTAGGAATTCCGAGACCAGATTATTTGGTTATTTTGATTTCAGCGGAAGAGTGCCGCCATCCGCCAATGAAGGCTGGGAGTCCCAGAGAGTGTCGCGCATCTGTTTCAACAGAGCTGTTTCTTCCTCTACGAACGCAGTCGGCGGGAAAGGCGATCCCAATTCCCCTTCCGGCAAGTTTTTGAGCTTTCCGATGATTGATTGATAAAGGGCTCGCCCTAGAGATACCATGCTTCTACAGTGTGGGTTTACGTCGTCGAGGCTGAGCTTTGCCTTTCTTTGCGGCCACCACCGGCACGGAGGGGCGCGCGGGGGCATTCTTCGCCGCCGTGGCCATCTTTAGCTTCTTGTCAAACTTCAGCTTCCCGGGCTTCACAGTGGCCCCGCCCGCTATCCTCGAGTTGATCTTCTCCGCGCCCATCTGAGCAACCCGGTCAGCGGTCCATTCAGCGACCTGAGACGCTGCTTGCCGCTTAAGATCGCCTTGGGTAACCGGTTTCGCCCATCTGGCGGCGGCGGCCTTCTTGGCGACTGCTACGCGCTGCTCTGGCGTGAGCTTTTCCATCCGCGCCTTGCCGCTGGCTTTCCCGCCCTTGCGGCCGATCCCAGCCAAGTATTTCGATACCGTCGTCTTGCGAGCCACTGGTATTGATGCTACCTGTTTCAACTGCCAATTGACAGTGCTGAAGCGGACTCAGCATAAGGACTAGCTTACGAAAGACGACCCGAACGAACTTGAGCGGCTGCGCCGGACGGCTGTATACCAAAGCGCATCCATCAAAGCCGACATCGCAATCGCGCTAACATTCCTACAAATCGCCGCGAAAGACGGCAGGGGGCGCGAGGCAGCTAAGGAAAAAGGCGAGAAAACCGTTGAGGCCGTGCACCGCCTCCTGCCGCTAATAGAGGATCTAATCGAGACAGCAGATAGGGAATGGATTCGAACATACCTTCTTGAATTGGAGTTTGCGCTAACGACGTTCGATCTTCCGCAAGCGCCCGGATCCTGAGTGCGCAAGGAATTTCGGGACTCGGGAAACTGACTTTCAAATAGCTGAGGGACCCAGTTTCATTCCACTGGCTGAGCAAGCTAACGGTAGGCCAGCCGCGAGTCCGGCGACTACAGACTCCCGACTCAAGTACTAAACGAGGAATCGCGGTTCGCTGGGCTGCTCGGGTGCAGACGTCCGGTCATCAGCTGGCTAGAATCCGGCAGTATGCTGGCTGCCACATCGCATCCTTCGCCTGTTGAACGATGTCCGTGAGTTTGACGCCAGCCAATCCCTCTTCTAGCGCTGCGTTCGCGACAGCTACTGCAACCGTCACCGCCACGCTGCGCAAGTCGTCGATATGCGGAAGCAGTGACGCACCAGGGAGCCGGACGGCAACAAGGCCGGACAACGCGTTCGCCGCGGCCGCGAGCATGCCGACGCTGATCAGGCGGGAGCGGGAAACAATTGCCCCGAGGCCCAGGCCGGGGTACAACATGGCGTTGTTCGCATGACCAATGACGTGGGTGGTTCCTCTGTGAGTGACCGGTGTGAACGGGCTACCGGTCGCGATTAACGCCCGTCCATCGGTCCAGACGATCAGATCGGCTGGAGTGGCCTCGGCGAGCGAGGAGGGACTGGAAAGCGGGAAGATAATGGGCCGCTCGGTATGCCGGGCCATTTCTCTGACAATCGCTTCCGTGAACGCTCGCGCGGTTCCCGACGTGCCGATCAGCATTGTGGGCCGGACTTGGCGAATCACCTCAGCCAGTCCGATGGCGTTCGCAGTCTCCTCGCGCCTCCATCCCTTTACCTCGCCAGCCGGGCGGGCATACTTGACCTGATAGTCGTGGAGCCGGTCGCCGCCCATATCCTCGGTGAGCAGTCCGTGCACGTCCAAGCACCAAAACTGCCGTGTCGCATCTTCGGCGGACAAACCCTCACTGATCATCACATCGCGAATCAGGTCCGCAACGCCAACGCCTGCGGTACCAGTACCGAAAAGAACTACGCGTTGATTCCGCAATAGTGTTCCGCAGACGCGCATCGCGGAGACCGCGGCTGCGAGCGTGATCGCGCCGGTGCCCTGCAAATCGTCGTTGAAAATACGGAACTGGCCACGATATTTCTCAAGGATGCGGCGAGCGTTGCCGGGCCCAAAATCTTCCCACTGCAGCAGGGCGTTCGGAAACAGCCTCGCGGCGGTCTTGACGTAGGCGTCGATGAAAGTGTCATAGCGTTCTCCGCGAACCCGAGCATGGCGATTCCCAGGGTACATCGGATCGTTAAGCAAGCTTTCCCGGTTGGTGCCGACGTCGAGCATCACCGGAATCACGCGCATCGGGTCGATCCCGCCCGCTGCCGTGTAGATTGCCAATTTGCCGATCGAGACCTCGATCCCGCCCACGCCCCAATCGCCGATCCCGAAGATTTGCTCGGCATCCGTGGCCAGGATCAGGTCGATATCCTCAGGGCCGGCGCCGAGGTTTCCAAACGCCTTTTCAATCGCACCGGCATGATCGATCGAAAGGTACATACCATTAGGGCGCCGGCACTCGTGGTGATACTGCTGCATCGCCAGTCCCACCGTCCGGTCATTGACAATCGGGATCATCTCCGGCAAGTGTTCGGAGAGCACTCGGAAGAATAACACTTCGTTGCAATCGCGGAGGGCGGTCAGATAGATGTTCTTACTGAGCGCATCCGGTAGTCGCTGGTATTGCAGGTAGGCGCACTTAGCTTGAACATCAAGGGTGCTGACGACGGGCGGGAGCAGACCGGTGAGGCCCAAGGCGTCCCGCTCTTCCTCGGTGAATGCAGAGCCTTTGTTTAACAGAGGAATGGCGAGCACCTCCATTCCCCGCGCACTGGTCTGACAACAGCCGGTCTGTTCTGAGCCGTCCTTCCGCAGCTTGGGCGGCAATAACGAGATGATTCTCTGTCGCATGTGGTACCTCCGTGATGCTGGGGACCGTGCTCACGGCACTGCAGCGGCACGCATCCGAGCCTACACAGCCACACCCGTGTGCTCCACGGCGCGTTCCTAAGCATCTCCCGATGTTACACTCGAATGACGCGGTTAGGGACGGTGAAGCCAATATATTGAAAAATGCATGTTGTCTTGCGAATCGCGAGACGACAAACGCGAAAAAGGCGGTCACCATGGCTACCATGTGACATCAACTCCTTTCAGATCAGAAGCATCCAATGGTAACCACTCGAAATGGGACACTGATCGTCATCACGAACTGGATGGCGGGACCAACTACTAAGTGACGCAATCGTGAGTTGTGCGCCGATGGACGCGTACATCCTTAGATAACGCCTCTCTGCAGACCGAAGAATCTCAACTCCTGGATCGGGTATCCGGGACAGTGGCCGGAATGGCGCTGTAGAAAGCGCGACCAAGCGACCTGTTAACTCCTGTTATCGGCAACTCTGGCTCTTACTCGGAGAATGATCATCGCCTGCCGGAGTCCGGGGCGAGTCAGCCGCTTTGAGGGGGCTCGTTGGAGTCGTCGGCCAGACCAACATACGGGCGCTGGCAGGGTTACCCTGAGCCCCGCCCGGCACGCTTCAACTCATCGGGACTATTTTCAATTTCCTTTGCGCCGAATAGGCCTGCCTGAGATGGTCAATCTCGCGTAATCCGCCACCCTCTTCATCGGAGTACAACCAGAAAGTCCAACCGTTGGTCTGAGGATAGGGTCGGCCCGTCGGAGCGCCGCTGACTGATTTCCGTGCCATACCAGCCGCGGTCGAAAGGGAGTCGTACGCTTGCCCGTCAAATTCAACCTTGCCGTCTTGTCGCACTAGCCCTGTCAAGTGAACGCCCTTATGCTCTCGTTCGATGCGGAATGGTGCGCGAATCAGACCAGCTTGAATCAGGTCGCCAACTGTCGCATCGGCCACGGTCGCCGTCGTCCGCCGCGCCTTCTGGCCTACTGGACGCATGAATCGGGAACCTTTCGCGGCGCCCGAGATCGCTGGCACAGGGAAGTCGATTCGGATCTTCGCCCGCTTCAGAGACGCGCGAACCTCAGAGGGTGTAACTCCCTTGGTCTTCTTGCAAATCAATCGGATCAATCCTGAGTCTTCATTGGCGAGCAGCGACTCAATGCTACGGCTGACGTTGCCGTCAATGAAATGGACCTTCCATAGCTCATCCAAGAGCCGCCCTTGCATCTGCTCCTTGGAGAGTAAGTGAAGCGTATCAGTTACGTAACCGGCGTTGGCGGCATCCGAGACGCGCACACTTCGAAACAACTTCTGTTCCACATCCACTGCTGCATGTGAATTATAGATTCTATACTCGTCACCGTTGGTAAGCGCGCACCAACGCACGCCGACGACTGTCGCGTAGCTCAAGTTTTGCGAAATCCACTTGCGATCGTTGAGATCCTTCTCCAGGGACTTTGCCTCAATGAAAAGACATTCCGTTCGATTAAGAAACAGCGCATAATCGACAGGGTTGTCCTGGGGCTTCCGGCGATATTCACGGCGCACTTCATCAATTTCCTGCAGGTCCCAACCCAGGGCCATCAGGATCGGATCGATCAACGCTGCCTTTGTGTTCTGCTCCCCAAGGATTTCCTTTCGGTCACGGATCTGCTGAATCCGTTTGCGGACGACATCGACTGCGTTAGCTAGTCCCGGTCGCACCTGCATCGATTCAGCTTCCTCTTTCTCGAATTCCGCACGGCTTCACGGTCGCACCGCTATGGAGTTGTGGATTATCCCCTTCCTTATATCACACTCATAGTGTGTAGAACTCATAGTGTTCACGCCGCACCATATAGCTTAAGGTGCGAAGCTCGGACCCGCGCGTACTGTTCGGCAGACGCGTTCGCGAACTGCGGACGGAGCGCGGCCTGTCTCAGGAGGGCCTGGCAGAATTATCGAATCTGCATCGAAATTATATTGGCGGAGTCGAACGAGGCGAACGCAACATTGGTTTGATCAACATCGTCGAATTGGCGCATGCACTACGCGTAAAGCCAGTCAACCTTATTGAACCGATCCCTTGAATGAGCTCATTGAAGGCGACCTCAGAGGTTGGGGATCATCCATCGTGAACACGACGTTGGTCTTCGCGGGCCCCGCACGGCGAACTTGATCCACTACCCGCTCGATTGAGCGCGCTTTCAGTG
>JBEKBK010000575.1:0-5250 GCA_050015435.1 Bryobacteraceae bacterium
ACACGCCTGGAACCGGAAGGTCAATCGCGACAAGATCAAGATTGACTGGCGATTCAGCCGGCAGAAAGCTCGCAAGAAGTTCGGCTACGATAAGAACTCTTTCGCGCGGTCATAGACCTAGTTTTGCCCTTCCGGAGCTCGGCGACCTCCTTGCCAGCGCCCATTCGGATCAGAACTTTAACCAGATCAACATCAAATCTGGTGCGAATACCAATTACAATGACCTATTCGTGGACTTAACAAAACGCACGGGATTGAAATTCATTTTCTAACCAGCGGCCGACGGAAACGGAGTCTTATGATCAAAAAACTTGCGTTCTGTGTGTTCCTTGCTGGTGTGGTTCTCGCCACCGGCGGATGGGGCGCGCGCGGGCACATATCCGCGAATCGCGCGGCGGTTCTCAGTATTTCTGATGACGGACCAGTGTTCTTGCGCAGCTATACGGAGTGGATCGCTCAACCCGGACCCTTGCCGGATTCCTGGCGGGTCGCCACGGAGCCTTATTCGAAGTTGTTCGAAGATCCGAACCACGGCTGGTTCAAAGAACAATTCGCATTCATGAAGGTCATTCCGAGGTCCCGTTACGAGTTTGTTCTGGCTCTCTATGACGAATACCTGCGCATCAAGACTTCGGATCCGCACGCCAGGCACACCACCACGAATATTCGGAACGCCGCTCGGGAAATTTATCGTTACGGCGTCCCCTTCGACAAGAAAGCGCTCATTACGACCGATCCGAGTCAGAGCCGCTATATCGAAGATCCGGATTTCGAGAAGCGCTGTCTTAAGGAACTTGGCTATGCGCCGCTTCAATTGCTCGGGCGAACGTCTGCGTTCGATCTCGAGTTCTTGCCGCGGATTGAGTCCTTGCAGGCGGACCCGCTTGACCCTCTCGACCCTTGATGGCCCTTTCGGGACTAAAGCACCAGCTTGTCATTGGCCTGCGACAGACGAGCGGAAAGCTGCTTCAGTAAGCGCAGCGTTTCCTCCGGATGTTCCTTGATGACGTGGGTGAAGTTTGCCGCGGTTACCGTGCGGAGCTGGGAATCCCTGGTGGCGATCACGGTGGCGGACCGCGGAAGATTCAGAAGCAGCGACATCTCGCCCACCCAGTCGCCCGGGCCGAGCCGCGCCAGGACCTGTTCTGCTCCGTTCGTACCGCGCTTTCTCACTTCAAGTTCCCCGCGCTCGACCACGTAAGCTTTGTCGGACTCGTCCCCTTGGGTGAGCAAAACCGACCCGGCAGGGACGTGCGTATATCCGCACTTCGTAAAGATGCAGCGGTAATGCTCGGTGTGAAATAACTTGGCGCAGCCTCCATCCCGCTTCTGGGGAAAGAGCCAGCCGAAGGCGGGCACGCTAGCCATCGCGCCCAGCACGGGTGCGATCCAATAGATCCAGTGGAATTGAAACAACTGCGTCCACAACGCCGGCGCGAAGCTTCGAGCAGGATTCAGGCTGGTCCCCGATACCGGCGCTTCCAGGAAAACCAACAGTGCAACCAGCGCTCCGGCAAGATAGGGAGTCTTTGCAGCCACGCGCGAATCGTTGACGCAATACAGGATCAGAAACATCAGCAGAAACGTGATCCCTGCTTCAGCCACAAAAGCAGCCAATGGTGAGTACCCATCGCCCGGCACGGTCAGCCCGAGTTGGACGCTTTTCGCGAAGGTACCGCCGACCAGCGCGATGATCCCGACCCCGGCGATGGCTCCCACGCATTGCGCCACGCTGTACAGAACTGCGTCCGGCGTCTTCACCTGGCCCTTCCACCAAAACGCCCACGTCACGGCCGGGTTCAAGTGACCGCCGCTACGCTGGCCCAGCGGCGACAACACGACGAGCGTGCCTCCTCCGGCAAACATGATGCCGGTCAGCAGGCGACGGATTCCATCGGACATTTCTATCGATCGCATGGGGCTCCCCTGGCCCCACATCAGCGCGATCGCGCCGATACCGATCATCATCATGATGGCCGTCCCAAAGAACTCGGCCAGATATTCCGGTAGATGATCTCTCATACGATTCAAGCCGCCAGGTTCTACTATAATCATCGACATGCTCCGCCGCCTATTCCTGCTTTGCTGGACGCCACTGCTCTTCGCGCAAGCCGACGAAATTCGCACCCTACTCAAGAATTCCGAGGCGGCGTGGAATCGAGGTGATCTGGCAGCATTCGCGTCGTACTATGAAGACTCTCCGGAGACGACTTTTATCGGCCGCGAGGTCACGCGAGGCGGCACTCAGGCAATTCTCGAACGCTACCGCAGAAGCTATTCTAATCGAGAGGCCATGGGGAAGTTGGCCTTCAGTGAAATCGAGATTAGAACGCTGGCGGCTGATATATCTCTGGCTACCGGCAAATTCGAACTCAAAAGGACCGCTGCAGGGGGTGGCGATACCTCCGGTCGATTCACACTCATCCTCCGAAAATCAGCAGCGGGGTGGAAAATCGTCCACGACCACTCCTCCTAGCGCCGCGCCACGCGCAGCCAAACCGCTAGTGGGCGAAACCCGCTTGCTGACGCGTGCGGCTCGGTATAGGCAACTGAGCCGCGACCGTGAGGGAGCGGTCGTGCTTACGTTCTCGCTGCGGCAGGACAGTCGCGCCACGTCGATGGCGCGATTAGATTACTGATATATGTGGGTCACCGCGCCACCGCCCGGGAGACGGCGTCGTCCCCCAGCCTAACCGCGCTCGCATCTCGCCAGATATCCGTCTTGGCGTTAACATGCAATCCGCAGAGCCCCGCGCCATTCTTGACTGAGATGACATCGCCTAAAATCGTTTGCGCCAGCCCGCCGCAGCCGCGGTACTCAACGATGTAATGTGGGACGAGAGCGATCGAA
Organism: Bryobacteraceae bacterium; assembly: GCA_050015435.1. Classification (GTDB taxonomy): domain Bacteria; phylum Acidobacteriota; class Terriglobia; order Bryobacterales; family Bryobacteraceae; genus Palsa-187. The sequence goes on from JBEKBK010000575.1 coordinate 2,852, forward strand.
TCGCTTCTCTCCGTCGCGCTCGTGATCGGAAGCCCGTCCTTCGCCGTTTCCGTATAAGCTGCATACAGGCTTTCGTCGGCAACAAGTTGAGCAGCGGACGCGCGATCCTGTCCGCGCCGCCAGATTTCCGTCGCGGCGTGATATGGATAGTCGTGATTTTGTGATTCATCCAACGAAAGGGTATTCGGTCCAATAGTGCTCAAAGTACCGGAGATGGTCTTCTGATCCGGATTTGCAGGCGCGTTAAGACTGATCACGCCGACAAGCACGGCCAAGCATCTTCACCGTCCGAGATCAACCTGGTTCGGCAACTCGCCTAAGCCGTAATAAACGTGTTCGATCTGCGATTCGCGGACAATCACAACGCGTATTCCAGACGGATCGGGCCCAATCGGTCTTCCTACCGGACCTGTAGTAATAACGCGCAGCGTGGGAGACGACGCGTAAGAATTGCGGTGATAATGACCCGCAAACACGTCGTGCACGGAGTAGCGTTTGAAAAGCTCCATGTACTTAATGCGCGCGGCCTTCGGAATATTGAAATACTGGTCTGCCTCGTCCGCGTTCTCGGGAAAGAACGGGACGTGCTGGAATACGATTTTGCGCCGTACGCCCTCCCGACTCAGTTTTTCGAGTTCAGACTCTAGCCACTTTTCCTGTTTCGCCTCTTCGTCCGGCGACTTGTCGGGGTGTTGGATCAGGCTGGAATCGAGTACAATCCCCGCGAAGTCGCCGTGCCGGAAGGTGTAGTAATCGGGTCCGAACTTTTCGCGGTAGGCTTTCAGTAATTCCGCGGTCGGGGCATTACCGACGTCGTGATTCCCCGCAACATTATAGAGCGGAATGCTTCGGTCGAGCTTAGCGGCGATGCGTAAATACTCGGCGGTTTGCGCCGGATCACGAGGTTGATTAATCAGATCGCCGCAAACTACCACGAAGGTCGGATGAAGGCGGTTGGCGGTTGCGATCGCGAATTCAAAGTTCGCAGTCTCCTGGGAGAAGTCCCGGTTATCCGAGTACATGCCGAATTGCGGATCGGACATTTGCAGGAAAAACCAATCCGCTGCAAATCCCCATTGGCTAAGAAAGATAAAGCCGACGATGGTAAGCCGCATGACCAATCATCATAGCGCGGGACCTCGGCCGGCCTTAGAATATGTGAATGAAGCTCCCGAAAGCGCTCGTCGTCTTATTTGCACTCGGCTCCGCCGCAGTCGCTCTGTTCGGACAGAAAAAACAGTTCAGCGTAGTCGAGGCCAGCATCCCCGAGATGCGGACCGCCATGGAGCAGGGACGCGTCACATCCCGGGAACTGGTCACGCAGTACCTAATCCGGATTGCCACCTATGAAGACCGGCTGCACGCGATCACCACCGTGAATCCGGGAGCGCTCGAAGAGGCGGACGCCCGGGATCGCGAACGCGCCCAAGGCCGAATGAGGGGTCCACTGCATGGCATTCCGGTCGCGCTCAAGGATAATATTCACACCCTCAATATGCGGACCACTGGTGGCGCGCTCGCCTTCGAGGCGCTGATGCCGCCATACGAAGCGACCCTCACGAAGAATCTGCGCGATGCGGGCGCGATCATCATCGCCAAGACCGGCATGACCGAGCTCGCCAACTGGGTGGCCGGCGCGCCCACGCCGATGCCCGGCAACTACAATGCGGTCGACGGATTCGGGATGAATCCTTACGATCCGCGCCGCGACCCTCGCGACGGCCAGTCAGACGGGCGCCCCGTGCTCCAGACGGGCGGGTCCAGCTCCGGCGTAGGGACCTCGGCGAATTTCTGGGCGGGGAATGTGGGTACGGAAACCTCGGGTTCGATCCTCAGCCCGTCCAACCAAACCATGCTCGCGGGGATCAAGCCCACCGTCGGCCGCATCAGCCGTTATGGCGTGATACCCATTACCGCCGATCAGGACACTGCGGGTCCGATGGCGAAGAGCGTGACCGATGTCGCGATCATGCTCGGCGCTCTCGAGAGTCCTGCGCCGGACCCGAATGATCCCGCAACCAAGAAATGCACGCCTCCGGCGGGCAGAGACTATACCCCTTTCTTGAAACCGGATGGACTCAGGGGTGCGCGCATAGGCATCCCCCGCGCATTTTTCTACGACCGTGCGACCCCGCCCGGAAAAGAACCGCGTGGAGGGCTGAACGCCGATCAGGCCAAAGTCATGGCGGAAGCCATCGAGATTCTGAAGCAGCAAGGCGCCGTTATCGTTGATCCGAGTGACATCCCGAGCATCCTAAGCAAAGACCCCCAGAACAATTTCCTTTTGTGGAATACTTGCGGGGGCGCCAACGATTCTAAAGGGCGCGATGCTGACTGTTCCGTGGTCCTCAAATACGGCATGAAGCGGGATTTCAACCACTGGTTGAATACGCTCGGCC
>JBEKBK010000576.1:0-5244 GCA_050015435.1 Bryobacteraceae bacterium
CCATCGAGCGCAAAGTCGTCGTCCGCGTTCACTTCGATGGTGACTTCCTCGATCGGGCTGACTTTGGCGTCGCTGCGGGGACGAACGATATGCACGTTCGGCGCCTGATCCTCACGCGCTTCGATGAAATAATCCTCGCTGAGACGGACGCTCTGCCCTTGCTCGACCGCCGCGAAATGATACATTCCGTCCTTGTCGATGGGGACTTTCGCGGTGAGCGTTCCGCCGCTTCCGGAACTGAGCGAAATATGCGAGCCATTATCCAGCTCGATGGTGCCGTTGGTCAGCGGCCGGTCCGTCTCGATCGTCAGTTCCGCCACCGTGCCGGCGACGGCGCGCAGATCGCCGCCTGGGTCCTCGACTTCGTCCTTGATGCCCAGCCAGGAAGGATAGTGATAGGTCACCCGCAGTTTCTTGATATTGGGCAGATCGACAACGTCGAGCTTAAATGTTTTGGATTTTACGCCCGCGGCTTCGACGTAATATTCGACGGGCTCGGCCAATCCGGCAAACAGAAACTCATACGCGCTTCCATTCGCGCGCGGAAGCATGGTCGCTGCCTCCCACTTCGAGGTGCTCTGATACCGCGCCATCAGACGCACCTGCGGGGCCTGAAATCCGGTGAGCTGGGCGGTCACCATCTGATCGGCTCTGCGGCGCACCAGCTTGTTGCCGGGATCGACCGTGATGTCGTAGAAATTCGCCGTACCGGCCTTCGGGAGCCCGGCCCACAGCAGCGAAGCGCCGTAGCCGAAGTAGCCGGGGCCCGCGAGAATCAGCCACAGCAGCACCGCGCCGGCCGCGCCCGCTGAAGTTGCAAACGCGAAGATAGACTTCGGCGGCGCCACTTGCTCCGCCTTGGTTTTCTCCGCGATCGCGGCGGTATCCCAAGCCAGCAACTCAAGCATCGGCTCGGGCTTTTCTTGTTTAGAACGCTCGACGTAGGTGAGCAAGCGTTCGCCGAACTCGGGGAAAGTCGCTTCGGCGCGCCGCGCTGTACGGCGGTCGTTCAATCTCATCAGCGGCAATATCAGTGCGTAGCCGAGAGCAACCGCGAGCGCAATGAACAAGACCACGCGCGCGACAATCAGGCTAGTGCTGGAGAACGCGAGAGCGTTGGTGACCATGACCAGGGCCACGGTTGCACCGAGGGCGACGCCGAGTGCGGCGGCGACTCCTTTCGACACTGTCATCCATCTCAGCCGCGTTTCGAGGCCGCGCAGATATTGGTTTAATTGTTCGCGCGTGTTCATGCCGCTTCCTTTTTCAGCCCCTCCTGTTTTTCAACAGGGGGCCGAAGATATCGATCCGCCACTACCGACTCCGTCACTGCCACTAATAACAATACTATCAACAAAATAGGCCAGATCGGCCACGGCTGTTTTTGGTCCGCATTACCTGCGGCTGTGGCGGCAGCGCCCGAAGTGTCGGTCTCGCCGGTGGCTCGCCAGAGGTCCAGCGTCTCCTGCGGAATCACGGACAAATCCGACTCGCGCCGGTCCGCGTGGGCCGCGAATAAGCTTTGCCGTCCGCTGGCCGTCTTGACTTCGAAAAATCCTTCGCGGGATACCTGGAAATTCTTTGCCGAGGTCGCCTGTTCGAGCGACAACAGCCGCTTCCCGTCCGGGTCGAGGACTTCGGCAGCCGCGCCTTTATTGTCCGTCGCGCGCAGTTCCACGTAGGAGTCGACCGGCAGGTTCACCTGCGGTTCCGCGCCACCACCGCTCAGGTACGCCGCTGACTGGACGACGAACGGTACCCAGGAGGCGTGCAGAGGAAGGTCATTCAACTCCTTGTCGAAAGTGGAGGTGAAGACCAGCACCTTGCCCTCGCCGATTTGCTGTTCCAGAACCAGCGGGGTCTGGTCATTCAGGCGCGCCAGGACGATCGATTTCCCGGGTGTCACGCGTACCGCCTGGTAAAACTTCACACCCGCAAATTTCTCCACGTTGCGGAGGGAGGGATGACCCGCGTCGATATCGGAGACGGTGAGGAAGCGCACCGACTCGCGCCCGGCGTAACTGGCGGACTCGATGGCTTCGCCCGTGACCGGAACTTTGGCGAGGGCGACGGAAGCAGGTCCAAGGGCTTCGAGGATCGCGCCCCCACCGCGAACATAAGCCGTCAAAGTCTCATCGAAGCCCGGCGGCATCGAGCCCAGATCCGAAAGCACGACAAAGGCGTAATGCGACAGCGGCGCATTTGCGGCTTGCTCCGGGCGCAAGGTTTCCATCGCGAACGCGGAGTCGCCGGTGGAATCGAGCGCCGCGTGGAAATACAGGCTCGCGTTGGGATGACGGCCGTCATCGACAAACAGAACCTTGCGCGGATCGGTTCGTTCCACGGCGAACTGGAAGCGATCGTCGGCCGGAAGGCTGTCGGCCGAATCGATGCGCACTTCGCCGCGGCTAAATCCGTAAGGAGCGTCGAGCGACAGGAACTCGGCCTGGGCCCGGCCGCCCTCCGGAACGTCCACGGTTTTGGTCTGCAGAACCTTGTTGTTCAGAACGAGCGAGACGGTGCGCTTGGCGGCGGGCGCGCCGAAACCGGTGATGGTCGCGGCCACGCGAACCTTCTTGGGATCGTACACGCGTCTCGGGGCGACGACATTTTCGACGGTCCAGTTCGGTTCGGCCTTGCCCACCGGATGAAGGATGAGGGTCGTGCCCGGGTCGAGACGAAGGTCGGTAAACCCCGGCGGCATGGCCGTTTTTTGGAGATCGCTCGCCAAGTGCAGATTGATTCCCATATGGGTAGACTCGGCAAGCGTGCGGACGTACCGCGCCAGTTCGCCGAAGGACGCCCGGCTATCGGTCTGTTCGATCGAATTGACAGCCGCGTGAAGCTGCGGAATGTCCGTGATGACTTGAGTCAACGCCTGGACTTGCCCCCCTAGCGCGATGACCTGCCCCTGATCTCCGGGCCGGAGATTCGAAATAACGCTGTTGGCCTGTTCCTTGGCGCGGGCGAGGTGGTCGCCGGCGCGCATGCTGAAGGAATCATCCACCGCGACCACCGTGATTTTCCTGGTGTTGGACGCCGGAATGAAGCGGCGGATGAACGGATTCGCAAACAGCAGCGCGAGCAGGAGCAGCATGGCCACGCGCAGGGCGAAGAGCAGCAAATACTCGAGGCGACGATGCTTGATGGAACTCTGCTCCCGCTTTTCGAACAGCATCAACGACGGAAACAGACGCGGGTCGGTTTTGTGCCGCTTGAGCAGGTGCATCCAGATCGGAAGTCCGATCGCGGCCGCGCCCGCCAAAAACCATGGTGCGAGAAAACCCATACCGTTACTTCATCCCCTACATCTTGCCCTTACGGACCGCCAGGTACTCTCTCAGCGCCGCATCGAGCGGACGGCTGGTGTCGATCAGAAAATAGTCGAGGCCAGCTGCCTTGGCACGGGTTTGCAGATCCTCGAGATGCACGTCCATTTTGTGGCGGTACTCGTGCGCCGTATAGTCTGGAGACACCTCCAGCGTGTCTCCGGTTTCCAAATCTTCCATGAGGACCGGAGTGCGCAACTTCGGGCGTATTTCGTCCGGATCGAGCACATGAAACAAAACGAGTTCGCTTCCACGGAAACGGAGCGGCTCGACGGTCCTGATGATTTTTTCCGGCTGATCCCAAAAGTCCGAGAGCGCGATCACCAGGCCGCGGCGGTGCAGGAATTCCTGGACATGCGCGAAGGGCTTCGCAAAGTCCGTGCGCGTACCCGGTTGAACGTTCCCGATACCGTGCAGCAGCCGGGCGAGTTGGCCCTGACGGGTGGACGGCGGAACGTAGTAACGCACATCCTCATCGAACACGATCAGGCCCGCCGCGTCGCGCTGAAGGTGCGCCATATAAGCCAGGGACGCGGCCAGAAACTGCGCGTATTCGAGTTTGGTGGTCCGGTGCGAGCTGAACTTCATCGACCGGCTGGCGTCGAGCAGGATGGTGACCTGGCAATTGGTCTCGCCGCGGTAGCGCTTCAAATACATCCGCTCCGTGCGCGCGAAAACGTTCCAATCCACATGGCGCAGATCGTCGCCGGGACTGTACGCACGGTATTCCGCGAATTCCTGGCTGAATCCGAAATCGGGCGAGCGGTGCAGACCGGCGATGAAGCCGTCCACCACCGTCTTGGCCACCAGGTCCAGGCCGGAAATACCGGCGAGAACCTCGGGATTGAGGAAGCGTTGCAGCATTTTGGAGAAGCCGGACTACTCTCTCGGCGCGGGCATCGCGTCGAGCAGCTTCTTCAAAATGTCGTCCTGGGTCAGCCGGTCGGACTCAGCTTGGAAGTTCAGAAGGATGCGGTGCCGCAGAATCGGCTGCATCAAGGCGATGATGTCTTCGTAAGCGACATGGTAGCGATGGCGCATGAGCGCGCGGGCCTTGGACGCCAACACCAGAAATTGTGCCGCGCGTACGCTGGCGCCAAAATTCACGTACTTCTTGACAAAATCCGGCGCGCTCGCATCCGTTGCGCGAGTGGCTCGAACCAGGTCGACGGCGTAGCGCGCCACCGAATCCGCAATCGGAACCATGCGCACTACCTGCTGAAAATCGAGGATCTCTTCCGCCGTGGTGACCGTGTCCGCCTGCGCCTGATGAGTGGTGGTGGTCAGGTTGAGGACCTTCATTTCGTGATCGGCGGAAAGATAATCGAGCACCGTGTTGAATATGAACCGGTCGAGCTGGGCCTCCGGCAACGGATACGTGCCCTCGAGTTCAATCGGGTTCTGCGTGGCCAGGACGAAGAACGGAGGGCGGATTTTATAGTGATTGCCGCGCACCGTACACGACAGCTCCTGCATGGCTTCGAGCAGGGCGGATTGGGTCTTAGGAGGCGTACGGTTGATTTCGTCCGCCAGCAGCACGTTCGAGAAAATCGGGCCGGGGACAAAGGTCCAGGTGCGGCGGCCGGTGCCGGGGTCTTCTTCAATGATGTCGGTGCCGGTAATATCGGACGGCATCAGATCCGGGGTGAACTGAATGCGCTTGAACTCGAGCCCGAGGGTTTGGGCGAGGGTTCGCACCAGCAGGGTTTTCGCGGTGCCGGGGAGTCCGGTGATGAGGCAGTGTCCGCCGACGAATAGCGCGATCATTACCTGTTCAAGGACTTCATCCTGGCCAACGATCACCTTACGGACCTGGGTGACGATATCGTCCCGCACTCTCTGGAATCGTGCGATGCGGTCCTTTAGCTCGGTGGAATCAGGTGTGAGGATGGTTGTGGACATGTCGGATCTTTAT
>JBEKBK010000577.1:0-5244 GCA_050015435.1 Bryobacteraceae bacterium
AACGAGGGAGGTCCGACCAGTATTCGGGATTCAGTTATGTGGCGTCCAGATTCACCGCCTCAGTGATTCAACGGGGGCTTGCAGGCTGGGCGCCACATAATTCTGGAGGCCACATAACGCACCTTATGTGGCGCGCCACATAATATGCGGGAAATCCGCCTGTCCGGTTTGATGAGCGGGGACGGGAAACCACCGGCTGCCAGTAGGTCCCGGTCCAGCGCCCTTCCTCGACTCTACTTTCAAATTCGGGCTTTGGGGCAGAGTCGAGGAGCCGCCAAAAAGTAGATGACGGATTGCCGACCGTACACAATGGCGTCAACCCCAGGCTCTCCGGACCGCATAATCAGCCGAGGCAATCGCGGGCTATAGGCCATCGCGGCAACAAGGCTCTGACTTCTTCGTCGGTGCAGGCCCGAGGGATGTCAGCGGAGTGCTTCCATGACTCGATCTGGATGCATCGCTCGGCTAACCGGTGGAATGGCGCGGGCAGGTACACGTGGTCCGCCATCCTCAGTTGCCGTTCCGAAATCTTCTTCCTATTCAAGTTACGGTTTCACTCCGGCGCGCGCTTCGGCCTCGGCTAGCCACCCGCGTCGCAGCCGCTCTGGCGGTACGTTGGACAGATAGGGCTTGATATCGAGAATCGTGGTCCCGTCGAGCATGTCGATGCCACGGACGCGAAGCATTCTGCCATTCCGGCCCAGCAACGCGACCGCTGTTAACCCAATTGGATTGGGACGTCGCGGTGAGCGGGTCGCGAACACGCCATGCGGCCGATTATCGCTTGGCGGCGTTACCACCAGATCGAATCCTTGGGCGCGGTCGAACGCCCAGATCACGAACAAGTGAGAGAAGCCTTCGATATCAGCCAGGCCGGGCTCAAATTCCGACAGTATTTCGAGAACCCCTTCGGCGTCGTGCTTCGTGCCCAGTCCTTTCGGGATCTCCTTACTGTCGCTGTAGGGGCTTCTTACATATCCGATTGGCTGCATCGAAAACATCCTGGGTTCATCTCCTCGAACTACGCCCCCGTGAGCCTTATTTCTTCAAACCCGACTGCCAGTTCAGCACCACCGTAAAAGGCGCCTGGGAGCTGTCACTCGTATACAAGGGGAAAAGAAAACGCTTTCCGTCGTTGCTGACGTCCCATCCGGACAGGTTCGTCGGGGCCCTGAAAAGCGCCTTCGGCGTGCCTGACTGAAATGACGGGCCCGGCATGACATCCACCGCCATCACGCCACCATCTGGTGCCAGGTAATACAACTCCTTGCCGTCGGCGCGCCAGCGCGGACCAACTCCGCCGTCTCTCGAAATCATCCACTTGCCACCGGACAATTGCGATCCGGCAGAGGGCGTGAAGGGGCGCACGTAAATTTCCGGTCGCCCGGACTCATCCGATCGGTAGGCGGCCCAACGGCCATCCGGTGAGAACTTGCCGTCGCGCTCCACGAACTCAGTGCGCAAAAACGGGAAGGGCTTACGCGCCGCATTGGAAGCAGACCCGTCCCCGTCACTTCCTAAGGGCAACACCCAAATGTCGAGTCGGGTCCTGGGAGAGAGCGAGTCGTACAGCAGGAAGCGCCCGTCGCGCGACCAGTCCGTCACAGTCTTGTCCTCCTCGGAGCTCAACAACAATTCGTCGTTGCCCGCACTGTTGGATGCCTTCTGGTACAAGTCGTCTTTGCCACGTCGACGCGACGTGAAGGCGATGCGTCGCCCATCCGGCGACCAGACCGGCGCGCTGTCCTGAGCCGGATCGAATGTCAACCGCGTTTGACCGTCGTGGATCAGGTCCGTCAACCAGATGTCTTCGTTTAAACCCACGTAGCGAGATGTCGCGGCTCGGGTTCCGTCAGGCGAGATGGTCACTCGGGAAGAAGGGCCGGCTTCTCCTGCAACACCCAGTCGCTTGCCTTGGCGGTCGAACCAAGTCAGCTCGCTGTTCCGCGTGATCGAGCCGTTCCGATAAACGAGTACGCCGGTAGTGGATGCCGAGAAAAATCCAAACGTCTGATAGCTGCCGATCTGCTCACCCACGGGAATGGTTTCGCCCGAGAGTGTCAATCGTTTGAGATCCAGACGCTGCGCGAGCAGCGTACCTTCGCGCAGGAAAAGCACCACTCCGTCAGAGCTATCCGCGGAAGGCACGAACACAGGGCTCTGCTCAGTGGCCACCAGCCGCTTCTTCCCTTGCTGTTCAGGTTTGACGTCCAGCGAGCCTACATAGATACCTCTGTTTTCCTGCGCGGTCGAACCGCGGTGGTACAGGAAATGACGCCCGTCCGACAGGAAGTCAGGAAAGACGTGGAGGGTCTCGCCTCGATCGGGATCCAGCACGGTAAGAGCCGAGGGCGTGCCGCCTTCGGCGGAGACCTTCATCAAACCGCCGCCGAGGCTGCCGAGGATGATGACGCCGTCCAGATTCCAGCTTCCGCCAATAGTAGCAGCAGGCATATCGCAGATAGTCTCCGCCACGCCCGTCGCAATCTCCACCTTCCTCAGCTTGCCAGCGGCAACAAAGGCAACGAAGCGGCTATCTGGAGACCAGAATGGGGAATACGGATTCATGGTCTCGGTACCGGCCACGGCATGCGCTTCAAGCGAATCCATCGAGCGGATCCACAGCCTGTTGCCGCCGGACCCTGCCGCGAAATACGCCAGCCGCCGGCCGTCAGGAGACACCACAAATGAGCCGACCGAAGGGGGGCTCGGGATCTGGAAGCGCACCAGCTCGGGTCGAACGGGCGGCTTCTCGCGAAAATGGATGAAGGCGAGCGCGGCGAGTGCCAGCGCAAGACCGCCCACCGCGATCCAAGCCCACGCACTGAACCGCGGCCATGACGGAACGGCCATCAGCCGCCCTTCATCATGCGCCGGCTTCTCTACCGCAATCCGAGCCTCCCCAATCGCCTGCAACCGCTGCTTGCGGTCCTTGGCCAGCATCCGTTCGAGTAGCCTGCGCAGGTACGCGGGCGTTCCCGCCGGCAGCGCGGACCAGTCCGGATCATTCTTAACCACAGCCTCCAACACGTCCGGCGTTGTCGCTCCAGCGAATGCACGCTTGCCGGTGAGCATCTCGTACAGCACTGCGCCGAAGGAGAAGATATCACTGCGCCGGTCCACAGGGCGACCAACAGCTTGCTCTGGCGACATGTACGCCGCCGTTCCCAGGATCACCCCTGTGCGAGTGTGGCCCATGGTCAGCGTGGGCGAATTGGCAAGGCTGGATGGCGGCGGCTCGTCCTCAAGAACCTTGGCGAGTCCGAAATCCAGCACCTTGACGACGCCCTCGGGCGTGATCTTGACGTTCGCGGGTTTGAGATCGCGATGAACTACCCCCCGGTCGTGTGCGTACTCTAGGGCTTCGATGATTTGCTTCGCGATACCGACCGCTTCATCTAGCGGGATCGGTCCAGCTTCGATGCGATTCGCCAGCGTCGGTCCCTGGATGAGCGCAAGCACTAACCCGCGCGAGTCTTCGGAGTCGATGATCCCGTAAATGGGTCCGATGTTGGCGTGGTCGAGCGAAGCGAGAACCTCGGCTTCGCGCTGGAAGCGAGCCATGCGTTCGGCGTCCCGCAGCAGCACCGCGGGCAGGACCTTCAACGCAACGTCCCGCTTGAGCGTCGTATCGCGCGCGCGATAGACCTCGCCCATGCCGCCCTGGCCGAGCAAGGATAGGACCTCGTACTGACCGAGCTTGTCGCCTACGGACAGATGAGATGAGAAGGTCGATCCCCGATCACGGTTGGGATTACGTTCGGGATGATCAAAACCATTCATACGCTGCGAGGAGCAACATCAAAGTAGATGTGTTAACGACAACACTAAAGGAGATCGACCTTTGAAGAATAGCAATTCTAAAACGAAGAGGGATCGGGCGTCGAAGCCGGGAAAGACGCGCGGTCCGATCCAGCGGGATGCCAAGGAGGTGACCGTGAACCTCCAAACACGCGGCACCTCTTCGCTCATGTGCCGGTACCCGACGCCACATACGCCAGTTTGGTGCCGTCCGGCGAAAGCCATTCCGTTCCGCTGCGCGTCGGATGCAAACTTGCCTCCCTCAGGCGGATCGATTTCGAAGCGCAGGAGTTGTGTGTCCGCACTTGGTGACTTATGCAATAGCCACCCACTCCCCGCGCCGATCGAAAGAGTAAACAAAGCTGCGATCAACAACGGAAGGAGGCGCCGGCGCGCAACCGTCGCGGGAGCGGTGGCCCCTGCACTCGGAGCGCTTCCGATCCACTCCAACTCCCGCTTCAGGTCACGGGAGCCAGCGGTCGTCGGGATCTTTCGCGAGGCAAATCTTCAACACGCGATCCAGAGCCGGAGGAGCTCTTGGGGTTACGAGTGTGCCCATTTTCTTTGAATTTCGTGGTGGGGTGATAAGGCCGTTACACGAATGCATTTGCCGAACTGGAGGTGGCAGGATGCACCCTTGTCGTCAAATGCCAAGCCCCAGTTCTGCGCCCACCTACTGGCCGGCCAGCTTGAAATCAGTCTCCTTCGCCCGGTCGAGTTGTTCGGGTAACTGGAGCTCCCAGGAAAAGTAGGCGTCCGGCGCTGGCTGGGCGAAAATATCATCCACCACACTGCCGGGCTTTTCCATTCCGGATTTCACCGGCAGACCGGCCTTGCGCCACGCCGCGTTGCCGCCGGCGAGAACGCTTACGGGCTTGCCCGTGAGGGTCGCCAAGTCGTGTGCAGTAAATGCGGCTAAAGAGGCATTTTCTCCGGTCACCACAAATCTTTCCGAAGGCCCCATCATTTTGATGCTTTCGGCGAGGCGCGCGCGGATGACGAACCAGGCTCCCGGGACATGCGCTTTGGAGTAACTGGAACTGGCGGAAACATCGACCAGCGTAGCCCTGTTAGACTTGAGCAACTCGCTAAGCTCTGCCGGACTGACACTGGCAGGAACATTCTGACTGCCTTTCAGAACGGTGGGTTTATAGTCTCCCGTTGCCAGTTCCACGCCTGCGAATGGATCGGCTAAGACGTAAGTATCGGGCCAATCTGCCTGTACTAACCAGGACGCCGTCATGAGCGCTCGAACGAGATGGTTATCCACCAACACAACGCGCGCGCGCTTGGTTGCAGCGTACTTGTCCATCCCTTGCACTAACTGAAATTGGTAAGCCACTGGTTCGACCAGTGAGACTTGCAAAGGTTTGACCGTTCCGGGAGTAAGATCCTCCTCCGGTGGCTTGATGACCAACCCAAGGAGGATCTAATGTCGGATCT
>JBEKBK010000578.1:0-5241 GCA_050015435.1 Bryobacteraceae bacterium
GACCCGTTACAGCCCAGGACGTATGCGGCCCTGATCAGTCTGTTGGCAGCGACCGGTCTGCGAATCTCAGAAGCTTTGCATCTGTTGGTGAGCGACATCACACCCGACGGGTTGCTAATCCGCAGAACCAAGTTTCAGAAAACCCGATTAGTGCCTTTGCACGACACCGCCGTGACGGGCCTCGGTCACTACTTGAAGCACCGTCAAGAAACGCGATGCAATGGCGACCATGTCTTCGTTTCGGACAAAGGGCAACCGCTGGTGTACTGGAAAGTCCACGGGGTGTTCCGAACCCTACTGAAATCGGCGGGGCTCAGGCCGTGCGGCGGTCGATGGCCACGCATTCACGACCTTCGCCACACGTTTGCAGTCCGGGCGCTGGAGTCGTCTCCGACTGGCCGTCAACGAATCGGCCAGCATATGTTGGCCTTGGCAACCTACCTCGGTCACGTCAACATCAATGCTACCTATTGGTACCTGGAAACCACGCCCGAACTTCTTCGCGAGATCGCTATCGTTACTGAAAGCTTTCTGCAACGAGGGCAACTTTGACCTCCCTGGCACCGCACATGGAAGCATTCCTCCGCGAGCATCTTGCCCGCCACCGTGGCGCTAGCCAACACACGTGCGACTCGTATGCCTACAGCTTTCAGTCTCTGTTCGCGTTCGCCTCCCAGAAACTCAAAGTGGCGCCATCGGCGCTGTTGCTGGAGCAGTTGGACGCAGCTCTGATCAGCACTTTCCTGGAACATCTGGAAACCACGCGAGGCAACTCGGCGGAGACGCGAAACATCCGCTTGGCGGCTTTCCGGTCTTTCTTCCGATTCCTGCAGCATCGTGAGCCCGCAGCGGTCGACCAAGTTCGCCGTGTTCTGGCGATCCCATTCAAGAAAACCGACACCCGTCTGGTAGGGTATCTGGTTCAGGAAGAAATGCAAGCCCTGCTTGACTCTCCTGATCCATCTACGCGGGAGGGAGTTCGAGATCGAGCCATGCTACATCTTGCGGTGTGTGCTGGGCTTCGAGTTTCCGAACTGACAGGCTTGCGCCTCGACGATGTCGCCCCGCAGTCGGCGAGCATCCGCGTGCGTGGCAAGGGCCGGCGCGAGCGCGCGTTGCCTCTTTGGAAAACAACGGCTGCAGCACTTCGTGCTTGGTTGGCGATTCGAGGACCGGTCAGTTCGCCTGAGCTCTTTGTGAACGCCCGCAGTGAACCCTTCAGCCGATGGGGCGTCGCATACGTTCTGCGACGTCACACCGAAACGGCGGCTCGAAAATGTTCAACGTTGAACGGTAAGCAAGTCTCACCCCACGTGCTCCGGCATACCTGCGCAATGGTCGTGCTACAAGCAACACAAGACATCCGCAAAGTCTCCCTGTGGCTGGGGCACAGCAATCTGATCACGACGGAAGTCTACGTCCGAGCCGATCCCACGGAAAAGCTGGAGGCCATTGAAGCGGTCGTGCCACCAAGCCTTCGCAAAGGCAAGTTTCGGGCTCCCGACAAACTGCTCGCACTTCTCAAGGGCAAGTCTTAATGGAGAGTCGAAGGGGCGTGACGCCGCGTGCAGCATGCCCTTTTGCTGCGCCACTCTCCATAACGGATTACTCCCCATAATGCAGGAGTTATAAGAGATGGCCCGATGGCCGCAGCGGTCACACTGATCGCGATGCCCACCGAGCGCGGCCGTGCGGCAGCGTTCGATAGCCCGGAGCACTTTCACCTGCGGCCAGGTCAACGAGTCCCGGTAGCGATCGACGAATCGACGGCCGGATCTGCGGATAATATCAGCCACCTCGAAGGGTGGCCGCTTCACCCCTGCCCGTTCTCCGGCGATTCCTCCTGGTGAAACGCGCGGAGAGTGATCTGATCCAGCGGATTGATCGCAGCGCGCAGATGGCGGTGCGACAGATGCAGGTAGAGGGCGGTCTCCTTTAAAGACTGATGCCCGAGTAGCAGCTGGATCGTGCGCAGATCGGCGCCCGATTCGAGCAGGTGCGTCGCGAAACTGTGCCGCATGGTGTGTGGCCCGATGCGCTTGGTGAGACCGGCACGCAGAGCCGCTTCATGGCACGCGTTCCACACGACTTTGTCAGAGATCGGCTTCTCCTGTTTTGTGGGCTCCTTGCGGGTGGGGAACAGATACACGCGCGGCTTGATCTTCGCCGCCCGCCAGTACTCGCGCAACGCTGCGTACACCTTCTCGGTCAACGGCAGTTTGCGGTCGCGCGATCCCTTGCCCTGCTGGACGTGGATCAACATGAGCGAGCGGTCGATGTCGCTCACCTTCAGGTGGGCCACCTCGCTCCGGCGCAGGCCCGTGGCGTACAGCAAGATCAGCAAAGTCCGGTACAACAGGTTGGGCGCGGCTTCGATCAGCCGCGTGACTTCTTCCTGACTCAGGATCACCGGCAGCTTCTTCGGCTTCTTGAGCAACGGCAGATCGTCGAAGTCCAGATCGCGCCGCTTCAGCGTCTTCTTGTAGAGAAATCGCAGCGCGCCTATGCGCAGTGCGATCGTTCCGACCGCCAGCTTTTTCTCCCGCAGTAGATGCAGTTGAAACTGGCCGATCTCCTCGGCGCCCATCAACTCCGGGGACTTGCGGAAGTAGCGGGCGAACCGCTCCACGGCCAGAATGTAGCCGCGAATCGTGTCGGTGTTATAGTTGCGTCGCTGGAGTTCCTCCAGCATGCGTTGTCGTAATGGGGTCACAGAAAAACTCCTTTCTGTGCCCGACACTACCGCTCTTCAGTCCCCCAAAAACCCACGCAACGGCGTCCGCCGCGCCAGCGGCTTCGTTCTGACGGCCTAACCGGAAGTAACTTTCGGCAAAAAGCGATGGCGCTGCCCGGCACACCGACCATGTGACGAACCTGTGCGCTAGAAACGACCCGAGTCCACATCGAGAATGAACTGGATGACTCCGGCCATGTACACCTTCTGGTCGTCGTAGATGGCCAAATGACTACCATTGGGACAAAACAGATAACGACCTTTCTTCACGTCTTTAGCGATCTTCTCCATCTGGGCCGGCTCCATGGTGTCATAGCGCGCGCCTATGGAGAGGGTGGGCACGTTGATCTTCGGAAGGTCGGTGGTTCGATCCCAATCGAGGAGTTTTCCACTCGCACCCATTTCACTCGGCCCCTGCATAGGGATGTAGATCTTCTTGTTTAGCTTGGCGAAAGTGCGGTTTACCGGATCGGGCCACTGGTCGGGAGGCATGCGGAGGATATGATCTACATAGAAGTGCTTGATCAGTAACTCCTCGTAGCGCGGATTGTCGAACTGGCCCGCGGCTTCGAGACGCTTGACCTCCGCAAGGGCGTTCTGGTCCATCGCGGGCATGAGCACTTTGTTGGCGTACTGGTTATAGGCAGGAATGCTCGGCACCATGTTGGAGATGATCAGGCCCTTGAGATGCTGCTGATATTTGAGTGCGTACTCCATGGCCAAAATGCCGCCCCATGACTGGCCGAGCACGTACAGATTACTCTGGTCGAGTTTGAGCGCCTGCCGCACCTGTTCCACTTCTTCAACGAAGCGAGGCAAATCCCATAGTTCAGATGCATCGGGCTGGTCGCTATAAGCGGATCCGAGCTGGTCGTAATAGTAATACTCGATGCCGGCGTTAGGAAAGTAGCTGTCGAAGGCTTCGAAATACTCGTGGGTGGCGCCGGGTCCGCCATGCAGCAGGAGCACCTTGATCTTAGGATTATTGCCCACGCGTTTGGTCCAGACGCGGAACGTGCCCTTGGGCGTCTGAATGGGGATCATCTTGACGCCGCCAGTCAGGATGTCGTCACGGCCGGAAGAATCGAGGTAGGGTACGGTGGCGGCGTTCTGCGGCGCGGGTGGCGCGCTGCAGGCCGCGAGAAACCCGGCAGCAAGGACCAAGAACGGTGTGGGGCGCGACATTTGAGTTTTTTGAGTTTAGCGCAACAGTTGCCATGTTCGGGTGCCGATACGCGATGGAGAAACCCCCAAGTCCTGTATCACGGGCTATCTGGAAGTTACTTTTTCAGATTCGGGGGGGCGGGCAAAGTCGAGGAGCCGCAAAAGGTAGTCGAAGTCTCGCTGACCATCCTGACGCTGCCCTGGGAAGCGTCACTTCAACGAGTAGCGCGTTTTACAACCGGGTGGATATGCGCCGTTTCAGAAAGGGTCCTTTGCGCAACTGTCCCGAAACGGTCGCCGACGTCTTCTAGGCAGATAACCTCGCCGGCCACCTCAACTTCCGGGCCGCTTTGGATATTTGGGCAAACCAACGCGCTCCCAGTGGAGTATTATGAGTTCCACATGGCCGGAGCCCTAGGCTCGTGGAGTGGGTGGACGACCTCAACAAAAAAGGAGATCAGCGATGAAAGCTAACCTCATGACGGCAGTCAAAGAGCCGTTAACGATGCGGGAAATGCCCGACCCTCAACCTGGTCCAGGACAAGTTCGCATCCGTCTGCAAGCGAGTGGCGTGTGTGGCACGGACATTCATGTATGGAATGGGGAGCTCCCGGTCCCACTACCCATTGTTTTGGGGCATGAGCCAGTCGGCGTAATCGATATCGCAGGCGAAGGCGTCAGGTCCGTACGAGCCGGCGATCGCGTGGGCGTATCGTGGTTTCAAGCTGGCTGCGGCCGGTGCTCGTACTGCCAGAAGAAACAGCTTAAGTTTTGCTCGCAACCCAAAACTTGGATGACCAACGGCGGCGGCCATGCGGAATACATGATTGCCGAGGCAGATGGCTGCGCCTTGTTACCCGATGGGTTGGCACCCGAATTGGCGGCGCCACTTTTCTGCGGCGGCTTCTCAGCGATGAGCGCGTACCGCGCCGCTAAGCCACGGTCAGGCGATCGCGTGGCGGTCATCGGAATCGGCGGTTTGGGACACTTGGCGCTCCAGGTCGCCAAAAGCATGGGCCACGAGGTTATCGCCGTCACCAACTCGGCCGGCAAGGAGCGGGATGCCCGAGACCTCGGTGCGGATGAGGTTCTTGTGGTAAAGGATCACGCCGGGAAGGAACTCCAGGAGAGGGGTGGAGCTGATATTATCCTTTCGTTTTCCCCCTCAATGAGACAGAACAGCGAGGTGCTTGAGGGGCTCCGACCCGGTGGAAGGTTCGTCACGACGGCGGTCAGCGCCGAGCCAATTCGTGCCGACCCTGTTCAAATGCTGTTCAAGCAGACTTCAATCATAGGTTCCGCGCACAATGATCCGGCGGACTTGATCGATGTGCTACAACTCG
>JBEKBK010000579.1:0-5229 GCA_050015435.1 Bryobacteraceae bacterium
AGGAGGATTCATAGTCTGTATCAAGTGCCGTTTTCAGGAACAATGACTTGTAGACCAGAAGCATTGAAAAGAGATCTTTGGCCTCGCCAGCGGCAATCATCTTGGAGTCGGCCACAGTCGGCTTGTACAATTCTTTGTATCTCGCGTAATCCCGAACGACTTGCAGTACGTCGGCGAGGGTAGCGTGGGGGATGAAGGCTGCGCCGATCCAATCGTGAACTAACCCATGCGGCACTTCTTTCGGATTCTGAGGACCGACCGGTGAGACGATAACCTCGCCGGCACGAACCCTGGCAAACCGATCCGGTGCTTCTTCCACCCACAGGAACATATTGCCTGGGCTCAGCCGCTGCTCCATCCGCACGTTTGCAGATTGTACGTATTCGTCCCATGCTTTCAATGTGGCTGGCTCAAGGGACGCTGCGTTAACCTCCACCGGGAAAAGTAGCGCGATGATCGGAATCAATCGAAGCGTATATGCACGGAAGCGGTGCCGGCCGTCATATTTGGCTGCCCCCACTCTGGATGTATTTCGTTTGTCGAACTTCGAATGATCACTGGTCTCGCGTGGTGTACGGGGAATCGTTCGTTTCATGCGGTTTAACCGGCAAATGGCCCGCCAAACAGGCGCTCGATAATAGGACTGAAACAAAGGCACATGGAGGCGGCGACCAGGCCCGCGGTCGTGTGATGCCGATAGCGCCAGGAGGCATTTGTCGAAAGATCGTCAATTACAGGGAAGCTAGCAACCGTGCGCTTGAATACTTGGGGCGAAGTCAGCCGCGAACAGCCTGGCTCGCGAGGACTCGGACTTCTGAAGTAACAGGAAAGCCGCGATCACGCCATGCCTGGAGCCCACCGGCGAGCGGTCGAACATGCTCGACCCCCTTCCGCTGCAATGCGAGGGCGACGCGCGCGCTCGTGAGCTCACCGGGAAAAGCACAATACAAGACGACCTCCTGAGACGGTACTATTTCCGCATCGCCATATTGTTCAAGCCTGCGCGGATCGATGCGAACCGCGCCCGGAATCGCCATCGGTCCGGTCGTGTTTATGGAAGCCGCCTTGCAAATCCACGAGCAGAACGTCTTCGCCAACTTTCAGTTTGTCTCTCAACTCTTCTGGCGTGATCCGCGTTAGTTTGAACTGACGCACGAAGCTTTGCCACCGGGCGACCCTCTTAATCAGATGGAAGATAAATGCCGCGGCGATGGTGAGCGCCACAAACGCCCCTATCCTGAGGAGATGAGCGGCTACGCGCTCCAATTGATTGCTGAAAATGAATCCGAGCGCAACGAAGGTCGAGGACCAGGATAGTGCCCCAAGCCCGTCTAGGGCGAGAAACTGAATCGCAGGTATCCGCGCCGCGCCGGCCAGGGGAGCGGCGACAGCATCGAGCCCAACGACAAACTTGGAGATGAGCAATGTTCGTACTCGATGCTTGGCAAATGAAGCGGTCGCCTTCAGGACACAAGACTCCGGATTGTCTGAGAGACCGCAGAGGAAGTGTAATGTTCTATCACCCAACCGTCGGCCAGCCTCGTACCACGCCAGGTCTGCCAACAGGAAGGTCATCACGGAGAGGCTGATGGTGCCAGACAAGCTTAGTCTTCCCGATCGCCCCAGTGCCCCGGCCGCGACAAGAAAGAGATTCGCGGGTATCGGCAAACATGCTTGCCTCCCCAGTACCGCCGCGATGAGCAGCCAATAGCTGTGCTGCGCGACGAACTGAATCGTCTCATTCATGGTCGGACTACGGCCAAGAGCCAGCAAAGTCCTCCACGGCAAGGCATCCGCGACGGCGCGAAGGTGGAATCAGTATTGTGAGATGACGTCAACGCGACGTACCGGTAATCCCGGGATACCCACCGGCTTCCTTCGCCCCTGCCCTGTGAAGCCCCGGACGGCCGATCGTTTGAGCGTTTCTAAGAGCATGAGTCGCGCGCGAAACAGCCGCGTCTTTACCGCAGGAATGCTCGATCGGAGGCATTGAGCTGTCTCTTGCGCACTGCGCTCTTCAAGATCGCGAAGGATCAGCACTTGCCTATACTTTGCAGGGAGCTCCGCCACCGCGCTGCGAACCGCCTGCGCCATTTCGATCCGAGCGAAGGATTGGTGCGGCGATTCGCCGTGAGAAGAGAGGGCGTCGAAATCTCCGAGGGCTTCACAGGGCGGCTTGCTCCGCTCCCGACGGTATGACTGCAATGCTTCGTTGATAGCCACGCGTGTCAGCCACGTCCGAAAGCTGGATTCCGATCGAAATGTCGACAGATGACGCCAGACTTTCAAGATGACCTCTTGGATAAGGTCCTCTGCGTCGGTCGCGCTCCGCACCATCGAACTGATGCGTCTTCTTACTGCGAATAAGTGCCGATCCATCAAGACGGTAAAGCATTCGGCCCGCCCGGCCAGTGTCAGTTTAATCAGAACGCTATCTTCGAACGATGTGAGCGGGGGCGTCATTGGGATTTCCGTGATCTCTAATGTGAGAAGAGTCGGCGCGTCAGCAAATTGTTTGACGAGGAGTCGTGGAACTTCTTGCCAACAAGCGCCATAACCTTCTGCTCCTCTCAGATGAAGACTGTGGCTTTCTTTTGGCAAAGAACCCCGAAGGCGCTATCGCTGGATGCGGACATCCAGGCGGTGTGTCAGGATCGCGGAACCGAGTGCGAAGTCCGCCTCTCAGGGCGAATTACTATTGACTCCTCCCCCAGCTTGCGTGCCCTCTTGCTACGACGACTGGAATCCCGGAGTTGCCAAGTCCTGACGTTGGAGTTGGGTGAATTAGTGTATCTCGATACATCGGGACTCGCGGTGCTGGTTGAGATTCTAAGATCCGCACGAAATCAGGCAAAAGAATTCCATCTGACCGGCCTCCAGGAGCGGCCGCGGTACTTGCTCGAGACTACGCGACTTCTGCGCCTCTTCGATAAGGCCGCTTCTGAAACGCCACGGCGAAATACGTGACCAGGGAACCCCCAATTAGTATCTCGGTTGTTGAGCGTCTCGGTAGCGCCACACTGCGCCACGTCGAGTACATGGGCAGCCTTGTAATTCAGTTACGAAGCGCCGTCCACGCGTTGGCTCGATCCTTGCCACTGATTGGTAATCGGAACCGATGGCAATCAGCGATCCGCCAGATGCTAGCGGTGGGCGTGGATGCATTTCCGATGGTTGGAATCATGGCCTTTTGCGCGGGATTCATCCTTGCGATGCAGGGGGCCTCGGAGCTTCGCCGTTTCGGAGCGATGCAATTTGTCGTCGACCTGGTAACAATTGGCTTCACCCGCGAACTGGGGCCGCTACTAACCGCCATCGCGGTGAGCGGGCGCTCAGGCTCGGCTTTTTCGGCGGAGATCGGCAGTATGGTGGTCACCGAAGAGATCGACGCTTTGCGCACAATGGCTATCGACCCGGTCGAGTTCGTGCTCGCTCCAAAGTTCTTGGCCGCATTGATTGTACTGCCGTGCCTGACAATTATTAGCAACGCGTGCGGAATTCTCGCGGGTGGTCTGTTCATGCGTCTGAGCACCAACATGGCGCTGAGCGTCTACTTGCGGGACGTTGTGCATTCCATTGTGCTCCGAGATGTCGTGACGGGGCTCGTGAAGAGCCTTGCGTTCGCAACGATCATCGTGCATGTCGGCTGTCTTGAGGGTTTTCGAGTACGTGGCGGGCCGGACGCAGTGGGTCGGTCTGCCACGGCTGCGGTCGTCAAGTCAACTTTCTTGGTAATACTCGCCGACGTAGGATTCACAGCGATCTTCTATCTCACGGGAGGAAATTGAGCCCATGTCTGCCATGCCAGACAGCGCAGAAACGCGCGCGGTAATCTCCGTCCGCGACGTAGTGGTTAGTTACGACGGGCGGCGGGTACTCGACGGAATCAATCTCGATATCTCGCGCGGAGAAACGATGGTTTTGCTGGGAGGGAGCGGATCTGGGAAAAGCACCCTTTTGAGGCAGATCATCGGCTTGGAGCGCCCGCAGACCGGGCAGATTCTAGTGAACGGTCTTGATCTGGCGAAATGCACAGCCAAGGATCTAGGGAAGTTGCGGCGGTCGATTGGAGTCGCCTTTCAGAACGCGGCTCTATTCAATTCCATGTCGGTTGAAGACAATATCGCGCTGCCTCTGCGGGAGCACACGCGGCTAGCTGAATCCACCATCCGCCTGATGACTTGGATGAAGCTCGCCGTGGTCGGGCTGGAGGAATTCGGGCACCTCAGCCCTCAAGCTCTCTCGGGAGGGATGAAGAAGCGCGCCGCAGTCGCCCGGGCCCTTTCGCTCGACCCAGAGATTCTGGTCTTTGACGAACCCTCGGCCGGCCTGGATCCGATTGTGGCGGCCGAGCTCGACGAGCTGATTCTCGGACTCAAGCGCGCGTTCAACATGACAGTTGTGGTGGTGACTCACGAAATGGCAAGCGCGTTTCGAATCGCGGACCGCATGGCGATGCTGTACAAGGGATCGCTGATCGCAGTCGGCACTAAAGAGGAACTCCAGAACAGCTCTCATCCGCGTATCCGGCAGTTTTTTGATCGGGTCCCGGACAAAATCGCCGACGCGGCATCAATTGACGAATATTTCGAACGGTATCTTGAAGGGGGCTCAGTGTGAACACAGAAGCCAAGGTGGGGACTTTCGTAATCGTTTGCTTAATCCTGCTGAGTGTGACCGTGTACTACGTGGGGAACGAGCAGTGGGGGCGCCATCTGACGCCTTACAAGATTTACTTGCGATACGCCGGCGGCGTGGCTCCAGGGTCTGAGGTTCTCTTTGGCGGAATTGAAGCCGGCAGAGTGACGGCCGTTCGCTCTTCCACTGATGACCCCACGCAGATCGAGATTTTGGTCGAGGTGAAAGAAGGTACGCCGGTTAATGAGAAATCGGTGGCAAAGCTCGGTTCCGTGAGCTTGATGAGCAGCCCGGCAATCTCAATTACCACCGGAGCTCAAGAGGCACGACCGCTCAAAGCCGGCGAAGTCATCGCTTCACAGGAAACTGTCAGCCTCGACGATATGACGCGGAAGCTCTCCGGAATTGCCGACAGCGCGTCGGATTTAATCGCGCAGGTACAAGGCGAACTGAAGGGGATCAGCAGGCAAGCCGACACGCTTCTGGCGAACCTTAACGACGCTACGGGACCAACCAACCGCAGGCAGATTGCCGAGATCCTGCAGCAAGTGAATTCAATTGTGGCTCAACAGTCGCCCAAGATCGACCAGA
>JBEKBK010000580.1:0-5195 GCA_050015435.1 Bryobacteraceae bacterium
TCCGAAGGTAGCGCCGCCGTCGCCGGAATTGTTTAATACCCGCGGCGCGGATCAACTCGACAAAAGGCAGCCCGCTTCCGTCGAGGATCGGCACCTCTAGGTTATCGATCTCGACGAACGCATTGTCGATACCCATGCTGTAGAAGACGCTCAGCAGGTGCTCGGTGGTCGAAATCAGCACGCCCTGCCGCATCAGGCTGGTCGCGTAGCTAACCTTCTGGACATACCGCCAACTGGCCGGAATGCTAAAGCCATCCAGATCGGAACGGACGAACACAACGCCGGTGGAAGGGGGAGCAGGCAGGATACGGATCTTTACCGGGACACCGCTGTGGAGACCGACTCCGGCGGCCTCAACCGGCCGGTGCACAGTCGTCTCAAAACGCAAGAATATTCTCCATGGGGGGAGGCTAGTTTCTAAGAACATCGATTATAGCAATCCCACTCGCCGGAGGCTAGGTTTTTGATTAAAAAAGACTTGGCTCGCTCAACGTGTTGCAAAAAAGACACAGGCGGTCTGGGCTACTGTGGTAAATTAGCGATGATTCTGACGACTCCTTTACTATGGTTAGAATGTCGCGGCTCTTTCTGATCGACTCCTTCGGGTTCATTTTTCGCGCCTACCACGCACGCGCGCGGTCAGGAGCGCCTCCTATGCGGACCACCAAGGGCATCCAGACTGAGGCCGTCTACATCTTTCACCATATGGTGCGGAGGCTGCTTTCCGAGTATTCGCCGGAGTACATCGCGGCGGTCTTCGAGAGTCAGGGTCCCACCTTTCGCGACGAGGCATTTGCAGCTTACAAAGCGAACCGCACGGAGACGCCTCCGGAACTCTTGGAGCAGATTCCGTGGATTCGAAAGACCCTCGAAGCGATGCGAATTCCGGTGCTCGAATACCCGGGCTTTGAAGCCGACGACGTGATCGGCACCATCGCCTGCCGCTCGGTCGAGCAGGGATCTGACGTAGCGATCGTTTCGAGCGACAAAGACATGTTGCAGCTCGTGAATGACCAT
Organism: Bryobacteraceae bacterium; assembly: GCA_050015435.1. GTDB lineage: Bacteria > Acidobacteriota > Terriglobia > Bryobacterales > Bryobacteraceae > Palsa-187. The sequence continues at coordinate 1,018 of JBEKBK010000580.1, forward strand.
GTGCGGATGCTGAACCCCATGAAGGATGACATGTGGTTTGACTCCGAAGCTACTGAGAAATTTATGGGTGTGAAGCCAGAGCAGGTGGCCGATCTGCTGGCGCTGAAAGGCGATACGATTGACAACATTCCGGGCGCGCCGGGTATCGGCGAGAAGGGGGCCAAGGATTTAATTCTGCGCTTTGGCTCGGTTGAGGCCGCGATGGAACACGCGGCTGAAGTCGAGCGCAAAACGTACCGGGAAAGCTTGCAGAACCATCGCGAACAGATCCTGCTGAGCAAGAAACTGGCGACCATTCATTGCGACGTACCGATCCCTTTCACGATGGACGCAGTCCGTTCAGCCGAACCGGACGTGGCTGCGCTCCGCGACCTTTACAAAACACTTGAATTTTCGAGTTTGCTGAAAGAGCTCGCCCCAGTTTCCCAGCCTGCGGAAAAGCTGGAATATCAGGTGCTGGATTCGGAAGCCGCCCTTGAATCCTGGCTTGCCGCTCTACCGTCCGAGGCTCTCCTCGCCGTCGCGGTGGGCGAAATGATGTCGCAACCCGTGGTTGGACTCGCGGCCACGACGGGCGAAGTTTGCTCCATTGTTCGAAACTCGATTCCCGAGCGTGCCGCGATCGGTCACGACATTAAAGCCCTGCTTCGTCAGCTTGGTAACCATCAAAATCTAAACCATGACGTGATGTTGTACGGGTTCCTGCTTTCCGCCGACCCCTCCAAGTGCGCGCTCAGCTCGTTGTCGGAAATTTACCTGGACCGGCAGCTTGACGCAGACCCGGCGAGCCAGGCGCAAGCCATCGCGGCGTTGTACCAAAGACTTCGTCCAGAAGTGGAAGCGCTTGGGTTAGAGGAACTATACACAACGATTGATCTTCCGCTGGTTCGTGTCCTGGCGGACATGGAACAAAGCGGCGTTCGCGTCGATCCGGAGCAGCTTAGCCGGCTGAGCGGGCGAATGGAAGAAGACATCGGCCGTCTTTCAGAAAAGGTCTATTCGCTCGCAGGCAAAACCTTTAATATCAATTCTCCACAACAATTAAGTAAAGTTCTGTTTGAGGATCTGAATCTTCCCGCGCCGGTTAAGTACGGAAAGGGTAAAGTGGTTTCTACCGCTGCGGACGTCCTCGAAGCGCTCGCCATTGAGCATGTCATCGCGGGCAAGGTCCTGGAGTACCGCCAGCTCGCGAAATTGAAGGGCACCTATGTGGACGCTCTGCCCGCGCTTATCGATCCGTCAACGCAGCGCCTCCACACGACCTTCAATCAAGCGGGTGCCGCGACGGGACGCCTTTCGTCCTCGAATCCGAATCTTCAGAACATCCCGATACGAACGGAGCTCGGCCGCGAAATCCGCGCGGCGTTTGTTCCCCGGCCGGGCTGGAAGCTGATCGTCGCGGATTACTCGCAGATCGAGCTGCGGTTGCTCGCCCACATGTCTCACGACGCGGTGCTGGTGGAAGCGTTCCGGAACGGTGAAGACATCCACACCCGCACTGCGGCGGAGGTATTCGGCGTGCCGCCTCTGATGGTGACTCCCGAGCATCGCCGCAACGCCAAGGCGGTCAACTTCGGAATCGTGTACGGGCAAACTCCGTTCGGGCTCGCCGCGACGTTAGGCATCGAGCGGCGCGAGGCCGATCTGTATATTCGCGCGTACTTCGAGCGTTACGCCGGAGTGCGCCGGTTCCTCGATCAAACCATCGCCGAAGTGCGCCGCACGGGAGTCGCGGTGAATTTATTCGGACGCCGCCGCCCTATCCCTGATATGCAGAGCCACAACCCGAACGCGCGGAGTTTCGCCGAGCGCACGGCTGTCAACACTCCTCTGCAGGGAACGGCGGCGGATCTTATCAAGCTCGCCATGATCCGGATTCACTCGAAACTGCAAGGGATGCAGACCCAGATGGTGCTGCAGGTGCACGACGAGTTATTGTTCGAGGCGCCTCCGGAGGAAGTGGACGCAGTGCGCGCAATGGCGAAAGCCGAAATGGAATCGGTGCGGAAGCTAGAGGTTCCGTTGCTGGTCGATGTCGGCGTTGGGGACAATTGGCGGGACGCGAAATGAAACCCTGTAGAATGGGATTTTCCAATGTCCCGCATCTTTTTTGTGCCCGCCTTTTTGGTTTCACTCTTGGGTGCCGTGGTCCTCGCCGGGTGCAATCGCTCCGCTCCGCCGAACGTAGCGGCGACGGTCAACGGCCGCTCGATCACCTACGCTGAGCTCGATAAGCAGTATCAATCCTCATTCGGCGGCCCCGGCGAACACCCCAGCGACGACCAGTTAGAGATCCAGAAGCTGGAGGTTCTGCGCACTTTGATCGATAGCGAAATCATGCTCCAGCGCGCCGAGAAAATGGGATTGATGGCCGTCGATGCGGATGTGGAGGCGAAGTACGCCGAACTTAAAGCGCCGTACACGCAAGAGGAATTTCAAAAGCAGCTCAATTCCCGCAAAATGACGGTGGACGATCTCAAGGCGCAACTGCGCCGCGATTTGAGCGTATCGAGATTGCTGAACAAAGAGACCACTTCGCAAATCAGCATCACGGATAGGGACATCTCCGACTTTTACAATGCCAATAAGGCGAGCTTCAACTTGGCGGAGCCTCAGGTCCATATGGCGCAGATCATGGTGACGGCTATACCCGACCCGAACGTCCGGAATCTCAAGAATGATAAAGCGCAGGACGAAGAGCAGGCCAAAAAGAAGATCGACAGTCTTTACGCCCGTTTGCGCCAAGGCGAGGACTTCGCCATGCTGGCGCAGAACTATTCGGAAGACACCAACTCTTCGCAAAACGGCGGGGACATGGGGTTCATTGCGGAGTCCGCCCTCGAGCGAGCCAACGCGGAACTGCGCAAGATGGTCATGACCCTGCGTCCTGGGGAATCCACCGGTGTCTTGCACACCGGAGAAGGCTATCGCATTTTGAAGGTTCTCGGCCGCGAGCCCGCCGGCCAGCGCGATCTTTCTGACCCGAAGGTGCAGCAGACTATCCGCGAAACGCTGGTGAATCGAAAAGACCAATTGCTGAAGGCGGCCTATTATGAAGTCGCACGCAACGAGGCGAAGGTGATCAACTATTTCGCCAATCGCATCGTAGCCAATCGCGACAAGAAGTAGCCAGCCCGCAAAGGGCGCGGCGGCACCCTCAAATCCATCTGAACAAACAACGCTGCCGCCGCGCTCCGTTTTGCGGGCGCTACCTAGAAGTGCTTACGGCGTGGCCGGGGTCTTCTCGATCTGCTGCTTGGCCCAGATCCGCGCCGGATTCGCCTCGATCGATTTCTGAAATTCCTTCCGTGCGTCCGCGTTGCGTTCCGCCTTGCGATAGGCCAGCCCCAGCCATAAATGCGCTTCGGAGGATCGCGGCTCCAGCTCGATGGCTTTCTGAAAATCCTTGATGGCGATGTCGAGTCCCCCTCCGAATGCCGGCGGAAGATAGAAGTTTCCAATGCCGCGGCTCAAGTAGTTCAGCGCCGCTTTTGGATCCAGTTGGATCGCCCTATTCACTTCATCCGTGGCGCAGTGGCCGTATTTCAGGCCCTGTAGGACGTTGGCCGAGACCGCTTGCCCGCACAGAGTTCCTAGAAGGCGATGATATTCGGACGAGTCCGGCTTGATCGCCACGGCGCGCTTAGCAATCTCGATGCCGGCTTCAGCCGCGGCGTGAGCCTGGTTTTTATCGCGCAGCTCGATGGCTACTTCGGCAATGTAGGATTGGGCCAACGCCGAACGATATTGCGCGGCCGCGTCGTTCGGCTGTTTCTGCGCTGCGGCAGCTAGGTGGGAAGCCAGCCGGTCGAGCGCGGCGCGGTCTTGCGCGTCCCGGGCTATTTCCAAATCGGCGCCGGGGGATACGGCGCCAAAGCATAAGAGGAAGAGGGCTACAACCTTCACTCCTAGATTCTATCTCGCTGCTGGAAGACCTCGGCTTCTCACCGATCCTGCATAGGCCTGCCTTGACAATGACTCGCGCATTTGCACATACTTGTACGTTTTTGTAATCCTGTTAGCCTTTGGAGATCCCCGTGAAACACCTCTTGATTGGAACCTGAATTATGCACGGACTGAATGCCGAGCGCCGGACTTGATGCGGTGCGATTGATCGGCTGCTGCGCTTCCCGCCACTGAGTTCCACCTCCATCTGGCGATCCCTGTTCGACCTTCCT
>JBEKBK010000581.1:0-5182 GCA_050015435.1 Bryobacteraceae bacterium
CTTATTGTGGCCGAGTCATTCATGAATCGGCTCAGTGCCTTCGACGTCGCCGTAGGCTCGCTGAGTGAACGCCGCACTTGGGCTGCCTTCGGCGATCCCCCGGCATCGACTGATGACGGTGAAGTACTCCGACGGGCCGTCGTGCCGGATGGGATCTGTCTTGACGTGGAAGGTGCGGTGTGGGTGGCCGATGCCGCTCACGGCCGGCTGATCCGCGTGGCTGAGGGTGGCCGCATCTTGGAGGAGCGCAAGACCAATGGAGTCGGTGCGTTTGCCTGCATGTTGGGGGGCGACGACGGACGCACACTATTCGCCTGTGTCGCGCCCACCTTCCAGGAGGCGGAGGCATCCGCGAACCATCATGCTTCGGTCCTAATGACGACGGTCGAAGTCCCCCATGCCGGATTGCCCTAGTGGCGGTGAAGGGCCGGGGCCGCGAGGTCAGATTGCGCTTTGGCGAGTCGGTTGTAGCTCCCGACAAAAACGATTCTACTCTGCTCCCAATCGGTCGGAACGTTCCTTTTAACTAGAATCCGTAGAGTCGCGCGGGATTATCGACCAGGATTTTCTTGCGAATCGCCGAATCGGGTGCCCATACCGGTAGCTGGTTGAGCAAACGTCCATCGTCGATTTGAAGCAGGGGCACTCGTTCAGTCGCGCGGTGGCCGGGAGCGGTGGTCGAGTCGGGATGCGGCCAGTCTGTACCCCACACAATGCGATTGGCGTTGGCTGAAATTAGGGCTCGTGCAAAAGGAGTCATGTCGGCATAGTCGGGTGACTGTGTCGATGAACGATAAGCGCCTGATATCTTGACATAGCACTTGCCGATCCGCACAAGCTCGATGAGATCTGCAAAACCGGGCTGACCCAGACCAAGATTCGTAGCCCCCATGATGGTTATCACCAATCGTCCCGCCGCCGAGCCGGTGTCGAGCGACTCGGCAACTGAGATCAGCGCCACCTTGCGCTTTTCGAATAGCTCCAGCAGACCACACAGGTCTTTGACGCTGCGGGTGAGCCGATCGAGCTTGGCGACGATTACCGAGTCGATCTTTCCGGCGTTCACAAGACCGAGTAGCCGCTGCAAGCCAGGCCGGTTCAGACTCTTGGCCGATTCCCCGCCATCCACAATGACCTCGCCCAGATCGGCCCCCTGCACCGTGGCCATGGCGCGAATCTTGGCTTCCTGCGCTTCGAGCGAAACGCCCTGCTCCGCTTGCCGGTCTGTAGACACTCGAACATAGCCGATAGCTTGCATGACACACAGCATTGATCGGGTGAGCCTAAGAGTTCAAGTCCCGCGGTTATGCCCGGCGGAGCAATTTGGTCATCTTGCAGGAATCCCCTCTCTGCTGGCTGATGTGGTCCGCGAGCGACAGCGGGACCTCGCTGCAAGGGGATCTCAATCCGAGAGAATCTTACGAGGTTTTGAATCCTGCGAAGGGCTTACCACCACTTTGACGCTTCTCTTGTTCCTCGGCAACGGTTGCTATCCGGTTAAGGGCCTCCGCAATTTGAGTCAGCACGGACACGATTTGAGAAAAATCGTTTTCGGGCACGATGGAATGTCTCCTCTGTGCTCCCATTCTACGCGCGTTACCAAGGGCGAACTCATGTGCCGCAGGATCTGGGGCCAATTGTGACAGTGCCTAACTCACGCCCTGAAATTTGGCTTCCTGTTCCAGGGCCGGGCAGCCGGCACTCATGGCTCCGGCGGTGCGTTAGCGACAACCCGAGCAGGGAACCGAGTGAAACATTGAGGCGCTGCCAACGGGGAAGGCCAGAGAATTTCCCAATGACGTGACCGGACGGTCAGATCACCCCAGGAGAAACAATTGCGAGGATCTGGAGGCGATAGAACGGCGGTGCTCCGTGGCATGCCACACATGATTCAACGCATTCCTGCGACGACCGGCTGAATCGCTTGTGCGAAGCTTACGCGTCTCTCACAGCGACTATAATGAGCTGGAAAGTCCAATCGGAGTAAGCGCCGTGCGCCAAGTTCAGTTGTCCGTCTTGACTCTCATCACGGCGGCTTTCGCACAGACTCTTCCCGAGCCTGACACAAACGAAGTGTTCTACGCACTGCAAGATACGCTCGTCCCGCTCGAACGCCAACAGGCTGCATGGGGAAACAAGGGTTCCGGGCTTGTCGGGCTCAGCAGGAAAAGCATTTCCGAAATTCCGGGCGGGAGGTCTCCGGTGCGATTCAAGTCGACTGCGCGACTGGAATTCATTGTGAAGTTCCCCTGGCCGCGTCAGCAGCCGATCCGAACACGCTGTACAGCCTGCGAAAGCTGGAAGCCAAAAAGAACAAGCGCGAGATGCTGTTAATGACTGGTCACGCCTCACCAGCGGGTGCTTCCGCGAAGAATGGTCTTTCCGAAGGCGTTGTGTTCGGTTGATTTCAGCAAATATGGCAACTCGTCGTACAAGCTGGCAGTCGGTCCGCTGAATCCTGGTGAATATGCTCTCGGCCTGGGCGACGTTGCCTCAGAGGGTCTTTTGTTTCGGCGTGGATTAGCAGAGTATCGAAGATTCTGACGGCTCACCGCCACGCGGAGGATACCCGGTGGTAATTCCCTCGTACGGCACCGTGCAAGACCAGATCAAATAAAGCAGCCGAGATTTCCCTCAAAGCCTTGTTCCACGCGTCCATCGGGCCAGACGACGATGGGGACCATCATGCCGTATCGACGGGCTTCATCGAGAGTCTCTTGGTTGAGTTCGACGCGACGTTCTTCGTAGGCGACGCCTTGCGCTTCCCACTTTTGAAGAAGTTTCACACAGGCGTCGCAGCCTCGAATGGTATAGACAATCGGCAGCACCATGCCCGCGTATCAGTTCGGTACCGCATCGCGCAGGTTCAGGGCGGATGAGAGAAGCTGGCGAATTTCCTTGATCGCGTCCTTGCGCCACTGATTAAAATGCGGCTGGATTCTGGGGATCAATTCCTTGAGGAACGTCTGGCGGTCGGTTTCGGGGAGCGTTGCGAACGAGGCGTCTGGTGGAAGACTCAGCTCAGCCTTGACCTGATCGGCCATGGCGGCGAGCTCGATGTGTGCACTCTTCGAACGTTCCGTGAAATGAGTAATGTAATTCAGCTCGTCGGTGTAGAAAATGAACACCGGGATGGCTCGGGCCTGGCCTTCGTTGCTCAGGAATTCGTCCATGATGTCCGGGTTTTGATCACGCAGAAAGATGCGGAGGGTCATACCGGAGGCTTCGGCAATGCGCGCCATGGTGGGGAGCTCGCGATAGACGTCGCCGCACCAAGCCTCCGCGATGGCGAGCACCTTGACAGCACCGTTCGGCATGGACACGACGTTTTTGAAGAATGCCACGTCGGCGTCTGTGAGCGGGGCGTCCTTATAGTTCATCTCGAACTTATCGCGATTTACGGCAGCTTGGGCCAGGAAATCGGCGTAGGTGAGCCCTTGTGCGAACCGCGAGGGCGTGATTACCGTGGTTTGGGTTGGCATGGCCTTTGCTAATTGTATCGTTCCGCAGCCGATCAGCTTGGACGAGTGCTCGAAAACGCATCATCCTACCTGTTCGGCTCGATCCCGAATATCCGCGAGTCGGCCAACAATTTGTATACGGTCGATGACGCCAGACATCAAGCGGTCGCATAACAAATTGTCAGGCCCGAGACCCTTTGCGACAAGCAGTTGGAGAGCCGTTTTTCAAGACAACTTCCTTTAGCGTAGAAATCGTTATCCTCTAGGTTTGCCGAACCCTCTCTACGCGCGGGTCAGAGTTCAATGAAGCCCCTCGATTGGGTGGTGATGTTCGGGTGGCTGGCTTTCATCGTCGGCTACGGCCTCTATCGCGGTCGGGGCAGCAATACCGTCAGCAGCTATCTGCTGGCCGGCAAGACGATGCCTTGGTACGCGATGGGACTGTCCATCATGGCTACCCAGGCTAGCGCGGCCACCTTCATCTCCACGACCGGCCAGAGCTATACCGATGGAATGCGGTTCGTGCAGTTTTACTTCGGGCTGCCGCTGGCCATGGTGATCCTTTGCGCCACAGCTGTCCCGATTTTTCACCGGGCTAAGGTTTACACGGCATATGAATACCTCGAGCAGCGGTTTGACGTAAAGACGCGCGCGCTGGTGAGCGCAATTTTTCTCATTCAGCGAGGACTGGCGGCCGGACTTTCGCTCTATGCTCCGTCGGTGGTGCTGTCGGTGATTCTCGGGTGGCCTGACCGGCTAACCACGGTGCTCATGGGCGTCTTAGTCGTTATCTACACGTCTTTGGGAGGGATCAAGGCCGTTACGTGGTCCGATGTGCTCGTATGGTCAAAATATCCAGCGGATCCCGGAACGTCGTAAGATCAACCGAAATTGGCCGTGCCCAGAGTAAGATAGGCAGTCGGCATGAAAAACAAGAAGTGGGTGCGACTGCTGGCGTACGTGACGGGCTCCGTGAACCAGGAACTTCTGCTGCAGAATGAATATCTGGCTGCGGAGAACCGTATTATGAGGGCTAAGCTGCCATCGAGAGTGCGGCTGAACGATCCCGAGCGCGCCACGCTTGCAGAAATCGGGAAGCGACTGGGACGCAAAGTTCTCCGTGAGGTCGCCTGCATCGCCAAGCCGGACACGATCCTGACCTGGTATCGGAGTTTGATCGCCCAGAAATTCGATGGCTCCAAGCACCGGCAGTATCCAGGCCGCCCCACGATTCAGCCGGAGGTGGAAGCGCTGGTGGTGCGAATGGCACGAGAGAACTCCGGCTGGGGGTATGACCGCATCGTCGGAGCCTTGGCCAATCTGGGTCATCGAATATCCGACCAGACTATTGGAAACATTCTGCGCCGCCACGGGATTGCACCGGCTCCCAAGCGAAGCCAGACCACTTCATGGAAAGACTTCATCTCCGCTCACATGAGTGTCCTGGCGGGCGCGGATTTCTTCACGGTGGAGTTGCTCACTTGGCGGGGTCTGGTGACCTATTATGTGTTGTTCTTTGTTCATCTGGAAACTCGCCGGGTTATCGTGGCTGGGGTCACCAGGCATCCGGATCAAGCGTGGATGGAACAGATCGCTCGTAGCGCGACTCAAGAGACTTGGGGCTATCTCCATCCCTGCCGTTATGTGTTGCACGATCGCGACACGAAGTTCAGCGCATCTTTTCGGTCGGTGCTGGCGGCGGGCGGTGTGAAAGCCATTCC
>JBEKBK010000582.1:0-5172 GCA_050015435.1 Bryobacteraceae bacterium
CGCATCCTGCGCATCATCGACGGCTACGAAATCAGGGCCGCTCACGGCTCCCGTGACATGCCGATCTGGGGGGATTACTTCCGCAGGAACCAGCGAGACGAGGAGATTGTCGCCGTGCGGGAACACAATCTGGTCGAATATATACGGTCGATCCAGCAAAGGTAACCGAGTCTTCGATCTCGGCTGCTAATTCTGTTCATCGCGGGTATGGCGTAGGGAAAACCATCGCTGAGCGCCCCTGAACGCTACGGCGGCAGCATCGATCCACGAGTGCGAGTAGTCGCGGCCGAGAACGGGGGTTGACTCAGAATCGTAAAAATCAGCCCTAAACCTCTACGATCCGTGCGTCGATGAATACGATTATCATGAACTGGGCTGCGCGGCAACTTCGGCACTGGGCGCCAGTTATCCTTGCCCTCAGTATCTGGTCTGCTGTCGAGCTGGCGGCGAGCGGCGTCGATCCTCTATCCGGCGTGCCCCCTGTGCTGGACCCCAATGACATTTACTCGGAGGCGCGTGCCGGAAATCTTAGCCCCGCCGTCAAGGACTTTCCTGACTTGATTTACGTGCCGAATAGCGGCAGCAACACCGTTGACGTTATCGATCCTCACACGTTCCGCGTGGTCAATCACTTCAAGGTCGGACGCCAGCCGCAGCACGTCACGCCTTCCTATGATTTAAAGACGCTGTGGGTCTTGAACGATCTTAGCGATAGCTTGACCCGAATAGATCCGGCGACCGGCAAAGAAGGTGAGACGATTCCCGTCAAGGACCCGTACAACCTGTACTACACGCCGGATGGCAAATACGCCATCATTGTAGCCGAGCGCGTCCATCGCCTAGATTTTAGAGATGCCAGCACCATGGCGCTGGTGGATTCCGTGGCGGTCCCTTGCCGTGGAATCGATCATATGGACTTCTCAGCCGACGGCCGATATCTAATTGCAAGCTGCGAGTTCTCGGGAAGCCTAATTAAGCTAGACGTTGCAAAACGAGCGGTCGTCGGTACGCTGACGCTCGCCATAAGTGAGGACGGCGGAACAAGGGTCGAGCCTGTCGAGATGACGCACGACAAGGGAACTATGGCAATGCACCGAGCCTATGACCTGCGGCACTCGCCCAGCGGCAGTATGCCCCAAGACGTGAAGATGTCTCCTGACGGCAAGATCTTCAATGTCGCCGATATGCTGGCGAACGGCGTATACATGATCGACGGACAGCGGTTCGCCACAATTGGTTTCATTCCTACCGGGCGTGGAGCCCACGGCCTATACCCCAGCCGAGACTCCAAGCTGCTCTACGTCTCCAACCGGGACGAGGGCACCATCTCGGTCATTAGTTTTGCAGAGCGCAAGGTCGTCGAAAAGTGGGTCATCCCCGATGGTGGCAGTCCCGATATGGGAGGAGTCTCTGCGGACGGAAAGGTCCTGTGGCTGTCCGGCCGGTACAACAGTGAGGTCTACGCTTTTGACACCGCCGATGGTCGCCTCCTCGCTCGTATACCGGTGGGCAAGGGGCCGCACGGATTATGTGTTTATCCTCTGCCCGGCCGCTATTCTCTAGGTCACACCGGCGTTCTTCGGTAGCGATTTAGACGAACATATCCCAACCTCTCTTAAATCAACGGGTAAGCGTACACATCGCCCATGCCTCCCGCGCCGATGGGCGCAAGGATTTCGTAAAGGCCGAGTTTTGTACCGATAGCGAGCGCAATCAGTATGAACAGTCTATCGCCGTGGATCAAGAAATGGGGCCAGCTCCTGGATGACGGGCTAACCGTCCATTACTTTTTCGTCGCGATTAGACCGGACGATCCAAAAAAGTTATGGAAGGGTTGCCGACGATCCGACCGGAGCACCACAATGCGCTCCCGCGTATAGGGGGTTTTTCGTCCCAATGAACAACAATGGCAAAGTAGTTCCTCTGAGGGCTGGCCAAATAGCCCGGGTTGATCGTCGCGTCGAGGAGTTCCGGCCGTCGACGCGGCGTTCCTGACGCACGGTGGTCGGGCAATTCAGAGCGCGAAGCTGGCAGTTATTATAAAATCCACTCTAGGTGCAAGGGGTTGGGCAAAGGCGTCACGGTACCGCGGTAGCGGACCTGGTTGTTTCAATGGTGAGCTTGTGTTCGGCAACCCGGGAGGGATGGAATTTATGAGAAGGGGCCATAAAGAAAACGCGCCTATAGCTGGAGCAATTTGTCTCGCGTTTGCGAGCGCCGTACTGGCTCAGAGCCCTTCAACGCCACCCCAGATTACTTACAACGATCCCAAGGTGCGTTCTATGATTCCAACGGCCACACCGGTCATGCAACCGTTGGCACCGCCCGTGTCCACCGCGGGATTCGCATACCAGAATCCCCGGCCCTACGCCTTCGCCGATTTCAACGGCGATGGGCTTCTGGACATCATCACGGCTCCTGCCTATACCAATTCGCTGCCGTACCTGCCGATTGAGATCTGGCTGAACAAAGGGGACGGTACGTTTTATAACGGGACGTCCCAAGTGATCGACGGCCCGGTGCCTGTTACTTCGGGACCGAACACCATCCTGATCGGTGACTTCAATGAAGACGGGCGGCCGGATGTGATGATGATCGATACGGGGTTCGATGCCGCAGTGGCGGACCACTTTCCAATCCAATACCAAGGTTTTCACGAGACGCTGCTGCTTAGTCAGCCAAACGGGAAGTGGAGGGATGCAACCAGCCAGATCACGCCCAATTCGCAAGCGTTCAACCACATGGGCGGCATGGGCGACGTCAACGGCGACGGGCACCTCGACGTCGTGGTCAACCGCTTCGGGACCGATACATTCCTGAATTGGAACGGCGTCACTCTGCTCATGGGAGATGGCGAAGGGAACTTTGTAGAACATACAGACGGCCTACCGCAGGACATTGCGTGGGGACCATGGGACGGATTTAAGAGTTCCGCTCCAGATCTTCAGGAAACAGGGTGTGCCGCTTTGGGGGACCTTGACGGCGACGGGCGCGCTGACTTGATCACCGGGAGCTACGCCAGTGTGTCGGGAGGCGGGACGGTTTCTCCGAGAAGCATCCGTTTCTACCAAAGCAAACCGGACGGGACTTTTGTCGAGCGTTCGCGGGCCGTGATTCCCCAGGCGATTGCCGGGATCGGTTACACTACTCCGAATGCTCTGACCGAGGGCGATGGATTGGGCTGCGCGCAAATCCTGGTAGCCGACGCCAACGGCGATGGCCGCCCGGATATCGTGGTGGATTGGGAAGGCTATCACAGCTCCATTGAGATACTCCGCAATGACGGCAATTTTCAATTCACGGACATTACGGTTTCCGCGATCGGCGGTTACACCATGGATTTCATGGATTCGAGAGGCGCTCCGAATTCCCCAGGGCATTATGTTCTGACCGATATCAATGGCGACGGCACGCTGGATCTGGTCTGCCAGATCGCATCCGACGACATCGGTACCGTGCTGACGCACACCGCGTTTCTGAACGACGGCAATGGGCATTTTACCCCCTGGGTACCCAAAGGGCCGAACGGCCTGCTCACAGCGAACGACATTCTGCCGGTTACCCAGAACGGCGTTGCGTGCCCCGTCTGTGCGCAATTGCCGATGATGTTCGACACGAACGCTAGCGGCCTCGCGAGCCTTGTGCTGGTGGATCCGTATTCCTCTCAATCAACCACAACACCGCTCCAGGCGACCGCCGTTTCCGTGATTAACGTGACTCCAGCGGGGACCGCGCCCGCCAACCCGCCGTCACTCACTTCGGTCCTTCCCGGCAGCGGCCCGAGGGCGCAACAACCTCTGATCGTCACGATTGCGGGCAGATTCACGCATTTCTCCAAGAGCTCCACGGTTACCTTTACCGGAACAGGCGTGTCGGTGGGCGCGCCGGCCTCGGTCACCGCCACGAGTCTGACCGTTCCGGTGACGATCGCCGCGGACGCGCCCTTGGGAACGCGGGGAATTCAGGTCACCACCGGGACGGAGACTGTCACGCTCCCGGGGAGCTTTACCGTGAGTCCGGGACCTCCTTTACCCACGGTCACGTCTGTTACGGTTGCCAATGGCGGAGGCGAAATCGCACAGAACGCCTGGATGGTGATCCAGGGATGGAATCTGGTTCCGGGCAACGTTCCAGCGGGCGGAGTGACCTGGAGCAGCGCGCCGGAATTCGCGTCCGGGCGCTTGCCGACGCAGCTCGGCGGTTACCCGCTTACGGTCACGGTAAACAACAAGCCGGCGTATCTGTATTTCTTCTGCAGCGCGGCCGGTTCCCTGTGCACAACCGACCAAATCAATGTACTGACGCCACTGGACAATACCACTGGGCCGGTCCCGGTAGTGGTCACGACGAATGGGATTGCCACGGCGGCTTTCAGTGTGAACCTGCGCCCGGCCGCGCCCTCATTCCCCCTAATTGCAGGGACCCAGTACATGGTGGCCACCCATGCCGACAACACTTTAGTGGGGCCTGCGTCGTTGTCTGTGCCTGGATACCCGTTCACACCGGCGCGGCCGGGAGAGAATATCGTCCTTTATGGATTCGGCTTCGGCCTGCCCACGACACCGCTTGTGGACGGGTCTTCATCCCAATCTGGATCGTTGCTGGGCGTGCCCGTGGTTCAAATCGGTGGGGTGGCGGCGACGGTCTCATTCGCGGGAGTGATCGGTCCGGGCCTATACCAGCTGAACGTAATTGTGCCGAGCACCGCAAGCAGCGGCGATAACAGCCTGACTTGTTCTTACAACGGCGCGACCGTGCCGTTGGGGGACTTAATAGCGATCCAGCCCTAGGTCGGACCGCTCGCCTGTGAGTGCTAAGTTCACGTTACACTAAGCCGCCCGATGGTCCTGTTCGCTGAAAAGGGCTACGTCCTCGCTGAACTGTAGAGCTTACCAATCCACGTTGACGGTTTGTCGCCAGCCCGTCGAAGTGCCACTTCCGAACGAATCACGGGCTATCTGGAAGTTACTTTTTGGGGTTGAACCGCATCGCAAGGAAGTTTCGAGGTCGAGAGCGCGCCATCCACGACCGTTTAGCCGGGGACTTGGTGCCTGTTGTGACGTATTGAACAAAGCCTTTCGGCAGGGATAGCGCGAGATCGTGGTTCTCACGAAGTAGCGAGGCAACTCGGGTAGCGTCGGAATCCTCACCGCTGGGTGTCGATTTGTGATG
>JBEKBK010000583.1:0-5166 GCA_050015435.1 Bryobacteraceae bacterium
GTGGAGGAAACCGGGTCAGATACAGAAAGAATCAAAACGAGACATCGATCGCGCTCGCCGCACGCTCAGATCATACGAACCACGCGCTTCGAGGATCGTTCTGCGCATAATTCAGGTGTTATTGCGTATGGACCTCTTCCAAGTCACGAAAACCAGCGCAATCACACTCACCCTGTTGCTGGGCCTATGTTGGGCGGGACCCGCCATCGCACAATCCACCGACGATAAGACGAAGCCCGACAATACTGCCGTGAACAAGCGAGACCAGACTTCCGGTGAGGCAACCGCGGATCAACAAAAGATGAACGCCGCGGATCGGGATATCACCGCCAAGATCAGGCGCACGGTCATGGCTGACAAATCGCTATCTACGTATGCACATAACGTAAAGATCATCAGTCAAAACGGAACCGTCACTCTAAAAGGACCGGTGCGCTCTGGCGATGAAGTGAAATCAATCGTTTCTAAGGCTACCGACGTCACCGGCAGCGCCGACACGGTCATCAACCAGATGTCCGTCAAACCAACGTCAAGGCCCTGAAGCGGTATAGGGTCGCAGTTGTAAATCAATACTTCAATAAGAGGATAACGGTCATGGCAAACAAAAAGACAGCAGTGTTTGGTATTTATCACAACCAAGATCAGGCGGAACGGGTCGTTGACCGTCTCCTGAAGGAAGGTTTCTCTAATGACGACATCTCGGTCTTGCTTCAGGACAACCAGGGGTCGAAAGACTTTGCTCACGAGAAGAATACAAAAGCGCCGGAGGGCACCACGACCGGCGTTACGGCCGGCGGGGTGATCGGCGGAACGCTGGGCCTGCTAGCCGGGATCGGCGCCCTTGCGATTCCGGGAGTCGGTCCGTTTATCGCGGCGGGTCCGATCATGGGCGCTCTTGCCGGCCTCGGCGTCGGCGGCGCTGTCGGTGGCCTGATTGGCGCGCTCGTCGGGATGGGCATCCCCGAGTACGAAGCCAAGCGCTACGAAGGACACATCAAAGCGGGCGGAGTTCTTCTTTCCGTCCACTGCGACACCGCAGACGAGATCACGTGTGCCAAGGACCTACTGAAGCATACGGGCGCTCAGGATATTTCGTCGTCCGGCGAAGCCAGCGCGGACTACACGGCGCACACCGCGGCCGGAGCGCACCGCTAAAGTTGTTTTGGGGGCAGGCGACCGAGAACCGATCTGCCCCTTCTGGCAGCATCCAATTCACCAAACTTTTAAGAGGAGAACACAAATGAAACAGAGTACGCAGGACGAGTTGGAAGGTAAGTTTCACGAGGCTAAAGGGAAAGTAAAAGAGAAGGTCGGTCAGGTCAGCAACAATCCTGACACGGAGACGGAAGGTCACGGTGAAAAGATCGCGGGAAAGGTCCAAAAGAAAGTCGGCCAGATCGAAAAGGTCTTAGAGAAATAAACGAGCTGTTGCGACGCCCGCGGCGCGACCGGCGGACGATGGTACCCAATCGAGCATATCCGGTTGCACCAGAACAAAATCGAAATCACCACCGCCCACAGGAGGCTACTATGGCTAAACTCTTTGCTGCGCCTGGGTGCAAGCGAATACTCGGTATGACGTCAAGCACAGGAAAGGGGGTATTCATGCAAAGAACTCTCATTGCCGCCGGCCTTCTGCTGCTGACGTGCGCCATTGCCACAGCGCAAACCCGCGATCCGAGGGTGGACGAACTAACGAAGGAGACGGAACAGCTCAAGCGCAGGATCGCCGATCAAGATGGGAGAATTGCGGAACTTGAGAAGGCCGTAAAGTCATTACGGGCGACCGCGGCGCCTTTGCCGACGTCCATCCCAGCGGAAACGCCGCCCTGGCATCAGGCTTCCAACTGGACTCTAATCAAGACCGGAATGTCGGAGTCGCAAGTTGTGGCCGCCCTGGGACCACCGACAAGCGTGGATTCCTCAATGGACAAACGGACACTCTACTACAACCCGGATGCGAACTCCAAGTCTACGCTCAAAGGGAGCGTGACCTTGATAGACGATCGGGTAACCGCCATGACGCCGCCAGCATTCTAGGTCAGGGACGTTGCGGAGACGACCGGTCCGTCTCATTGCGCTTGGAAACCCTGCGAACGGGGCGGCCGCACGTATATATAGCGGCGGTTGGAGTTCTGGGCCACTTCCCTAGCGTCCGCTCAGCAAATTCTCGGACTCAAAGACGTATGCAAACGACATCGTGAAGCTCTTCCATACCGACCTGAGCGTTGTGGAACGGTTCAAGGGCTCTCAAACCCTCAACGGCATACTACTTGCTCAGCTATGAGAGTATGCCAAGCCGGATAGCCAAGCGTTATTTGTGTTCGCAACGTGCGGCGGTAATCTGCTCTGACCGGGATGGATGGTCGCACACGGTTTCGGGAAATCTAGAGGAGATCGAGGAAGAGAGTGCCTTGGTCCTGGCCGACGGGCCGATCTCTCCCGGGAAAAAGGTCCGCATCTTATGTGGGCTCAAACAGTTAAAAGGAACTGTCGAGGCTTACGTCCATGACGATCTGTTGGGATTTTTCGTCGCAGTGCAATTTGATTCAGATTCCCAATGGTCTGAACGGTGGTTCAGACCCCATCATTTGCTGAGGCTGGCTCCGAAAATCACCCTTCGGGCAGCGGGCTAGTGAGTTGGAAGCGCAAAGGTGTGGCGCACCTTCAAGTCGGACAAGGAACCGATCGCGCCGCACTCCGTTTTGTGCGAGTTCCTCAGAAGACGATGCTCGAATCTGCCCAGCTCGTAGTGAGCCAAGCATGACACTCAAGCATTTGAGGCCAGCAACAATCAACTCCACCAAACTGTTCATGTTTCTTTTGATTGCTTTTGGGATCGTCGCTCTCGCCTATCAAGGCATCCGCTAAGCTCTCCCATTCGCGAAATGGAAGCCTTAGCAAGACTACTTTTTCGACCAGGAGGCAACTCTCAGGGGAAGCACCGCCGATAGCCGAGCCCTCCTCATCAGGGTTGGCGTTACCCTTTCGTGATCATCGCACTCTGAGGCGCGAGCCAGCGATACTAATGCGGAACGGGTTTCTGCACGCGCCGTACTGCAGCTCGCATATCCTGCCTTCCATGGTTTCGCTTTTTTTGAGAATAACCGTCCGTAGTCACCTGACCGGATATGGTCAAAGATCGCTGCGCGAAATTCCCAGCTTCTTCATCATGGCGTTCAGGGTAGTGCGTGGCATTCCGAGACGAGTTGCCGCAGTGCTGATCACGCCGCTCGTCTCCCGGAAAACGCGCAGGATGTAGTCCCTTTCCACTTCCTTAAGGGTGGAACCACCGGTGGTTTCCAGTGCTGAGCCGCGCAGCTCAGCCAAGGGAGCGCGGAGGTTCGGCCCGCGGGAAAGGATGACAGACCTCTCGATGAAGTTCTCTAGTTCCCGTACATTCCCGGGCCACGGCCAACTTACTAGGGCTCGCATCGTGTCCGACGGGATTTTTTCAATTGTCCGATCCATTTTTGCGGCGTACTTCTTGGTGAAGTGCCGGGCGAGCGCCGGTATGTCCTCGGTATGATCCCGCAACGCTGGTGTGCTGATCGGGAACACCTTCAGCCGGTAATAGAGGTCGCTGCGAAAAAGCTTGTCCCCCATCATTTGGGTTAGGTTCCGGTTCGTCGCCGCGACCAGCCGGACATCAATGGGAATGGTTTTGGTGCCACCCAACCTCTCGAAGGCCTTCTCTTGAAGCGCCCTCAGCAGCTTTGGTTGCAGATCCAATGGGATGTCGCCCACCTCATCCCGTCCGCACCCACGAGCTGTAGCGTCCCTTCCTGCTCGCCTTCTTCCAGAAATGCGCTCCAGCGTTCCGGGATCACCGGCTTGAAGTCGGGCTCAGCAAAATCATCGAGACTGCGGCCGATGATCTTTTCCCGCGGGAGACCCAACAGCTTGCTGGCGCCCACACTGGCTTCGCGGTAGCGGCGATCATTGTCCGCAAGCAGAACCGGCGCGGCGGGATGAAAGACGATTGCACGAAACAGCAGCTCGAGTTCCTTCGGGCCGTTTTCTGTGAGCCAGCAGATGGCTTGTGTCTGAGAGGCCGTGGAGTTCATAACGCATTGCTCCTTTGCCCCGTCGATCTTGGAAGCCGGCGGCCTGGAAAACACGTTAGACGCGTCCTGCAAACAGGGGGTGGCCGAGAATGGCGGACTATGACCATTCTATCACCAAAATTGGGCATACTGAACATTTGTTTCTGACCATATTTGGTCTGATGACGCTCTGTGGTCAGAAGCTTGCGAGAAGAGTAGATTAAATTTTAAGTGAAAATTCGCCTCCATAAGCAGTGTTCATTCGGCCCATGAGTTGGCGTGTCAAACATCCTGCGGCGATTCAAAGCATGAGGAACCGCAAGACTATCCCGGTTGCAGCGTCGCGCCCGTGTCCGCGCTCGCCAGCCACGTTTCGGAACCAAAGGCTCCCTAAGTATCTAAAGCCCGACGCGGGTCAACCGACTTTAAAACTTGCCGCGATCCAACTGAGGAAGGAGGAAATATATGGAAGTAATGCTTCTGCCGGAAACATTAACCCGCGAAGACGGATCCGGAGGAGAGGTCACCTTGGGTCCCAGGCAAGGCAAACCCTTGGTGCTCACCTTGGGAATCACGAGAATCGCTGAGCAGCAGAGCCTGGATGTGTCGATCTGGGGGTCTTCAGACCGCACGTATTGGCGTCAGCTAACGACGTTTCCACAGAAATATTACTGCGGGACCTATTTGCTATTGCTCGACCTTACGCAGCACCGGGAGGTCCGCCACGTGCGCGCACAGTGGCGGATGAGCCGCTGGGGAGCTGGCGAGCGCCACGCGCAGAGCGGCTTTAAGCTGTTCGCGGAAACCGTGCACGTACAGACAACAGGCGCGGCTTAGAAGCGCAAAGGGTGCGGCGCGCACCTCCAAGTCGGGCAAGGAACCGATCGCGCCGCACTCCGTTTTGCGCGTGTTCCTTAGGAGCGCGCACAGGGCCGGCGCAGCCTTCCGAACGTTGGAGGGACTCGCTGTTACCGGCCGAGCCAGGCTCCGTTGTGCGGGCGAGTTCCTCAAAAGCAAAGGAACCGCGTGGCGGTCCCGTCCGGGGAGGAACTTGGCATTCAGGCCGATCCTGCGGCATTCTGCATGTATCAGCGGCAGAAGTAGACCGAAGCCTCAGTGG
>JBEKBK010000584.1:0-5161 GCA_050015435.1 Bryobacteraceae bacterium
CACTGACACGAACCAAAGGGCGAGGCGTGTGCGAAGATGCGTTGGACGCAGCCCCATTTACGTCCCGTCTTCGTCCCGCAGCACAAAACCGACCCCGCGGACCGTATGCAGGAGTTTCCGCTCAAATTGCCCGTCGAGTTTCCGGCGCAGGCGGACCATCCGTGCGTCGATCACATTGTCCAGCGGCGTTTGACGGGCGGTTTCCTTCCAAATGTCCCGGGCCAGCATCTCCCTTGAAACCACCCTGCCCTGGTTGGCGAATAGATATTCGAGCAAATCGAGTTCGCGAACGGTTAGTTCAACTGGTTGTCCCCCACGGAACACCGCTCTTTGAGCGAGATCCATTTCCAAATCCGCAAGCTGAAAGCGCTGGCTTTGAACGGGCTTGCCTCTTCTCAACAGGGCGCGGGTTCGCGCCAGCAGCTCCGGGAACGCGAACGGTTTGACCAGATAATCGTCAGCGCCGGTGTCCAGGCCGCGAACGCGATCCTCAACGGTGTCTCTGGACGTAAGTAGCAGCACGGGTGTCTTTATGCCGCGCCTGCGCAGAGTGCCCAGGATTTCGAAACCGTCATGGCCCGGCAGCATTACATCCAGAATAACCAGATCGAAAGATTGGGCCTGGACTAAATAGAATCCCTCTTCGCCGGTATGCGCAACCTGCACGGAATAGTCGTCCGCCTCGAGACCGTCCTGGAGGGCCTTCGCCATCTTCTGCTCGTCCTCGACGACAAGGATGTGCACGTTCCCTTTATAGGAGCGGACAGGTCCCCACCGCAACTGACGAAATCCTGATTTTTACCTGACGGAAGCGTCAGAAACAGTTCAGCAAGTCATAAGGGGAAAAAGAGTGCTTTCAATGCTAAAAAATTCACAGAGCAAATATTTCAATGCTGGCGCCCGGATTGGCGAAAAAAGTAACGATTCACCTCAACGAGGACACCAGCGCGCGCCACGATTTCCTGTACAACGAGATCTTTGCGTTCCTGCGCGAGCACGGCGTGGCGGGCGCAACTTTGATCCGGCCGGCGGCGGGCTTCGGATCCCACCACAGAACCCACTCGACGGAAGGCGACGAGGCGGAGCGAGAGCATCTGCCCGTGCGTATCGAGTTCATCGAGAGCCAGATTAACGCCGACGCGCTGCTGCCATCGCTATGCGAGCTGATCACGGATGGACTGATAGAGGCCCATGACACCACGGTTATCAAAGCTGCTGCTAGAGAAGAACCAGCTTAGGATGCAGAAACGGTCGCTGCTCACGGTAGCGTTCCTGGCCATCAGTCCCATGATGCGTCAGGCGATGGCGCAAGCGCCGCGACGGCTTACTCTTTCCGAAGCCCAGCAGTTTGCGCTTCGCAATCATCCTCGCATCGACTCCGCAAAGCTGGTCGCCCAGGCGGCGAAATCAGGGATCACCGAAGTCCGCGCGCCGATGTACCCGATGCTTTCGGGGAATTTCACGAGCGTGGGCGCTGAACACAATTCGACGCTTTCGGCCGGCACCGTGCAGACGTCCAGTCTGTACAGCCGGGTCGCGGCAGGCGTCACGGTCCGCCAACTGATTACCGATTTCGGGCGTACTTCCAATCTGGTCGAATCGGCGAAGCTGCGAGCTTCCGCCCAGGAGCAAATCGTCGGAAATACGCAGGCTGGAATTTTAATCGAGGTTGACCAAGCCTACTATCAAGCCCTGGCCGCCGATTCGGTGCTGAGGGTGGCGCAAGCGGTGGTCGACAATCGCCGGCTCACGCTACGCCAGGTGCAGGCACTGGCGCAGAGTTCACTCAAATCGACATTGGATGTGAGCTTCGCCGAGGTCGCGGTTTCGGATGCTGAGCTTGGTTTGGTCCGCGCAGAGAATGACGCCCAAGCCAGCCGCGCGCGTCTTGCGGACGCACTGGGGGCCACGGCGACCGAGCAGTTCGAACTCGCGGACGAACCACTGCCGCCTCCTTTGGCGCCCGATCCGGAAACGGTTGTGGCGGAGGCTTTAAGTCAGCGGCCCGATCTCGCGGCCCTTAAATTAAGCCGGGACGCCGCGGATCGTTTTGCGCGTGCGGAGAAAGCTCTCCGCCGGCCCACGATCAGCGCATTGGGAGTTGCCGGCGGCCTGCCGGCGACCGATCCTCGTCTGCACGACACGTATAGCGCCGCGGGCGTGAACATCAACGTGCCGATCCTGAACGGAAAGCTGTATGCCGCACGAGAAAACGAAACTGAGCTGCGAGCTCAGGCGGCAGACAAGGACGTACAGGACCTCACGGTTCAGGTCTCCGAACAGGTACGAACCGCCTGGCTCGAGGCGAACACCGCGTTCCGCCGTCTGGATGTGACCGCGCGTCTGGTGGAGCAAGCGGAGCGGAGTTTACGGCTCGCTCAGATCCGCTATGACAACGGTCTGGGTAGCATCGTCGAATTGAACCAGGCGCAACTGAGCCAGGTATCCGCCGAGATCACTGCCGCCGGCGCAAAGTATGACTACCTGAGCAGACGCGCCGCCCTGGCGTTCGTGACGGGGGCTTTGCGATGAGGGCGCGGCTGACGGCAGTTGCGTTATTCGGCTTGGCGCTCGCGCTGGCTTCCTGCGCGAAAACCGAGGCCGGCGGCGAAAAAACCGCGAATGCGCCGGAGGCTGCTCCCGTTGTTCCCGTGGTGAAGGCGTCGCGGACCGACCTGGTCAACAATCTGGCGCTCACCGCGGAATTTGAACCCTTTCAACAAATCGATGTGATGGCCAAGGTTGCGGGCTATATCCAATCCATCAAGGTCGACATCGGGGATCGCGTGCGCGAGGGCCAGTTGCTGGCGACGCTCGAAATTCCTGAGATGCAGGATGATTTGGCGAAATCGGCCGCATCCATCGAGCAGGCCAACGACGAGATCGCGACCGCGTCGGATGAGCTGCATCGAGCCGAAGTGGCGCACGACCTCGCCCACTTGTCGTATACCCGAATCGCGGACGTTCTAAAGAAAGAGCCTGGCTTGGTCCCGCAGCAGGAAGTGGATGAAGCCCGCTCACGCGACCTGATCGCTGAGGCGCAGATCTCGACTGCAAAATCGGCCTTGCGGACCGCTCAACAGAGAGTCCGCGTAGTCACGGCGGACCAGACTCGATTTCAGACGCTGAACAAATACATGACGATCACGGCGCCGTTCGATGGCGTCGTTACCAAGCGGTATGCCAACGCCGGATCGATGATTCAAGCCGGCACGGCTTCCCAAACGCAGGCGATGCCGATTGTGCAGCTATCGCAAAACAATTTGTTGCGATTGATCCTGCCCGTGCCCGAGTCGGCCGTCTCGCGTGTACGCGTCGGTGAAACCGTCGACGTTCATGTATCGACTCTCGGAAGGACATTTCCCGGCCGGGTGGCTCGATTCGCGGACAAGATTCAGCCGTCCACCCGGACCATGGACACCGAGGTCGACGTTCCCAATCCTACGCTGACCCTGATCCCCGGTATGTACGCCGAGGTGAATTTGCAGATCGAAGGCCGCCGCGATGTCTTATCGGTTCCACTGGATTCGGTGGATCGAAGCCAGTCGTCCTCCCGCGTTTACACCGTTACGCCGAGCGGAGGAATCCACATCGTGCCCGTCGCGCTTGGTCTTGAGAACGATCAACGCGTGGAGGTGCAATCCGGGTTAAAGGAAGGCGAGGTCGTGGTCGTCGGCCGGCTCGCCGGGTTGAGAGAAGGACAGCAGGTGCAAACCAAATCGCTGGAGGCGCAGGTTCAGTAACCGTGTCTCGCTTTGCCATTCGAACACCATACCTGATCCTCGTGGTTTGTCTGGTGATCACTCTCGTCGGAATCGTCAGCGTAGTGCGGATGCCGGTCGATTTATTTCCCGCGATGAATATCCCCGTGGTCGCGGTGGCGACGTTCTATTCCGGCATGCCTCCGGAACAGATCGAGGGCAACATCACGTATCACTTGGAGCGCTTTTTCACGCTCGCGAGCGGAATCGATCACATGGAGTCTCGATCGCTCGCGGGCGCAAGTCTTATCAAAGTCTATTTCCAGCCGGGAACCAATCTGGATTCGGCGGTAACCACCATCGCCAGCCTCGCGATGGCCGAGATCAGCCACTTGCCTCCGGGCACGCTGCCTCCTTTTGTGCTCAAGATGGACGCCTCCAGTTTGCCGGTGTGCCTGGTAACTCTCAAAGGCAACGACCTGAGCGAAACGCAATTGAAGGATCTTGCACAGAACGTGGTCCGCAACCAACTGGCTGGCGTGGCCGGAGCAGGCGTGCCTCAGCCGTTCGGCGGCAAGTGGCGGGAAATTATGCTGTACGCCGATCCGTACAAGCTCGAGGCGCGCCAGTTGAGCTTGATGGATGTAGTCCGCTCGATGAACGATGCGAATCTCATCCTGCCGGCCGGAGACGTGCAGATCGGGAAGTACGACTACAACATTTACGCCAACAGCCAGGTCAGTAAGGTTGACGATATCAATCGCGTGCCGATCAAGCTCTCCGGCGAAAATCCGGTGCGCGTACAGGATATCGGCGTCGCCAAGGACGCCTATGCGCTGCAATACAACATCGTGCGCGTGGACGGGCAGAGGTCGGTTTATCTGCCGGTTTTGAAGCAAGGCGGCGACTCCAACACCATCGCCGTGGTGGACGGCGTCCGCGAGAAGCTGAAGCATTTATTCGATGTTCCGGCCTCGCTGGTAAACCGGGTCGTTTTCGATCAATCCCAGTTCGTCAAGACGGCGATCCGGACGCTGCTCGAGGAAGGCGGCATCGGCCTCTTTCTGACCTCCGTCATGATTCTGATTTTTCTGGGAAGCCTGCGCGCCACGATGGCGGTTTTCTTCTCGATTCCGCTCTCGGCGCTGGCAACCTTCATTGCACTGCAAATCGGCGGCAGCTCGATCAACACGATGGTGCTGGGCGGCCTGGCACTCGCCTTATCGCGTCTTATCGACAACTCGGTGGTGGTGCTTGAGAACATTCACCGGCATCTCGAGATGGGCGATCCGCCCATGGTGGCGGCGGAAAAGGGCGGACGGGAAGTCGCGCTGCCGGTCCTCGCGGCAACGCTCACCACGGTGGTGGTTTTTTTCCCCGTAACGCTGCTGTACGGAGTGAGTAAGTTTCTTTTCTCATCACTCGCGCTGGCAGTGGTGCTATCGCTGTTTGCTTCTTAC
>JBEKBK010000585.1:0-5146 GCA_050015435.1 Bryobacteraceae bacterium
CCTGATACGGACCGAACTTCGCGGCGCGTTCCGCGGCTTGCGATTCCTGTCCCATGCTGGCCCAGACGTCTGTATAGACCGCGTGCGCCTGCGCCACGGCCTCGGCTGGATCATTGGTGAGCGTCACAGTGCCCGTCCCATAACTCAACTGCGCGGCTTGGGCGGTGATCTGTTCGTCGGGCTCGTAACCTTTCGGGGTCGCCACCATCACGTGCGTCCCCAGCCGCGCGGCGGTCAGCATCAGCGAATGCGCGACATTGTTGCCGTCCCCAACATACGCCAACTTGAGGCGATCGAATCGGCCGAAATGTTCCTTCAATGTGAGCACGTCGGCGAGCGCCTGGCAGGGATGATAACGATCGCTCAGAGCATTAATCACTGGAACGTTCGACCAGCACGCCAGCTCATCGATGGTAGATTGCGAGAACACACGCGCCACGATTCCCTGGGTCCAGCGATCCAGGTTTCGCGCGACATCTTTCACCGGTTCACGCTCACCGACCGGACCGGTGGAGGTTATGACATCGCCACCCAGTTGCTTCATCGCCAGCTCGAATGTCATCCGCGTGCGCAGGGAGGGCTTTTCGAACAGCAGGCTCAAGTAGCGGCCGGCGAGCGTCTGGGCGAAGCGCGCGGGCGAACGCTTCATTTGCGCGGCGAGGTCCAGCACGTAGACGAGAGCGTCCGGCGCGAGGTCGAGATCCGAAGTCAGATGCTTCGGGCCGCTTAGAGCAATACCAGGAATCGGCGTGGCCACAGTCATTTCTCCTTAACTACCTGCCCACTGAATGTTTATTCATCCTACTGAATAATCATACATCGCCGGGTGGCGACCTTGCAAGGGGGGCTCACTCAGGCCCGGGACGGGACACCCAGCTGAAGGCTGATTTCGGACGCGCGCGATCGCGATCACAAGTCTTTTCGATACATCTGTTCGATAATCTTTCGAAGTTCCGGACTCTCAACCTTCGCTAGCGCGTTGTCGGGATCAAAAACCCAGCGCCGTCGCCAGAACTGCCACCATCGCGGCTTTTGCTGCGACGCCCATGCCGCGACCTTTCTTGTGCTGCGATCCGCCTCGTCCTAGACGATCAGGCTTTGCGGACCCAGCCAGTTACGAAAAACCGGCGAGCCAAAGGCGCGATGACTTGCAACGTTCTGCATATTTTCGAAGAGCCCAACCCAAACGAGGTTTTTGATCTCCCTATCGGGATTCTGAAGGACAGACTCAACAGCGGAAAACAAATCCGTAAATTGTCCTGTATTCCCTCGCTGGTATGCTTCGACGACGTAGTGTGCCAGCTCTCCCATTGCCAGATACCACGGGATTTCTTCAGCCCGCCAGTCCGACAGGAACTCGTGCCACCGCGGCCGAAACTCACGAACGGCCGCAATGATGGTTTCGAAGGCCACTCGAGTAGCAGACATCCTGGCCACATTTAACCACATACGATGACCAGAAAGCGGGCTTCCAGGCTGACCGATCATGCGCCAGTATTGTCACGTTGCGTTGTGAGCTCGCCGTAGGGCGGTTCAGCCGACCCGGACCAGCTTGCGAGCCGTGGTGTGACCGCTGACGACCGATACCGTGTTTCTGGGAACGCCATAATGCTTGGCGAGGAACGCGCATAATTCTTCGTTCGCCTGGCCTTTTTCCGGCGGCGCGGCGATCTTTACTTTGAGTGTTCCATCCTCCATCTCGCCTACGATCTCGCTCCTCGCGCTACGCGGGATCACTTTCACGCGCAAGGTCATCGCGAGAGGACGGCTTCAATTAACCCGTGCGGCTCATCGGTCGGGCAGAACACTTCGTTCGGATTATCGAGCCCGAACGGTTCCAGGTTGACCGGCAGATAATGCTTGTTCGGCATCGTGAGCCGGATTTGATCAATATTCGGGCAGTGCGCCAGCACTACCTCGCCGATTGCATAGACGGTGTGTTGCACGGATTTGCTGTCGTGTTCCGCAAAGGTATCCGTGATGAGCTTCATAACAGCGTGCCACGACGCGCCCCACGAGATATTTTCGTTGTCATACCGCCAGGTGGCGTCGATCGATGTCGCCAGGATTCGATCCGAGGTTTCCTTCAGCGTGGTATACCGATCCTTAATATAACCCTCGAATCCCGACCCCGTAGTTTTGAGCAAAACATACCCGGTGATCCCGGATTCGACGACCGTTTTCTCGCGTGAAACATCAATACGCGCCACCCGGCACTGCGAACCGCCCGCAATAAAGGAAAAGTGCCCGTGACGGTGCCATGGATGTTCCAGCACTTCGATGGTGGCCCGAGTCACATGCGGATTCGCGTCCAGGAAGTGACGGGCCAACAGCAGCCCGAACGATTCGGGTTGGGCCACGGCTGGATCCTTCGCCAGTGCGTAGACGGTGTTCTTCATGGTGTCGGTCGCGATGGTCAGGCGGTTGTCTCCCGCCGTATAGCTCGATTGGAAGTCTCCTTCGAGCTGAATCGCCACGGTCATCTCATTCAGTTCATGGCGGTCCTGCTGGCGTACGAGGCGGGCTACACGCACCCGCGATTTGCCGTAATGGTTTTCGACGATAGTCATCTCATCAGCTCCCGCGATAGGTGGAATAGCCAAAAGGACTCAACAACAGAGGCACGTGATAATGTTCCTGCGGATCCTTTACCTGGAACGCAATCGCTACGGACGGAAAGAACGCGTCAGGAATGTAAGCGGCGACATCGAACATCAGCCGGTAGATACCGGCAGCCGCCGGCTCGCCGAACTCCTCGATGCGCCCTTCGTCGTTGGTCAGCCCATGCCCCACTTCGCGCCAGCCATGGCCGGTGATAAAGAAGTCAAGTTCGACCGGGATGCTCGCCGCCGGACAGCCCTGTGCGGTGTCTAAAACATGTGTACTGATCATCATGAGGATCCGATTTTCTGGAGGCGCGCGGTCGTGATCGCAAGCTGCTCTTCCGCCGCGATGGCGATTTCTATCGCTGGGTCATTTGGCAGGCGCGCCCGCAGGAGTTGGAGCATCTCGTCCGCCGACTTGCCGGAGGCGAAGACGATGAAGATGTAGCCGAACTTCGCGGCGTATTCTTCGTTCAGCCTTCGCAGCTCATCGAGCGTTGGCTCGGATGCCGATTGTGTTCCGGACTGTTCAGCCGCGGCGCGCCGGTCCGAGGTTCGTTCACCGATTTTCGGATGCGCGGCGAAAGCCTCCATCCAGTCCGCCTGCTCGATCCCGCGCCAGATGTCCGTGGCGGTTTCGAAGATCGCTTGCGGCGAAGGAAACGGCCGAGCAGCCGTCATCGTACTCGCCCAGCGCCGGCTGCCGCAACATCCGAGAAAGCGCTTTCGCGCCTCGGATGGGTTCAGGGCATTCAACAAACGAAGGCGATGTGCCGCGCGGCCCTCCTCGGTCGGCGATCCGAAGATCCGCAGACGGCTGACGCCGCCATCGGGATAAATGCAGAATCGCACGCGAGAAACAGACGCGGGCTTCAATTCGTTCTGAAAGACATGGCGCTTGTGCGCTTCGAGCTTCATGCGCGGCAGGATCTCCCGACCCTCCTCTGTCTCGATCGAACAGCTTTCCGGGTAATTCCCCTTGAAATGAGAAGTGTCCACCTCAACGCGCTGGATTTGCCCATGCGTAGCAAGTTCGATCAGACACCAATCGTGACCCGGACCGCGACGGCGGCGCGTCTCCCAACCATCATGCATGCCGGTAGACCGGCCGGGAAAAATCAGATTGTGGCGGGACCCGAAGTACATGTCGCTCGCCTCCGCCACCCGCCCGCCATTCTGAGCCGCCGCGAGATCAAGCGACACGTCAAGGTGCTCCGGCACCGCTTCTCCATGCACGCGCAGGCGGGCGACGCCGCCGTCCGGATAAATGTGAAGGCGGAGGTGCGTGTACCGGTACGGATCTTCGATCGTGAAAACGTTCTGCGAGCCTCCGCGCAGCACGGAGATGGGAAGCAGCTCGGTCCAAGTCTGCTGATCGGCGCTGCCCTCGATCGAGCACTGCTCGGGAAAATTGCCCGTGAAGTGCGCGGTGTCCACAATCACGCCGCGAATGATACCGGGCACGCCCAAGCGTATCAGGCACCAGTCGTGCTCCGGCGCACGATGACGCCGCGTCTCCCATCCGTCCATCCATTTCCCGAACTCGGTGTATTTGTCGGGCAAGAATACCGGCGCGGAAGCCTTCAACAGATTTTCTTTCGGTGCGAAGAATTCATCGGTGGCTGAAAGCACTGCACCGCCCAAACGCTCGGAGGCAAGGTCGATTAAATCAGTGAAATCGATCATCGTTGAAGCACGCGGCCCATCGGCTCCCGAGGGAATTCACCATCATCGTAGATTTTCTCCCCGCGCAGGTAAGTCGCACGCACGCGGCCCCGGAGTTCACGGCTGGCGTAGGGCGTGAGCTTGTGGCGCTGATGCAGCTTTTCAGGCTGGACCGTCCAACGTTCGTCCGGATCGAAGAAGACCAGATCGGCGTCGTAACCCGGCGCGATGCGCCCTTTGTGCTCGATCCCTGCAAGGCGCGCAGGTGCTTCCGCCATCCAGCGTGCAAGGTCGACCAGTGAATCATGAAGAGTCGACATCACCGCCAGACCGAGTTCAAGCGAGGCGATGCCGCCCCAGGCCGTCGTGAAATCGCCGCGTTTCATGTCCGGCGGCGAGGGCGAGTGGTCGGAAATCACCATTCCGATACGCGGTAGAGCGGGCCGAAGTCCACCGCGAATCGGGGGTGCGCACTTGAATTCGAGCGCATGATCGGAGATTTCTTCAGGCGTAAAGGCCAGGTAATGAGGGCAGGTCTCGACGGTGATCGGTACTCCTGAAGCTTGCGCGGCTTCGATCAACGGCAAGCCCTCAATGGCCGAAAGATGGACGATATGGACGCGCGCTCCGGTTTCGCGAGCCAAGCGGATCATCATCGCGATGGCCGCGCACTCGGCTTCCTGTGGTCTTGAAGCAAGCCAGTCTGCATGCCGTCCGCCTGCGGGCGTCACAAGATGTGCGGGAGACTCGGCGTGGACCAACAAGGGCGCGCCGAGATCAGCAAGCACGGGCATCGCCGTTCGCAAATCGGCTTCAACGACATGTTCAAACTCCGCAACGCCGGAGGGGGCAAGAAAACATTTGAATCCGAAGACGCC
>JBEKBK010000586.1:0-5138 GCA_050015435.1 Bryobacteraceae bacterium
ATTGTTCGTTACGCGGTCGCGCGTGGACGCTCCGGTGAGTGCGAGCAGCGGCGCGCCCGGCTCAGTACCGCCGGATTTGACCGACACCGAAGTCAACTCCGAACTGGAGCTTCTGAAAACACCCCAAATAGTTGAACTTGCCGCGCAAGAAGTCGGCCTGTTTCCGGCCGATACGAGTGCCAATCCGGTGAAACGCGCCAGGACCCTCAGGAAGGTTCTCGCGGACTTTCAGGCGTACGTGATCAAGAACACCAACATCATCGTGGTGCAGTACGCGGGCACCGATGCGGAGCGAGCGCAGAAGTTTGTCAACGCGGTGGCCGAGCTGTTCCTCGAAAAGCACGCCGCGCTGCATCGCAATGGCACGACCTCGGACTTTTTCGGGGCAAAGACCGCGGAATATAAGAGCGAACTGGAGATTGCGCAACGTGAACTGGCGGACTTCGAGCGCAATAAAGGCGTCGCCACGATGGACACGCAGCGTGAATCCACGTTGCGGCGCCGCGACGAATTGCAAGCCTCGCTCAACGAGGTCGCATCGCAGCTCCACGAAGCCGAGGATCGCACGCGGGTGCTGCGCGGACAACTCGAATCGCTGCCAGCGACTATCGATTCCCAAAACCGGATCGCACGCAACGAGGCGCTGATCGAGCACCTGAAGTCGCTGCTGCTGGAACTCGACCGGAAGCGTGCCGAGCTGCTCACCAAGTACGACCCGCGCTATCGCCTGGTGCAGGAAGTGGATCAGAACATCCGGGACACCCAAACGGCTCTCGATCGCGAGCTGGCGCCCGGCGTGGTGGATCGCGTGAGCACGCCGAATCCTCTGCGGCAAACGGTGGAAGCGGCGCTGCTTCAGAACGAAACGCTGATCGCCGGGTTGAAAGCGAAGCAGCAGAACAACTCGGCGAGCCTTTCCGCCCAGATCGGAACCGAACGCGACTTGGCACAATCGACGCCACGCTATGAAGACTTGAAGCGGAGAGCAAAGATAGCCGAGGAGAACTATTTGCTTTATCGCGGAAAGGAAGAAAGTGCAAGCATCGCCGAGCAAATGGACCAGCAACGCATTTTGAACGTCTCGGTGATGGAGGCTGCGAAGGTACCGGCGTTGCCCCTCGACCAGCATCGGTATTTCATCGCGTTACTGGCGTTCCTGGCCGGGCTTTTGCTGGCGATCCTTTCGGCAGTAAGTATGGATCTTTTGGATCAACCGCTCGAAACTCCCAAGCAGGCAGCCACCACCGCCGGAGTTCCGGTGCTAGCCCGAGTGGAGGCGCCGGAGTGTTCCTGAAGCACTTCCACTTGCGCTCGGAGCCATTCGCGGTTGCGCCCGATCCCGCATTCTTCTATCCGGGACCCGAGCATCGCGAAGCGCTCGCTTCACTCTTTTACGTAATCATGCAGCGGCGCGGATGCGGCCTGATGGCGGCCGGTCCGGGCATGGGCAAGACGCTCGTGCTGAATTGCTTGTGCGAACAGATCGCGAGTTTCGCCGATGTGATTTTTTTGCACGGGCCGATGAGCGGAAACGAATTAATCGACTCGCTCGCGGCCAGCCTGGGCATCCTAGAGGCATCCGGTCGCTACTGGAAATTGCGCGCGATCGAGCAAGTCCTGACGCGAAAGGGGCGCCACGGACGGCGCACGGTTCTGATCATCGAAGGGGTGGAGCAGCTTCACGGCGTCGCAATCGAAGCCTTGCAAACGCTGATTGCACTCGAAACCAGGGAAGGGAAACTGCTGGATGTGCTGCTCGCCGCGCAACCAATTCTGACGGACACGCTAAGCTCGCCGAAATTCGAGCGGCTGCGCCAGAGCATCGACGTTTCCTGCCGACTGGCTCCCTTCGATGAAATGCGCACGGCTGAGTATTTGTGGCATCGGGTGATGAAGGCCGGTTCGAAGAGAAGTCTCTTCACCAAAGAAGCCGCTGGCCTGCTCGCGACCGCGACACGAGGCATTCCGCGGCTGATCAACCAGTTCGCAAATCAGACGCTGACGGCAGCCTGGTCCCGCAACGTCGCGCAGGTGGATGAAGACGTCGTGTGGGGCGTGCTCTACGACCTGCCGGTATCGGACCTGCCGGTGGCAGACCTGGCGGAATGGGGCCGCGGGCTATCCGCGTCATCGCCGAAGCAGTTGATGGCGGTGAGCCATGTCTAGGTATTTCGAATATCTGTCGAAAGCGCAAGCGCAGGGGACCACCGGCCAATTGCCGGGCGCGCTGGCGCGGGTGATCCCGCAGACGACGTATCTTCCGGAGTTTCCCGGCAAC
This sequence comes from Bryobacteraceae bacterium, assembly GCA_050015435.1. GTDB lineage: Bacteria > Acidobacteriota > Terriglobia > Bryobacterales > Bryobacteraceae > Palsa-187. The sequence continues at coordinate 2,279 of JBEKBK010000586.1, forward strand.
GGCGAATGGACACAACTCGTCGGCGAGCTTTGGCGGCGGCGATCGGCACAAGATGAGTTGTCAATCGGCGTTTTCCCTTGCGGCGAAGCGGAAGATCACGGATGGTTCGCGGCGGGATTGGCGCTGTCTGCGCGGCAGACGCTCGATCGCGAGACGCTGTTGATCGACCTCGGTTCCGGACACGCGGCACTCGCGTCTACCTTGCGCACTCCGGCCCGGCCCGGACTTTCGGAACTTCTGAATTCGTCGCCTGTGGCCCGGCCCGGCTGCGTGCATGAAACCGGATGGAGCCGAGTCTACCTGCTTCCGCAAGGCGGTGTAAGGAACTTCGATTCGCGCGAGACTGCTGAGAGGCTGCGTTGGCTACACACCGCGGTGCAGCGCGACTTTCCGGTGGTGATCACACGCTTCCCTCGACCGAATCCGAGCGGTGCGCTGAGGGACTTCTGCAACATCCCGAAAATGGCGGTGCTGACCGTGACGCCCGGCCTCTCGCGCAAGAGCGAGCTTCGACGCGATTCGAAGGCGCTGCGTGCGGCGGGTGCAAATCTGATCGGGCTGGTGTTCACCGGATCGAATCTACCCGGCGCGAGGGATTTCAATGGAGCTATCAAGTGAAATTTCGAACCACATCTATCCTCGTAAAGGCGCTGGCAGACGCACTGCTGGCGATGATCGCGCTCGCCATCGGGCTGGCATCGCGATTCCTAGCGCTGAGCCTGGCCCCATTAGCGGACAAGGGCGAACTGGAGGTCGAGTTTGTGCGCTACTTCGACAGCTACGCGCTGTTGCTGGCGGCGAGCGTGGTGGCCACTTTTGCCGCGTTCCGTCTCTACACGCGCAGCCGTCTCTACATGCGCCGCCAGAAAATGATCGCGGTCGCACGGGCGACGTCGCTCGCTTACGTGATCTTCCTCGGCGGCGTTCATCTGTTCAAGCCTACGGGTGAATACATCCCACGGCTGGCGCTGCTCACCGCTTATTTGATCACGCTCGCCGGAGCCTGCGGCGGGCGCCTGCTGATAAATTATCTCCAGAAGATCTTGACTTGGGAATCGACGCGGCCCCTAGCCGGGCGCGCGATCCGAAAAGTGCTGGTGGTGGGCGGCGCCGGCTACATCGGCTGCGGCCTAGTCCGGGATCTTCTCGCCGACGGATATCGGGTGCGCGTTTTCGATACGCTGCTGTACGGCGACGACGCGATCCGCGATCTCGCCGGGCATCCATCCTTCGAACTTCATCGGGGCGATTTTCGCGAAGTCGCGCCGGTAGTGAAGGCCGTGAAGGGCATGGATGCGGTGATTCATTTGGGCGCGATCGTGGGCGATCCGGCATGCGCCGTGAACGAAGATAACACCCTGGAAACCAATCTGGCGGCCACGCGGCTGCTGGCCGATGTGTGCCGCGCATCGAACGTCGCGCGCTTGCTGTTCGCGTCAACGTGCAGCGTTTACGGCGCCGCGGGGGAAGTAGTCGACGAAACATCGGAGCTGAATCCGGTGTCGCTTTACGCGGCGACGAAGATCGACTCCGAAAGGGTGCTGCTCGGCGCGCGAGGGCGCGATTTTCACCCCGTGATCCTGCGCCTGGCCACGGCGTTCGGATGGTCGCATCGCCCGCGTTTCGACCTAGTGGTGAATCTGCTCACCGCCAAGGCATCCCAGGAAAAGAAAATTGTCATTTACAACGGCCACCAATGGCGTCCATTTATTCATGTGCGCGATATCTCCCTGGCATTCCGTACCGCCATGCGCGCACCGCTCGAACTGGTCAGCGGCGAAGTGTTCAACGTCGGCGACAATTCGATGAACCTGACTCTCGGTGGTCTGGCCGAGAAAATCCGGGCGATGGAGCCTGGGCTCGAAGTGGAACACATCAACAACAACGACGAGCGAACGTACCGAGTGTGCTTCGACAAGATCTGGACGCGGCTTGGCTTCACCTGCCGGGTCAGCGTCGAGGCGGGCGTCGAGGAAATGCGCCGCCACATCAAAGCCGGCGAGGTCGCGGATTACCGGCAAGCCAGGTACAGCAACGTTCAGCTTGTGAAGCAACTTCAGCTTGAGTTGCCAACCCGGGCGGACCCTTTTGAGTTGACCGCACTGCGCTTCACCAAGAACGGCAAGTGGATCGAATCCGCATTGCAGGGCGGTTCGCACTGGTAGCCAATCGGAGAATGCTTATGAATGTCCCTTATTTCCGGCCAAGCTTAGGTCAGCGCGAAAAGGATGGCGTCAATGCGGTGCTCCAATCTGGCTGGTTGACGAGCGGCAAAAACGTCCGCGAATTCGAATCGAAGTTCGCCCAATACGTTGGCGCCCCGTACGCTGTCGCGGTCAATTCCTGCACCGCCGCGCTGCATCTCTCGCTCGAAGCGCTGGGCGTGAAGACGGGCGATGCGGTGTTCGTACCAACCATGACGTTTGCAGCGACGGCCTCCGTGGTACGCCACTTGGGTGCACGTCCGGTGCTGGTCGATTGCACGCCGGATTGTCTGACGATGAATCCGGGGGATCTGTACTCGACGATCGACGCCTGGCGCAGTGACGCGACTCCCAAGACGGTTATCCCGATGCATTACGGCGGGCATATGGCGGATATGGATTCCATCGCGCGGATCGCGTCGGCCGCCGGATTATCGGTGGTGGAAGACGCCGCGCATGCGCTGCCCGCTTCCTACCGCGACTCGAGCGGCGTGTGGCGCGGCGTAGGAACGGTATCGCCGCTAACTTGCTTCTCGTTTTACGCGAACAAATGCATCACCACCGGCGAGGGCGGCATGGTGGTAAGCACCAGCGACGAGCTCGCCGACCGTGTGCGTACCATGTCGCTCCACGGGCTTTCCAAATCCGCGTGGAGC
>JBEKBK010000587.1:0-5137 GCA_050015435.1 Bryobacteraceae bacterium
TCACTACCTCGACCAGAGGAACGGCAATCCTAAGCCCTTCGTTTGGACGGCGGACGCAGACTTGATCCTCGGGAAGGTCCAGCGACTTTGTGAGCGTATTTCTAACTCAGGACACTAGGGGGGCTTGGTGCCAGGTGTGTGGTGTTATCGTCTTCGACAAGCAGAGCAAGGCGTTTCGGCGGTTTCCCTCGAAGCGCAGGGAGTGAACGTCCGTGCCATGGCAACGGTCTAGAAGTGCAGAACTGCTGGAGGCCATCATAGACGGCGGCGAATCTGCTAAGTCTCTGAACCGGCCCGGCCTTCAGCGTCTGATTGTCAACATCTTCACGCGCCTAAACACTGTGGGCCTGACGTTGACACGCGAAGACATCGCTTTCGCTTGGCTCAAGATCGGCCGGAAACTGAGAGCACGTTGTCTCGATCGTTCTTCCGTTCCGAACGATCCCGCGAGCATTCCCAACCCGGTCCTGACGGGACGCGCCAATCCGCTTCCAATAGCGGATCTGTCAGGAACGGCCACATGTGTGGTCAGTAGAGTCCCTAATCGTTCCGCCTCGCCCCATGGATGTGGACTGACGGGGCCGAATCGACCCCTTTCTGCGCATTGACCCGAGATAATACCGCCGTCACACTTCGTGGGAGAGTAGAGAGGTCTGCGGCCCTCACGATGGCGCAGTATCTCTAAGGACGGTTTCTAAGAGCTAACCCATGGACAATCGACTACCACGCCGAGCTGCTGAAAATCCCACTCAGTACAATATTGATGCGATCGCCAAGCTGGAGCATGACGCGCTTGGTCGCCGGACTGCTACTGAGCGAGTTAGCGACTTAATCACGAAACTCGTGGCTAATACGGGATTCCTCCTGGCTCAAGTGGTTCTGATCTCCGCCTGGAGCTTGGTAAATCTACATGTGATCCCAGGACTCAAAGCATTTGATCCATTTCCTTTCGGCGTCCTAGCCCTCGTCGTTTCTTTCGAAAGCGTATTTTTGACCATCTTCGTGTTAATCAGTCAAAGTCGAATGGCCCGCCAGTCTGAACGGCGTTCGCATCTGGATCTTCAAGTCGGCATGCTTGCTGAACAGGAACTCACGACAATCCTTCAAATGTTGCAGAAACTCTGCCAACACGTGGGTGTGAACGTTGACTCCTCCAAACAAGAGGTTCAATCATTTAGTAAAAGTACGGACGTACACAAGCTGGCCAGTGAACTCGAAGACAAACTTCCGGAGGAATAACGACCCGGCTCTCTACGTACGGATTACAGGCGGCGGAAGAGGCAGCGGCAGTCTGGTTCGCACTGAGTCTGCGTTTCTTAAATGCAGATTGATTGCCACGGATTTCACCCACTTCTATGGGCGGACCAACCACTCGCACCGCCCTTTCACCGTCTGCCGGATTACGGCCAAGAAGCGGATGGTTGCGAAGCTGAAAGCCATCAAGGCCGAACCGAACTTCAACGCCGGAAGCATGACGGTCCCAGCGAGACTGGGCACGCTCGCAGAACATGGAACGTGAACATATCATCCAGTTCTGCAGGAAACCGGTGGCGTGATCAGCCTGGCAGCCACCCGACTCGAGGTGCCACGGACGAACTTGAACGCGTGATGAAAAAGTTGGGGAATTTTCCGCCCCCATCTGTGAGGATCACTCAGAACACACTTACACACCTTCACGGAATAGTGTGGACCGCTTCGTCGACCATCGCGCCCGTTCACTCCGAAACTTTCGACTATTTGGCGCGAAACTCTAGGCGCGCCATCGCAGGAACGCGCCGACACCGCCAGTCGATTCGAGCAAAGTGGCGTCTTCGATAAACGTAACGGTGGCGCCGGTCTGCTTGGCTTTCGTCACCAGAAGATCGGGCAGAGACGCTTGCCGCGGTTCTTCGCTTTCCGTACCTCCCTCCGAATCGGGGATCTCGGCCGCGAATATGGCTTCCACTTCCTCAGGGAGGGGATGGTTCTCCTCCAGCGTGCCGCTGATGAGCAGTTCTTCGACTTGCCCGTTGGTTAGGGCTTCGAGAGTTTCGTGCAGTCCGACTACGGCCAATCCACGACCGCGGGGTATTGCTGCATCAGCTTGTCCACCTTTTCCCCGGCGGTCTTGGCTTCTTGCTCCTGTAGCTTGGCAAGGGTTTCGGTCAGAACGTCCTGTTCAGAAGCATGAATATCCAGTTTCATCACCTCTACCATGGGAACCATTTCCTGTGGCAGTTGCTCTTGAAGAAGCGGGATCACGACCGAATCTCCAGCCAGGATGATGTGACTTACCTGATCCTCGCGCACGATCTGCGCCAGACGTTCAATGACCTCTTTGGAGTGCTCCTGGTGCGCGTTACCAACGCGCCGCTGGTAGCGAGCTTGCGACCATCCACCGACCTTGACTCGATGAACTTTCTTGCCTTTCACCTCCTCCGCATCGATTACATGCCCAAGCCCGAATACGAAGATGCGAGCGGTGTTCGTATCTGTCAGCACCGCGGCGTACCGCGGATATTGCTCATCGAGTCGAGACAGTTGGTACAGATGAGGTTGATTGTAGGAATAGACGCGATTATCACGGACAGGAGTCGTTAGCTGGATTGCCTCGAAGAATTCCTGCTCAGCAAAACATGCGAAAATGGCCACTCCATTCGCGGCGCGGTCGATTTTGTCAGTGGCGTATGAAACGATTCGCTCCGCGTCGCGATCGAAACTGTGACGTTCGGGAGAACTCGGCACCCAAGTTCTGACGAGAGACTTGAATTCTCGATGAAGATACAGCGCCGCGTCGGGCGCCCGTCCGTGCTGATCCGGTTGAGTGTTCAAGTAGACGCTCAAGACCGGAAACGTGGTGGGCTCGAAAGCCACCAGCCGATCGAGAGGCGCTCCCATGGAGGTCGCAAGTTGCTCGGTAATCGTGGATGCCATGACAGACCGTAAAGGCACGCAGCAAGCCAAGAGGCTGACGATGAAGGTTCTCTGCAGAGAGCGGGTGGAATGGGATCTGTTAGGCTTCGCTCTCAACGTGGGGAGTTTGGCTTATTATTTGGCGGGCGTGTAGCCTGCCGTCGAGCGCTCATGTGCGGCGTAGTAGTGGCGGCTTCGTTCAAGAATCTCCGATGTGAAGGGTTTGGAATGAAACGTGCGATGGAAGAGACGTGTGAAACATACGCCAGTTCATGTGGCCTTAAAGGGAACGGATAAAGCGAAATCTATGAAAAAACTGAGACAGTTGGGGATCATGACTATTGCTGCGGGCCTCTTGGTGGCTCCCGCTCACAACGCGATAGCGCAAGTTGCGATCAACATCGGAGTGCCGCCTGTTTGTCCGTACGGATACTACGAGGGTACCCCTTATGGTTGCGCTCCAGATGGCTACTATGGCCCGGAGTGGTTCTCAGGTGGTCTCTTCATCGGCGCGGGACCTTGGTACCGCGGGGCGGATCACTTCTACGGACACGTCGATCATCGTCTCGACTATCGCAAGGGCTACCACGGGCCTATGCCTGCGCGCGGTGAAAGCCCAGCGGAACACCGTGCAGAGTTTCACGGCCAAGCAATGCATGATGTACATGGCCATGAGGCCCCTCGCGGGCGTAAATAGCGGGAAGGTCCGGCCGCCTCGTCGGGCGACGGTCCTAAACCGTGGCTAAATGGGCAGCGGACGATTGGGCAAACCAGAGCCGCGCAGCCGGCCGTGAGAAGTACAGGCGAGGTTGCACGCGTGCATAACATTCATCGGGAGGTAGCGACATGAGCCAGCTAGGCACATTCTTCAAAGGTGGCGACACGCGGCTGGGAGTATTTTACCCGCATCATTCTCTGGTAGCCATTTTTTCCGACATTGAGCGGGCGGATACGGCGAAACGGCAGCTCCAATCCGCCGGATTTTCAGAGGACGAAGTGCTGGCCGCATCCGGTGCTGACCTCATTAAGCTGGATGAAGAGGAATCGGCCAAAAATGGATTGCATGGCTACCTGATGAAGGAATTGTCGCGATTCCTGGATACCGAAGCCTCCTATAACGACCGGGATCTGATCCAAGCGAAGCAGGGAGCCGCGGTGCTCGCTGTTCATTGCCCGGATGAACGCACGAAGAAGGCCGCCTGGCTTCTCATCGCGCCTACAGATCCGCTGGTTGCGCGCTATTACGCCTTGAGCGGAATCGAACATCTGGCCGGGGAGGACTAGCGCGAGCCCGACCGCCGCACGTCATTCGCGACGCAGGGCCGTCATCCAGGCGGAGCTTTTATTTATCGGCCGCAACTTCGAGACCAAGCCACGACCCCTGCGGCCGACCAAGCTCTTCGGCGCTTGGCCTTTTTCTTTGGGGCCGGGGACTGAAACTGATCTCGGCCGGGATCTACCCGAGGGACAGACAAACTTCCATCCAACTCCACCGAGACTTGCGTCACCAAGTACATGAGTGCCCTGTCGATGCCGGTAACTTCAGATACCGCAGATCCATAGCTGGTACCGATGCTTTCTTTAGGATATTGACGTTTGTCGGAGAAAGGACGTGCTTCGACACTTCCTCTTGCTGTCCCTGTCTTTTTGTCCTGCTGATCACCTGGCCACCGCATGGCTCGCTTTTCACGTCGCCAGGGTTGATCCACTTCATTCTAATCATCGCCGTTAACTCGCCGTTTGTGCATTTGTTTGGTGAGGGCCGCCACGTGGTTTAACGGCTTCATTTGGGCATCATATCGGGCGAGGGCGTCAGGGCCGACTTCTTGCACGCAAATTCGGCCAATCTCGCGTATCGCTCTTTGCCGACTGAGCGTCAGCAACAGCCGGATATTGGTTGTTCGCGTGCAGCGGTCGAGTCCATGGATAAGGTGTTTGCGTATCACGCGGACGTTGTGGATCTCCACCTCGAAACTCGCCGGGTAGATGAGCATTGGGTATGGCAGATCGTCCACGGCGCGCAGGGATGCGTTTCCAACGGCAGGGCAGACTCGCTGGAAGGCGCCGAGGCCGAAGCGCAACTGGCGGCCGGCGGAACGGACGTAGCCTGGCGAGCGGTGGAGCAATAACCACGGTGCTGGTGTCGAGACCTCCATTCTGCACCCCATAGTCGCCACCACCGAAGACCATGAGTCTGACGAAGTTCGGAGCCGAGGGAATTTCGTTTTGTCCTCTTGCGATTCGC
>JBEKBK010000588.1:0-5120 GCA_050015435.1 Bryobacteraceae bacterium
CGCGCTGCGCGGCCGCAGCATAAAATGCTGGCCGTCTTCGTTGAACACCATGAAGTACAGAGGCGCCATCGAGAACGCCAGCAGACGAAGCCACCAGTAGGGCGTGCGCGGCTCCGAAATCGCCGCCGCGATTCGAATCTTCCGGCCTTGAAGCTTTTGCCGAACCAGCTCGCGATTCTCTCGAAAACCACGCTTGACGTGAAAGGGGATCCACTCGCCGGTGGGAGGAGCGAACTCCGACACGACGACCAGCGGCAGTTCCGGAAAAATCGTGCGCAGACGTTCCAGAGTCCGCGTGATGACGGCTTCGGACCCGGACGCGAACAGCACCTTTACCGCGGTGGAGCTCCTCATAACTCCGCCACAACGGAAGGCCGTGGCGATTGCTCAAATCTCGTGGAGAGGCCACGGCCTCCTGTGGCTCTCAAATCAGGTCCTGCAGCTCAAAGCGCCACGTACCCGACCGGTGCCGATGCCAGAGCGCGAGCGCTTGCATGCAAAACGCCGTTGAAACAGGATTCATGAACGGCAGCGTCTGGCCCCGCCTTTGTCCAAACCAGAAGCCGCCATCGAGGCGCCGATCGCTCGACTCGGCTTGATAGGATGCGGCGCGGTCGGCTTCTTCGCAGGCGCGGCGTTCATCCAAATCGAGCGCGCCCATATGATGTGCAATCAGACGTACGCGGAGCAGCTGCGCGCACACATCCGATCGCTCGAAGTCCGGTGCAATTTCCCGCAGCAGGGTGCTCACCCGCGCAACGCCGCGATCCAAGGCATCTCGGACGACGCTGCGATCGCCCACCGCGAGTAGTGCTTCGAGGAAGTAGCAATACGCGTGCAGGCGATCCATGACCTTCTCTTGGTCCGTATCGCCCGGCAGAAACGAATCGTGCGACACGAGCGCACACGCAAGCGCGGATTCGAATAGTCGAGACGCCTGGCGGTCTCCCACTTCGTGCCAGGCCAGGGCGGACTTCAATTGATAGCAGCCCTGACGGCGCGACCAGCGCGGCTCATCCGGCAGCGGTTGCTTTTCGGGAAGCGAGATGACCGGATGAAAACCGCCGCCTTCGGCCAGAAAATCGAAAGCCATGGAGAGCGCAGCTTCATGGGCGCGTGCGCGAAACTCCTCGATGCCGCTACGGCGTGATGCCGCCAACAACCCTCGCGTGATGATCCCGAGGTCAAAGAAGAACACCAGCGGAGAATCAGGCTCGAACGGGAAGGTGTTGCTGATCGAATCCCAGGCGTGGTCTGAAAGAAACCGGGCCGCGCGCACAGCCGCCTCGCGATATTCCCGCCCGCCGTCTAGTGAATACAAATAGGCGAAGGTGCTGGCCGCGTAGCCCGTGATTTCATTCGAGACGGGAGCGTATTCAAGAAGATCCGAACGGTAATAACGCGCCACGCCGCCGCTCGGCTCCTGAATGCCGGATCGCAAAAACCAGGAGCCTGCTTGTTCTAAGAGGGAGATCAATTCTAAATTGTATAGCGTGCGCCGGAGGGTGGCCTCTAAACGCGAGTCCCTAACGGTCTACGGATTCATCTCTTCGGGCCCGGCCCTCTGAGCGCGACCGCAGTCACTCCGCCCAGGATGCCAGCCACTGCCGCATACGCAAATGATGATCGCCCGTTAATTGCGCCGGTCACGAGGAGCGCCGTGCCTGAAGCCAGCCAGGCACCGACAAGAAAAAGGATGAGGTTCAGGAAGCTCCATCCGACCGACGGAAGACACCAGCGGAGAACAAAACTTCCGATCCCCGAAAAAAATGCGGCAAAAATCACGAAACCCACCAACGGCAGCAGCACTACATCACATTCTAGGCTCTATCTTTGGTCACAGGCACGCTATTTCAGGAACTCGAGAAATTTCGCGTGCAGCTTCTTGGCCGTCTTTGCGTCCGGCGCGACCACCAGGATCGTATCGTCGCCGGCGATCGTCCCGGTCACCTCCGGCCAGTTGGCGCCATCGAGCGCGGCGCCCAATGAGTTCGCATAACCCGCCGGGGTGTGCAGCACCAGAAGATTCTGCGCAAGGCGCGCATCGAGCAAGAATTCGCGCGCTAATGTGGCCACGTCAGGTCCAGGCACTGGTTCCGAGCCCACTTGCGCATATCCTTCCGCGGTCTTGACTAAACCAAGCTCGCGAATGTCTCTGGAAAGCGTAACTTGTGTCGCCTGGATTCCCGCGCCTTGGAGCTCGCGAGCCAGATCTCCTTGTGTGTGTAGCCGGCGCGTGCGAATCAGCTTGAGAATCTGGCCCTGGCGATAGCTCTTGTTCATCGGCGTAGCGCGATGAGCCGTGCTTCCGCTTCATCGAGTGCAGCAGCGACCGCGTGCGGGCCCGTACCGCCTGGAAGCTCCCGCGTCCGGATGCCCTCGGCCGGGATCAGGTAACGCGCAATTTCCTCAGACAGTGCCGGATCGAACGCCGCCAGAGACTCGACCGTCCAATCGGCGGGTTTCTTCGAGTCGCGAACGCTTTCGAGCACCAGGCGACCCACGAGTTTGTGCGCCTGATGAAATGGCAGACCGCTGCGTGCCAGCGCATCCGCGACATCCGTCGCCACCGCCCAGCTTTCCTCCACCGCCGCCGCTGGACGCGCCGGATTCAAGCGCGTAGTATCGACCACTACCCGCGCCATTTCGAGCGAGCCGCGCAGTTGATCGGCGGCGTCGAACAAGCGCGGCTTGTCCTCCTGCATGTCGCGATTGTAGGTCATCGGGAGCCCCTTCATCAGGATGAAAAGAGCCGAATAATCCCCAAAAACCGCGCCGCATTTGCCGCGAATCAATTCGAGCGAATCAGGATTCTTCTTCTGCGGCATCATGCTCGATCCGCTGGTAACGCCGTCGCCCAATTCGAGCCAACCGTATTCTTCGCCGGAATAGAGAATCCAATCCTCCGCCAGACGGCTCAGGTGCAGCATGGTCAGACTGGCGGCGTGCAGGAAATCGAGCGCGAAATCCCGATCCCCGGAAACATCCATGGAATTGCGCGTGATCGAATCGAACTCGAGATCCTTAGCGATCGCCTGCCTGTCGAACGGAAATCCCGACCCGGCCATCGCGCCGCTGCCAAGCGGCATGACATTCACGCGGCCGCGCGATTCGTGGAGCCGTTCGTGATCGCGAGCGAACATTTCGAAATACGCCAGTAAATAGTGCGGCCACAAGACCGGCTGCGCACGCCGCGTATGCGTGTAACCGGGGATCACTGCATGAGGCTCGCGGCGGGCCAGCGCGACCAGGGAAGACATCAAATCCAGCAGCAGGCCCGAAGCTGCATCGATCTCATTCCGCAGCCACAGGCGAACATCTAGCGAAACTTGATCGTTGCGGCTCCGCCCGGTGTGGATCTTTTCAGCTAAACTGCCGGCCCGTTCCTGAAGTTTGCGAATGACCAGCGTGTGGACGTCTTCATCTTCGGCGCCATCGAAGAACCCGGGTTGACGCGCTTCGTCATCGATCGTGGCGAGCGCCGCCACGAGCGCTTCGCGTTCCGCAGCGGTGAGAATCCCGATTTTTTCAAGAGCTCGCGCGAAGGCCTGCGAGCCTCGAATATCCGCGTGAATCAGGCGCCGGTCGAAATGCAAGGACCCGGAAAATCGTTCGAAGACCTCTGAGGCTCCTTGCTCGAAGCGGCCGCCCCACAGCTTCATACTGTCTTTTTCGCGGTGGTCTTCTGCTCAAGAGAGGCGCGGACCTGAATCGGCAAGCCGATCAGGTTGATGAATCCGCGCGCGTCGCGCTGATCGTATTCCGCGCCCATTGTGAAGCTGGCGATGTTCAGCGAATAGAGCGAATAGGGCGACTTGCGGCTTACCGGCTGAAGAGTGCCCTTCCAAAGACGCAGCGTGATCTCTCCGGTGGTATTACGGCTGGCTTCGTTGAAGAACGCGTCCAGCGCCTCGCGCAATGGCGTGAACCACAGGCCGTTGTAGACCATCTCCGCATAGTCGAGCGCGAGCTTCTGCTTGTAGTGCGCCATGTTCTTGTCGAGCGTCAGCGCTTCGAGTTCTCGATGCGCGGCCATGATGAGTGTCCCGCCGGGAGTCTCGTAGCATCCACGCGATTTCATCCCGACGAAGCGGTTCTCGACCAGGTCAATGCGTCCGATTCCATGCTCGCTGCCGATCTCATTCAGCTCTTCCAGCAGCGCAACCGCGGTCGAGTGAACTTTGCCGTTGACCGATACCGGCCTGCCATCCTCAAATCCGATGGTCACATCCACGGGCTTGTCGGGCGCATCTTGGGGGCTGCGGGTCAGCATCCAGACATCGTCGGGGGCCGCGTTGGCCGGGTCCTCGAGCGCGCCGCCTTCATGCGAGATGTGCCAGATATTACGGTCCCGGCTGTAGATTTTCGTGGTGGTCTGCGAGATAGGAACGTTGTGCTTGGCTGCATATTCGATCGCGTCCTCGCGCGAGACAATATCCCATTCGCGCCACGGCGCGATCACTGTCAGATGGGGCGCGAGCGCCTTATACGTCAGCTCAAATCGGACCTGGTCATTACCTTTGCCAGTGCAGCCGTGGGCGACGGCGTCGCATCCGGTGGCCAGCGCAACTTCGACCTGCTTCTTCGCAAGCAACGGACGCGCGATGGAAGTACCCAGCAGATACTTGTGCTCATACTCGCCGCCGGCGCGCACCAGCTTCCAGAGATATTCCGAGACAAACTCCTCGCGCATGTCCGCGACATGCACCTCGGATGCGCCAGTCTTGCGGGCCTTCGCTTCGAGGCCGGTGAGTTCTTCACCCCCTTGCCCTATGTCGCCGCACACCGCGACGATCTCGCAGCCATAATTTTCCTTGAGCCACGGAATAATGATGGATGTATCCAGCCCGCCCGAGTAGGCGAGCGCCACTTTCTTAGGTTTTGTCATAAGTTCGAATTGTATCGCGACGCTTCAGCCGAGCAGCGTCAGCAGAATAGCCTTCTGCACGTGCAGCCGGTTCTCGGCTTGATCGAATACCACGGAGCGCGGCGATTCCATGACGCCGTCCGTCACTTCCTGCCCGCGCTTGGCCGGCAGGCAGTGCATGAACATCGCGTCAGGCCGGGCCTGCGCCATCAACGCCTCATTCACCTGATACGGACCGAACTTCGCGGCGCGT
>JBEKBK010000589.1:0-5094 GCA_050015435.1 Bryobacteraceae bacterium
CGAAAAAATCTCTTCGAGCGTCCGCATGGACATCAGCGTCCGTAGCTGCTCGATCGAATCGTCGGCGACGATCTTGCCGCGATGCAGGATCACCACGTGCGAACAGACCCGCTCCACGGTTTCGAGTTCGTGCGAGCTGAACAGCACAACTTTGTCGCGTGCGGCCAGTTCCTGGATTAGGCTGCGCACCACTAATGCTGAGCCCACGTCCAGCCCGGAAAACGGTTCGTCCAGCAAAATCAAGTCGGGATCGTGCAACAGCGCGGCCGAGAGCAACACCTTCTGGCGCATGCCTTTCGAATAGGACGAAATGGCCACGTGCCGGTCGCCGTGCAACGAGAATAATCGAAGCAGTCCGTCGATCTTTTCGACCGACGGCTTGGCGGGCAGATCGCGGAGCTGCGCCACCAGGGTCAGGTACTCCAGGCCCGTGAGATGCGCGTAGAGATGCGGTTCCTCTGGCACGTAGCCCATCCGCTTTTTGTACGCAATCGGGTCGCGCTGGATGGGCTGGCCGTCGAAGAAGATCTCGCCGGAACTCATCTGGATGAGCCCGGTGATCATTTTCATCGTGGTCGACTTACCGGAACCGTTCGGTCCCAGATAACCGGTCACTTCACCGGCGAGGGCCGAAAAACTCACTTCGTCCACGGCGGGGACGCCGGAAAAACTCTTGGAGACGCTACGAAGCTCTAGCATGATCACCCCCCTATGTAGAATACTACGTTTAAGACTGCCGAAGTAGTTTTCTACATAGCATCATTTCGATTCGCCAGGCTCTCCACGCCGGCCGGGTTTGTGGATTCAGCATGACGGTGGTCAGCCGTCTTCTAAGATGGACCCGCGTTTTATTTTGGCGTCCGCGGCTCTTCGAGGATTCGGCTGTTAGGCGCCGTCAAACTTGCGGTCGTCACGTGGCCCCATTAGTGATCCTCAGATCAACTCGCGAAACGAGAACGAAGGCGAGTTTTCGTCTCATTGCACTTTTGGCGCGAATAATCCAAGCCACGATTCGTCGAGCGACGTCCAGCGCGCAGGTTCATTCCAGCTCGAATTCATTTCTGGAACGTGCAACATGCCGTGTCCCTGCATGCACACTAGTTCGGTCCCTGCCCAATTGAGCAATAGACACCCCGGACACCCGACCTGCATCGCCAGGCCTAGCCTCCGCAAGCAGACCCTGCATCTCAGCCGTTGGTCGTGAACTGACCAGGAAAGTACGGCCATGGAACCCATCAAGAACAACCATGTGGAGATGGGCTCGGTGGCGAGGTCGGTTCCGCCGATCATGGTAATCGACGACGCGCGCGTGAACTCGAGCCCGCTCACAAGGACCACCAAGAGCAGCAGGCTTGTCTTGCATCCAAAAAACAGGCTCCTCGCCCAATCGCGCGTTGGTGGGCTGGACGTTCGACGATCGAGACCCGATAACCGCACGCGCGACCCTGCGGCGGTGATCACCATCGCCAGACCCAGCCCCAGCGCGAAAGAACCGAAAACAGAATGTACCCTCTCCTGTAGCGGAGAGACATCGACCAGGCTGCCCCACCGATTGACACCGTCTCCGTCAGTGATGGCGGCTAGTTCCGTTTGTGCTTCCTCTTTGGTGACATTTGGGCCTAGACGAACAACCACACCCGTTTCGGGATCCCATATTGGTTGGCTCGCCACTTGCGGAGTCACCGACCACACCGCGATAGCGCGCGCCAAAAACCAAAAGCGCTTCTCTAACACACCAATCACTCGATAGCGCTTGCCATCGAGCATCAGTCCGTCTCCAACTCCATGCTTGCGCCAGTAATCGTAGCTCAGGACCACACAATCGGCGCAGGTCTCGGCGTCTCCTGGCTCAAACGCCCGACCCGATACCACACCCGATCCGAGCAGCGAGAAAAAGTTCTCGCTCACCGCCGCCGTCATCACTTGGCCGGCCCCGCCCGATCTACGTAAAACGTTCCGGCTCTTCCAAACGTAGGTTGCAACTCTTGCTTTCCCGGCGCCATTCTCTAGCCCATTCCGTCGGAATGCCAGTGCGAATCGAGAGCGATATTCCTCCCTTCGAAACCGTTGCGATTCTTCCGGCGTCCTTGTAGGGCAAAGGCAGCAATGCGGCCCGTGTTGCTGGTAGGAAGCCACTCGTCGCCGTCACCAAAAAGAGCAGCACCGCAATCAAGGCGAGGCAGAAACAGGCGGACCCTGTCCGATGGCGAAAGTCAGCAACCATCTCGTCCCGGTCGCACAGATTCCATCTAAACCAGGAAGCGTCTTTGAACGAGCCCAGACCGAACTGCCACAGTTGCGATCGCACCAAGGCCGGGTGATCCCCTCTCCTGGAAACCGTTTCAAATGCGTGCCATGCCTCGGATTCCCATTCTCTCCGCCACGCCGCCCGGTAAGAGTGCGGCACCATAAGGCTTGCAACGCGGATCAGTAAGAAGGACTGTCCGAGTGGATTCGTTAGAAAGTTCTGGAGCATTCGCAGTCCCGCTAGGTGTGCTTAGGCTTCTCTTCGAGCCCCATCCGTTGCAATAGAGGATAACGCTCGACCGCCTTCGCCAGGGTCTCATCTCCCACCCTCGTAAGCTTGAAATACTTTCGCGGTGGCCGTAACTGCGCCGCCGCTTCCTTTTCCTTCTCCCACTTGGAACTGATCAGCGCGGATTCCTCCAACCTGCGCAGAGCCGGATAGACAGTGCCGCTCGGCAAACCAGTCGCTTCCATAATTTCAAAGCCGTACCGGTAGCCCGCGCTGATGGTTTGCAGGATCAGCGCCGAGGTGTGCGTGAGATTCACGTCTTTAATCATCAGGAGTCTCGTTACCTGAAGATTGTATCGAATTGTCTTGTAGATGTCTACATAGGGTGCTACACTCGAAACTCAGAAGCGCGCTCAAGGAATCGGATCATGTTGGAAGTCCGCAATCTTGTTAAACGCTACCATCGGATTCCCGCCGTGGATGGCGTCAGCTGCACGATTCGTCCCGGTGAGGTCCTTGGCTATCTTGGACCAAATGGCGCTGGGAAAAGCACTACGGTCAAAGTGCTTATTGGTCTCCTTGAACCTACCAGTGGAGATATCCTTTTCAACGGGTGCAATGTTCGCGCCGATTGGATCGGATTTCAGCGCCGTCTCGGTTATGTTCCTGAGGAACCTCATCTCTACCCTCAACTGAGTGGTCGCGAATATTTGCAGCTAGTAGGCCGGCTTCGCGGTCTGCCACGCCGGACTCTCGAACCGCGGATGGACGAAATGCTCCGGCTCTTTTCGCTCTGGGAGGACCGCCACACCGCGCTCTCCTCCTATTCCAAGGGGATGCGTCAAAAGATCCTTCTTTCGGCAGCGCTCTTGCACGATCCCGACGTGCTGATCCTCGACGAACCCTTCTCGGGACTGGACGTGAACACCGCGCTCGTGCTGCGCTCGCTTGTGCGCGCTCTCGCAGAATCCGGAAAGATCATCCTTTACAGCTCACACGTGCTGGAGGTGGTCGAAAGAGTATGCTCATCGGTGCTGATTCTTCGCAAAGGTAAAGTAGTCGCGCATGACGCAGTGGGGCGACTCCGCGAGCTGATGCAGCAGCCATCGCTCGAAGGGGTCTTCGCCCACCTAACCGAGCAGGAAGACCCCACACGCATCGTCAACGGCGTTCTGGCGGCGATGCACGGTTGAGCTTAGACAACATGGCCGGACCAAGCATCGCGGGGTCGAAGACAACCGGGCCGCTTGTTCGATTCCGCGCCTGGCTCGAAGAAACCCATTCCACAGGGTTCGAACTCCGCCGGCATTTCTTCTTCCGTTTCTTCGACAGCGAATTTATCTCTACTCCCGGCCAGGGAAGAATCGTGGCAGGCGGAATCTTCGCCATTCTGGCTTCGCTTAGCATCATCTATTCGCAAGCGTATTATCACAAGTACCTGGTGCTCAACGGCCAGCCGGACCGTACCGAATACGATCTGTCTGTCATCGACGACGTTCTTCTTTTGATTACTCTCTCGATGTTCCTGATTGGGCTTCTCACCACCGTTGAGTGGCCGTCCTTGTTCCCCGGCTTGCGCGATTATATGGCGTTCGCGTCGCTCCCGATTCGCACGCGCGATTTGTTCATCGCGAAATTCACGACTATGATCGCCGTCGCGGTCGCGTTCATCGTTGGCCTCAATCTTCCTCCCAGCATCATGCTGCCCATGATGATGTTGGGTCGCTATGGAGGACGTAGCGTTTTGCAAATTCCCGGGATCTTCGTCTCGGCCTCGCTGGCAGCCTCGTTCGTTTTCTTTTCACTTGTGGCCTTGCAGGGAGTGCTGCTTAACGTCCTTCCGGTTAGAGAGTTCTCTCGCGTATCGCTGGCGGTTCAGGGAGTGCTGCTTGCGGTGTTTCTATGCGGGTTGCCGATGGTCTTCTCCATTCCATCGTTTCACCGCACCCTCCAGATGACCCTGACCTTGCACCCCGACTGGGCGCTCTGGACGCCTCCTTTGTGGTTTCTCGGTGTGGACCAGACAATTTCGGGGATTCGCGAGCCGCTGACGAATCAGCTCACCGAGCGGGCCCTCATCGCGGTCGGTGCTGCGGCAATCGCGGCGGTTGTTACATACATATGGAGCTACCGCTGGCATAAAACACGTTTGCTGCAGGCTCCCGCTCTCGAACGGATGTCGGAGAGATCGTGGCCTTCGCATCTCGCGCACTTGATGATTCGAGACGCCCGCGAGCTCGCCGTATTCGCCTTCGTCGGCACCATGTTGCGTCGCAGCCGCCAGCACCGACTGATTTTAACTACCGCGGCCGCCCTGGCTCTCGCGGTTATCTTCGAAACTTTTGTTAGTCTTGCTTTCAACAGGAGTTTCCGAGGCTTTTCGATTCAAACGCCAGGATTGCGCCAGGCCGCGATCTCCGTTCCTCTCGCACTCTCGCTATTCATTCTGTGGGGTTTTCGCTACCTGTTCCGGTTGCCGGTCGAACTTCGCGCGAACTGGATTTTTCAAATTAACGAGCCCGGGAATGGGGTGGCTCTCCTGGCGGGAGTAAAGAGTTTTCTCTTGTATTGCGCTGTGATCCCACTGGTCCTCCTGACTCTGCCGATTGAGATACGCC
>JBEKBK010000590.1:0-5089 GCA_050015435.1 Bryobacteraceae bacterium
AGCTCGCGAAGTTCGCCCTTCGCGGCTCTTCTGTTTTATCGCAGGTTTTTCGGGGTCCCCAAATGGGGTTCTCAGTCAGGCGGGGCGATGCGGTTCAACCGCTGTGCATAAGTCAACTATTATGGTGCCGGCAACGGCGATTTCCACGGCTTTTGTAGCCGCGCTCTTTGGTTGGGCAATCGCGCGACGCATCCTGGAACTTCGGTTGGAAGAGCGGGTGCGCGAACGCACGCGCATCGCCCGCGATTTGCATGACACGCTGCTGCAGAGTTTTCAAGGAGTGCTATTAAAGTTCTCCACCATCAAGTACATGCTGCGCGTTCGCCCGGACGAAGCAGAGGAAGCGCTGGAACGTACCATTGAACAGGCGCGGACGGCAATTACCGAAGGCCGAGATGCCGTGCAGGGGATGCGCTCCTCGACAATGGTGGCCAATGATCTTGCCCGCGCCATCACCACCTTTGCGCAAGGGCTCGCTGCCGATCACACCAGCCAGAATTGTCCCGAGTTTCGCCTCTACGGGGAGGGGAAATCCAGGGACCTCCCTCCGCTCGTCCGGGACGAAGTGTACCAGATTGGCTGCGAGTCCCTGCGCAATGCGTTCCGGCACGCCCAGGCGCGGCGGATCGAAGTGCAGATCCGCTATGACCCACGGCAGTTTCGGTTGCATGTCGTTGACAACGGAAAGGGCATTGACCCGGCGGTCCTGAGCGCCGGTGGGCGCGCCGGGCACCATGGCTTGCCTGGCCTCCACGAACGCGCCCAATTGGCCGGAGGTAAGCTGTCGTTCTGGAGCCAACTCAATTCCGGAACGGAGATCGAGCTGACTATTCCCGCCGCTATCGCGTACACCAGGTCGCAACCGGCGCGCCGGTCGATGTTCTCAGGAAAAGGAGGTGCCTGAAGCCATGAGCGCGTCCCCAGACTCGATCCGCATTCTAACCGTCGACGATCACCCGATGTTCCGAGAAGGGCTGGCCATGGTCTTAGCCATTCACGGATATGAACTTGGTGGCGCAGGCTTCGAATGGGCGGGAAGCGGTTCAGCAGTTTCGTCAGCATCGTCCCGACGTCACCCTTATGGACCTGCAGATGCCCGAAATGAACGGCCTGGAAGCGATGGTGGCGATTCGCAGCGAGTTTCCAGAAGCGAAAATCATCATCCTGACGACGTACTCAAGCGATGTCCATGACGCAATGAGACTGGGTGCGCAGGCTTACTTGCTCAAGACTGAGCTGGACAAGGATCTCCTGTCGACGATACGCGCCGTCCGAGCCCGGAAATAAGGGCTTCGTGCCAAAGTAGGTTCCGGGCTTGCCGGCTACGCCACGGATGAGACCCCTATGCCACGGATGAGACCCTGACGCCGGTGCAGTCGATGTCGTTCGGCTGATTGCAGGCGAGGAGCGTCAGCAAGCTGAGCACTGGCCAAGCTTGCCGAAGCGTCCGGCGTCCAATTGTTCTTATTTGATCGCTCCGAAGCGAGCCGTTCCACCACTACGTGCAACTGCCACGTCGCGGCATCGGGAGACGGTAGCTCGGGCCGCCAGGAAACTGGACGAGTCCTACCGCGACATCCGCGTACCCGTGGATTCATTGATAGACAGTGTGCTGGTGTCGGTGTGCCCGTACGACGGTTTGTGAATTCTCATTGAAGCCGATGTCATAGGCAGTCCCGTGTACTCGTTCCATCAGGCTCCGATGGTGGTGTGCGAACGGATATGTGGTGTTATCGGCCGCGACTACGAAACCACACGCGGCCATGCACTATTCGCCCCGATCCGCGCGGGGATTGACTTCCACCCAGTGGCGCTTTTGAACAGTTCGATGCTTTGATTCGATGCCTAGGGATCGCAGAGGGGATGAACGTTCGTCAGGCTAATGCTGACAGGGCGGCTAATCTGCGCGAGACTAGGATGGTGCCTATGGATCTCCCCGCGGGCGCGAACGTCGCCCTAACATATGCCAATGACCGAAAAACGGATGGAGCCGGCGCCCAGCTCCAGAGAGTCTACGGAATCTATGCGATTTCCCGATTTCTCAAGTTGCCCTATGTCCACTCCCCTCTTACAAGAATCGGCTATCAGGGTTTGTCCTCACTCCAGACCAATTCTTCCTCCGCGGAACTAGAATCCCGTTACAACCGTATTTTCAACATACCCTCCGACATTGAATTGCCCAAAGAGCGAGTTATCTACGATATAACCGATGCTGACGTGGATGTTATCCAACGACTTCAGATCGCCGCAAAGGATATCGGAAAGTTTGTTCTTATACGAATCCTTTATCCATATCCAGTCACGGATCGATCTCCTGAGCTGTACCAGCATGTCAAGACAATTTCTCCGTTTCGTCGCCCTCGTTCCGATATCTTCAGGCTCGCGCTTCATGTGAGACGGGGAGAGCAGATTGCTCTCGGCTCTGACCGGATGCTCCCCAATTCGTACTTTGTTTCTTGCGCCTTAAAATTCATCGACGTTATGAAAAGGCTCGACATCCCCTTCGTTTGTGAGCTATTTACCGAAGTGCCCTCCAAAGCTTTCATTGTGACGCCGGACCATCACGGTATCGATGGGCGGATTCCTGGGAACGTAACGGTCGACCCCCGAGTAAACCGTCTGGAAGATTTCGAAGTCATTCCCAATCTCGTGAGTTGCATAAACGATGATCCCATCGATACACTGCGGCGCATGGCTACCGCCGACGGGTTGGTGCTGAGCCGTTCCTCCTATAGCTACGTGGCTGCGATCCTGGGGACCAATTCCGTAGTGATTTATCGCCCCTTTTGGCACGGCCGCCTCGACGAGTGGCTGACATCCGACGAAGACGGCAACTTCTCGGACGCTGACCTCACGGCGCGTCTGGAATGCTGGAAGCGTGAACGATCAGGATCTAGGCTGGCCTAACGCCCGAATCGGCTTGCCATTTCACGACCGTGCTCCACGACTGTCGTCCCCAAGGCGGCTCACGAAAGACCGCCTAAGTACCTTAAAAACCGTGCAGAGATCGAGGAGTTCCACCGATTCAACTGCATATGCGCAGTTCCATGACGGAAATACCCACTCCTCCGCAGCACATTCACGTCTCCGACCTTAGATCTGTGTTGTCGCCGTTCCGCGCGCAATCGGCGCTGGTAAGGTCGATTGTCGCCGTCGGGTGCCGTCGAACATTGGAGGTGAACGGAGAGGTGCCGGACGCGGCCATGAAGGGCGCGTACCAGGAAGCCGCCCTGCTTCAGCTCGCCGCAGACGAAGAAACATGCTCGGCGATTGTCGTGCGAGAGCACACGGGCCAATTCGAATATACTCTCAACGGTCTCGCGCAGCAAGCACGCGACCTTTCCGGAGGCGGATCTGGCACCGACTTGCTTCTGATACCCGCGCATGTTCTCGACGAGATGATGACACCGCTCACTTACGACTTTTGTTTTCGAGCGGTCGCGACTTTTTTGCCCGAGGTCCGCGATGAGCTCGGCGACGGAAACGGTCGGAAGCTTAGGCGCAACATGTTCGATCGCGGCTTGATCTGCATCGGCGCAGTTCCTGTCGCAGACTGTAAAGCGCTTTGCTTTCTTGCGAGCGATGCGGTTCGCTCGGTCAATCGCCTTGAGGTCGACCCCCGCGGCCACATTGTCATGTCAACGCTTGGGCGGAAAGGCCGCTTCGCGAACCAATTGTTTCAGTACGCCTGCGTAAAGTTTTATGCGCTTAGACACGGACTGACTGCGGCACTTCCGCCGTGGGAAGGCAACCATCTTTTCGACTGCAAGGACGAACACTGGACCGGCCGCGATCTGCCAAGACTGACCTATGAGCCTTTCGCCGACAACGACCGCGAGATCTGGGATAAAGATGACCCACCCGTCGATGTCGACTTGGAGGGCTTCTTCCAAGAGATTCCGGAGTGCTGGCGAAGGCACAGACCCCTACTGAGGCGCCTTTTCCAGTTGCCGGCTGAACAACTACGTGTGATCGATGCGTGGCGTGACCGCGTTACGGACGGCGGCAGGCGAACCTTGGTGGCGATCCACGTTCGCCGCGGCGACTATCGCAAATTTCAAAACGTGCCTTATTTTCGGACAGTGCCCGAGGATTGGTACATGCACTGGTTGCGGACCATCTGGCCTACACTGAACGAACCGGTCCTGTTCGTCGGTACGGACGAACCTGAAGACGTCTTGCCAGCCTTCAAAGAATTTGAGAAGATCTCCTCGCAGTTTCGATCGCCTGCGGATGTGTTACCGGATTATGTTTTCGATTTCGAGGTCATGCGGCGCGCCGATTATCTGGCGATTTGCAATAGCAGTTTTTCCCGCATGGCAGCCATCCTTGCGCCCTCCACCCAAAAGTGCTTTCTCCCGTCCTTCAAAACGCAATCATTTGAGCTTTATGAGCCGTGGATGGACCCGGCCTTTTGGGCGCGCTTCGCCAGTCCGGGGTGCGCCATGGATCTCCGCGATAAGGCGCAAGATCAGTCCGCTTCGAAGATCAGCTCAAAGAGGGCATTGGATGCGCGGGTAGAAACGGCGACCGTTTTGTTCGACGTGTCCGATCTGCTGTTTTACCTGCTCGAACACACCACAGTTTCCCCCATTCAACGGGTCCAGTGCGAGATTGTGCGCCACATGCTCGACACCCCGCATGCTCCATCCGTCCGTTGTGTCTTTCTGAATAAACGCGGGGAGCTCGGCTCCATCGAAAGTTTCGCGCTGCTGGATCTTGTTCAAAATGTCCGCGATACCGCATTGGTCCAGTCTAAACTTCGGATGTTGCTCCAGCGCGCTGTTCCATGCAAGGTTCGCCCGCTTGATATGTTTCTCACCACCGGCGCCTTCTGGAACACCAGCCGCCTGGGAGCACTATTGCAACAAGTGAAGAAGTCCGGAGCAAGTATTGGCACATTCATTCAGGACCTCCTTCCATTGACGGTGCCAGAATACTTTGAACCTCACGACACCAGGATGTTCGTTAAACCTGAATTATGCGCAGAACGATCCTCGAAGCGCGTGGTTCGTATGATCTGAGCGTGCGGCGAGCGCGATCGATGTCTCGTTTTGATTCTTTCTGTATCTGACCCGGTTTCCTCCAC
>JBEKBK010000591.1:0-5074 GCA_050015435.1 Bryobacteraceae bacterium
CTCGGATCTCGGGCCGCAAAGTCCTGCGCTTCTCCTCCAACCCGCCAACCGAAACCCTCTATGACCGGGTCGCATACCACCTCGCCGCCTGATGTATGTAGAGTCGAGATGTGGCGCGGTGGTTTAGGAGCGGCCTATCTGTTGCCGGCTCTTTCGTCTGCCGGTGCCTCACTAGCCGAACCATGCTCCGTTTCCACATCCCGCTCATCGAACCGGACGGGCGGATTTCCCGCATCCGGCTCTCGGAGAAGGCGCACGCAGTCATCGCCTTTTGCGTGTAGCGCGGTCTGCAGCTTCTGAACACTTGTTGGGGTTGTTAGGCTCATCGCCAGTATCCCCGGTCCTTTGTCGCTTTCCGCGTTTGCCTTCAACTGAGGCCCCTTTCCTCCACCGGCGTTACCCGGTTTCCACGGTACCTACGGGCCTCTCCGCCACCCCATACGGCCCAGCCTGACTCTCACGAGTCGCCGGTTGATCCACCACGATCACCGCTGGGGCTTCCCGTGTTGCGCCTGGCCCCCGTTGCCTGCATGCCGTCGCCATTACCCCGGCAGGACCGATGAACCTGTTCGCTCACACTGTTCCATCGGCTTCGGCCTTCCCCGTCCGAAAGGCGGGTCGGCTCCTGCATCACCCGTTTCGAGGCCTGCTCAGCGTTCACTCGCGTTACGGCCTGCACGCTCACCGAGTCGCCTTTGCGACCCTCTGCACCGAAGGCTTCAGCGGCTTCGTTACCTCCACCGCTGCTTCGATTGTTACCGGGCGGAACGAACCAGCTCCCGGGCGGGACTTCCACCCGCTGTGGACCAGCGCCTTTTCACGGCGCACCTTCGGATTAGGGCTAACTAATCTACGACCGCATCCTTAGCAGGTAGTATTATTGCCGCCGAATTGCAGAAAGTTGGTGCCCATCGTTCGGAATTCCTATTGACCGCAGGATCGACATCGACTGTTCTGGATTTCCTACCGGCTTTCAGAGCAAGCCGCTTCAGGACTCGTCTGGTCGGTGCCTCTGCAACCACGCCTTTCGTCGGCGTCAATACAGAGCTCTCTGGGAACAGTAATTGACCCGCCGTTGTTCGTTCGCAATGGTTCCCTGCGCTCCAGCGTTGTCATCGAAATCCGCTCTTCACTCCATCTATCCCGCCGGCGACGGCAGATCGCGGCGCTGCCGGCGCCGGCGGGATAAGGCGAACGCAGAGCGGAGGCAAATGTCGATGAGGACGCTGGGGCGCAGAGAAAAGTGTCTGCGGAACCGTTCCAAAAAAAGAGCGTCTCGGGAGGTTGCGTGCCCACCAGATGCGAAACTTGTCTCTCCCGGCGCGGTCTGGAAACACCGTGGACCAAACCCGACTAAGACCTTGCCGAGGAAAAGCGTTCGGTCTATACAGCGAGTTAGGCTCGCAACCACGTAGTCGACAGATCGCTCCGCTCGCTGAGCGCCGCGATGCGGTCTAACAGATCCCGATCGCTTACGGCGGACCCTCAGGCGGCGAGACAAGGTGCCGACCAACAGATTCCATGAGCAGCAGAGTAGATCCTCGATCGCGCACCGTCTATGTGATCGGTGCGGGGTTTTCAGCCGATCTCGGTTACCCGCTGACGAGCACTCTCCTGTCTCGCGTCTGGAATCGACTCGAACGAGACCACAAGGATCGGCTTGCGGAAGTTGTTGAATTTCACCATCCACGGTTCCGACCTGATTCGCTGCTAAGCTTTCCAGATATCGAAGAATTGCTCACCGAGATATCTGCGAACGAGGATCTGCTTGAGGAGCTTCGGCCCGCGGGTCCGTTTGACATTGAACAGTTGCGCGCGATTCGCGATCAACTCCTTCAGGCAATCGCGGAGTGGTTCCACGAGATTTACGCGACGCGTCCCAAACGCAGGTTCATGAAAGACTTCGTCGCAAAAGTGCGTCGCGAACAGGCTTGGATCGTATCGTTCAACTGGGACCTCGAGCTGGACACAAAAATAGCGTCCGAACCGTCCCTAAGATCCTATGGTCTGAGCGGCGCGTCGAACGCACGCCCCGGCATTCTTAAGCCCCATGGATCGCTCAATTGGTACTCTCAGTCACTTGCTAAGCATCTCAAGGCGGAAAAGCGCGTGCGCCTCTGGGGCGGGAAAAAAGGCGAAGAAGCGATCTATGCATTCACCTTGCCTCGTGCTCCAAAGTCTAAGGAACGCGACTATGTTCCTTGGATTGTTCCGCCTACCCACCTTAAGAATTTCCGGCATCCAATGCTCCGGCGAATCTGGAAGCGATGCGTCGATGTCTTGTCAGTTGCCGACAGAATTTACTTCTTGGGTTACTCTCTTCCGCCGGCAGACTGGCATAGCCGCTACATTTTCAGGTGCGGATTTCACAACCAACAAGAGGGGCTCCCTATGAAGGGACGAAACCGTATGCCCGCGACTAGCAAGGCAGGCGTCTACATCGTGAATCCAGACCCAGGGGCAGCACGGAGAATCGAAGGCATCGCGGGATGGACATGCAAATGGATACCGGAGCGAGTTCAAGATTGGGCAAAGGCAGGATTTCCGGATTAGTGGCCCGCTTTGAGAGCAGTGCGATTAACGATCTGTTCCTAGGAGAACTCGCTCCGTTAGTATTTCTGGCGAAGCAAAAGTCCATAGGAATTGGCCGGCACAGTCCGACATGCAATCGCGGATTATGATCTGATTTCGGATTGGCAAAGACTCGGGGCGTGGCTTGGTGGGGTTTAAAGGCGGCTCAACGGAAGAACCCTTTGCTCGCACCTTTGCGATCGCAAGATGCTGGTCGCGCTCATCGCCGTACTCGTGCTTTGTGCCATCCTGATCCAACCGGGCTGCATGCATCGATTAATACCATAATGGTCAACACGCTCAGTTGTGCGTGCCTGCCTCTGCTGGAGTTCGAGAAGATTGGTATCGGAAGTTTTTCGAGTCTCGGCCCGAGGCTTACCGTTTTGACGTTCAGATCGTAAGTCGCCCCAGTTTCGCGCATCAATTCGATAGCGATTCTTACTGGTGAATTCACGGTTCAAATCGTATCTTTGGTAACGACGGGCAGGAAGCCGCGTCATCTTCATCGTCTAAGCGCCTGGCCCGCTGGGTTCCAGCCGCGGAATTGGGGCCGTCATGCGTGCCCCAGGCCGACGGACCTTGCGACGCGACTCGGTCAAGGAACCGGGGCTTGAGGCAAGATGTGGAAGTCGGCCTCGAACGCTCGCGCGGCGCAGGTAGGCAGCATCGTGGTTGGGCGAATGGGGTTCTTTACCGAGACAAGGGTTATTCGCACGATGTAAGATCCCGAGCTAGGCGACATGAAAGTCAAGGCTCATCTCAGAGCTCAGCGAGACTCCGAGCGTCAAAAAATGGACCGGCCTGGCGGAAATCGGGAATTTTAACGATGAGATCTACGGCGGATTGCTGAGTATCGGACAAACCGAGCGCGATCTTTTGCGCGAGAGAAGAGCGGTCTGAGAGTGGCTAGCGCCGGCGGGCGCAAGGAGCGGAAATGGAACGCATTCCAGCCATCTGTGACGTCGCCCCGCGCGATGGTATCCAGAATGAATCGCGCGTACTGGCTACTGAGCAGAAGATTGAGCTGATCCGCCGGCTCTGTGAATCCGGTCTGCGCGAGATCGAGGTCACCTCGTTCGTCAGTCCGAAATGGGTGCCACAGATGGCCGACGCCCCAGAGGTGCTGCGCGCGCTATCGGAGATGCCGGGGCTCGAACCCGTTGTCCTGGTGGTCAACGACAAAGGCCTCGAACGCGCGATCGAATCGGGCGCGCACAAGGTCCGAATGGTCGTCGCGGCGTCGGATGGCATGCAACTGAAAAATGCGAACGCTACGCCGGCCGAAACGATGCGTCGTTACGAACCTGGGATCAAAGCGGCGCGGGCCCAAGGTACAGGGGTGGCGGGAATCATCGCGGTCAGTTTCGGATGCCCATACGAGGGACCGGTTGATCCAGCGCGCGTTCTGGATCTCGCAACGCAGTTCGTCGACCAAGGCGCATTCGAAATCAGTTTTGCCGATACCGTCGGGATGGCGGTGCCGTCGCAGGTTGAACGGATGCTCACCCGGGCGAATGAGAAGTTCGCCGGCACGCGCATCGGGATTCATCTGCACAATACGCGCAACATGGGACTCGCCAACGCGTTTGCGGCGCTGCGCGTCGGCATTGACGTATTCGACGCATCGGTGGGCGGATGTGGTGGGTGTCCGTTCGCGCCCAAAGCGACGGGCAATATCCCGACGGAAGACCTCGTGTTCATGCTGGAAGCAATGGGCATCGATACTGGCATCGATTTACCACGGCTAATCGATACGACGCGATGGCTCGAGGGCGTGTTGGAGCATCCGCTGCCCGCGATGCTTACAAGGGCGGGTCCCTGCTGGAGCACCCCTCCGCCGCTCGCTTGACGATCGGCGCAGCACATCGAACCGAATGCGCCGAAGTTGGACGCAGGATACTTTGCGGTTGCGAGAAACAACCGCATTCAGTGAATCAGAGTGGCTCTTGCCCCCGCTGGTTGCACTGTGGTCTCCGGAGTTTTCGCGGTTGTCGGTTGTTCGGTGAGCGGCGGTGCGGCAACACTGCCGACTGCCCCAGCTCCCGCGGTGTTGTCGCGCTAGTATGCTGCTAGGCAAATTAAGCCGTTAACCCGCGCCGACGCGCGCCAGACACACAAGTCTCAAGAGGTGGTTATGGACTTCGGAATCGGGTTTCCTTCTTACATCCGGGCCTGGGAAGACGTAAGACGCGCCGAAGATTACGGCTTCACCCACGCCTGGTTCTACGACTCCCAGATGATTTACAGCGACGTGTACGCGACAATGGCGCTGGCCGCTGAGCATACGCGACGCATCAAGCTGGGCACGCTGGTTGCAATTCCCGGCAACCGAATTGCACCCGTCACCGCACACTCCATCGCGACTATCAATGAGCTCGCGCCCGGTCGCGCGATTCTCGGTGTGGGCACGGGCTTCACTGGGCGCAACGTAATGGGGATGCCGCCGATACCGCTTAAAACTCTGCGCGAGCACGTCGAGGTGATACGCCCGCTGCTGCAAGGC
>JBEKBK010000592.1:0-5062 GCA_050015435.1 Bryobacteraceae bacterium
CCAATTTTCACGGCACGGACAGTCGCCCGGGAAATCTTTCGCGTTCACCCGGCAAAATGATTGAGCAACCCAACGACCGCCTGGGTGAGGAGGCGCCGCTCGTAATCCGAAACGGTCAGAGCCCGGTTACGTCGGTTGCCGGGGATGAAGAGAATGAAGCGCACGCCAAGCAATTTACTTCCACGCGCAACGCTTGCAAGCTCTGTACGCCACTGGGCGCATGCCTGGCGTTTCGCGGCGTCGAGGGTTGCATCCCGTTCTTGCATGGCTCCCAGGGCTGTTCGACTTACATCCGACGCTACCTCATCAGCCATTTCCGCGAGCCGATAGACATCGCCTCCTCGAACTTCCACGAGGAAAGCGCGATCTTTGGCGGCAGCCGGAATTTTTCGCACGGCGTACTCAACGTCACCCGCCAATACCAGCCGCAGCTCATCGGCGCGGCCACGACGTGCCTGGCCGAAACCATCGGCGAAGACATGGGGCGGCTATTGTATGAGCTCAACGAGAAACACGGAGCGAACGCCGCCGCGCCCATCGTTCATGTTTCGACGGCGAGCTATCGCGGCACGCATATCGACGGCTTCCACTCCGCGGTGCGCGAGTTGGTGGAGCAACTGGCGATTGCTGGCGACCAATCCAAGCGCGTCGCGGTCTTTCCCGGCATGGTTTCCGCCGCGGATTTGCGGCACTTGAAGGAAATCCTCTCAGACTTCGGCCTGACGTTCACACTGCTGCCGGATTATTCGGAAACGATGGATGGCGCGACGTGGCGCGAATACGAGAAACTGCAATCCGGCGGCACGCCCATCGCCGACATCCGCGCGCTCGGTTCGGCGCAAACCTCGATTGAATTCGGGCGTGTGCTCGAAGGATCGAACACCGCCGGGACGGTGCTGCAGAATGGATTTTCTGTCCCGCGCCATCTGCTCGGCCTGCCAATAGGCATCCGCGAGAGCGACGCTTTCTTCGACGCGCTCACCAAGATCGCCGGTTGTGAAACGCCGCTGAAATATCAACGCGAACGCGGCCGGCTCGTGGACAGCCTGATTGACGGCCACAAATACATTTTCGAAAAGCGGGCGATTGTCTTCGGCGAGGAAGACCTGATCATCGGACTGACGTCGTTTTTGTGCGAAATCGGAGCGACGCCGGTTTTGTGCGCCAGCGGTGGTCGCAGCAAAAAGCTCGAGCGCAGCCTGCGCGAGGCCGTTCCGGACTTGCCGCAGGAAACGCTGGCGACGGAGGGCTTCGATTTCGCCGAGATCGCCGAGACCGCGCCGGGCTTGAAACCGGATTTCCTCATCGGCAGCAGCAAGGGCTTCTCGCTCTCCCGCAAGTGGACTGTGCCGCTGATCCGCGTCGGCTTTCCGATTCACGACCGCATCGGCGGCCAGCGCGTGCTGCACCTCGGCTATCGCGGCGCCCAGGAACTTTACGACCGCATCGTCAACGCCCTGCTCGAGGTGAAGCAGGACCAATCAACCATCGGTTACAGCTACCTATGAACCCGACTCTTGAAGCCTGTGGCACGGCCACGGATCGGCCGATTGATTTCAGCAACCACCCGTGCTTCAGCAAGGACGCGCGCAAGAAATACGGCCGCATCCATCTGCCGGTCGCGCCACGCTGCAACATCCAGTGCAATTTCTGCAACCGGAAATACGATTGCCTCAACGAAAGCCGCCCCGGCGTGAGCAGCGCCGTGCTGACGCCGCAACAGGCGCTCGCATATCTCGGTGACGTTCTGGAAAAACGGCCGGCAATCTCCGTCATGGGCATCGCCGGACCGGGCGACCCCTTCGCCAATCCCGACGAGACGATGGAAACGCTGCGGCTCACGCGCAAACATTTTCCGAAAATGATTTTGTGCGTGGCCACTAACGGATTGAACGTCGCGCCTTACGTGGATGAGATGGCCGAATTGCGGGTCAGCCACGTCACTCTGACCATCAATGCGGTGGACCCGGAAATCGGCGGCGAGATCTACGCCTGGGTGCGCGACGGAAAGCGACCGTTGCGCGGCGCGGAGGCGGCGGCGGTTTTGGGCGCGCGGCAGATCGAAGCGCTGGTTAAACTCAAGGCGCGCGGGATCACGGTCAAAGTCAACACCATCATCATGCCGGGCATAAACGACGATCATATTCCCGAAATCGCCAGGAAAGTCTCCGCTCTCGGCGCGGACATCATGAATCTCATGCCGCTGATGGCGGTGAAAGGCGCGGAGTTCGAAGACCTGCAACCACCGGACGCGACGACCACCGCACGCTTGCGTTTGCAGTGCGGCCGATCGCTGCCGCAGATGACACACTGTGCCCGCTGCCGCGCCGACGCCGTCGGCTACCTCGGTGAAGACATGACGACTGAGCAGCACGACGCGCTGAAACACTATGCGAATTCCAGTGTGAATCCAGCAGAGAACGACGCGCGTCCGTTCGCCGCCGTGGCCACTATGGAAGGCGTGCTGGTCAACCAGCACCTCGGCGAAGCGGATCGGTTCGTTATCTATGAGCAGGTAGCAGAAAGCCCCGGAGAGTTTCGCCTCAAGGAAACTCGTCTCGCCCCTCCGCCGGGCGGCGGTGACGAGCGTTGGGCCGATCTCGCTGAATCGCTGAAGGATTGCCGTGCGCTGCTCGTCAACGCCGCCGGCCCAACGCCGATGAAGCTGCTTATGCGGCACGGTCTGCGACTCATCGAGATGGAAGGCTTGATCGACGAAGGTTTGCGCGCCGTGTTCGCCGACAAGCCGATTCCAGCCGCGATGAAGCGGCGTTTCACCGGTTGCGGCGCTGGCATCACGTGCAAAGGAACAGGAACCGGTTGCGGCTGATTGAGACCTTGCTGCTTAAGTCATGAGCCAGAAAGTAAGTGCCGCTTGCGCCGCTGGCATCCTAACGGCCGACGCGTTGGACAGCCCGCCGGCACACGGGGCTTAGCGGTTTTTGACGAGCATAGATGGACTGAAGGAATTTCGATCAAATCTCAACCAACAGGTAACAAATAATTTTAGCGAGGCGACTAGTATGGGCAAACCAAGTCATCACATATTCGTCTGCGGCAGTTATCGTCCCACTGGAGCGCAGGGCGCCTGCCACAAAAAAGAATCCACGACCCTGCTCCAGCACATAAACACGGAACTGCAGGATCGCGGACTGGACGACGTCATGGTCTCCGCCACCGGTTGCATGAACATGTGCGTCAACGGACCGGTCGTGGCTGTCTACCCCGAGGGTAGTTGGTACCAGAAGGCAACAATCGAAACCGCCGAGGCGATTCTCGACAGTCTCGAAGAAGAGCGCGAACTGCCTCCGTCCACGTTGTTCGCCTGAAGCGAGGCCGAGCGCGTCGCAAAGGCGCGCCCGCCTTGCCAACCGAGCGGAGCCACCGCATGATTCCTATCCACATCGTTGACACCACGCTGCGCGACGGCGAACAAACCGCAGGCGTGGTGTTTTCGCGCGCTGAGAAGCAGTCGATCGCGGCGGCCCTCGCACGCGCGGGAGTGCCGGAAATCGAAATCGGCATTCCTGCGATGGGCGTGGGCGAAATCGACGACATCAATGCTGTCAGCGATCACGTTGCCGGGGTGCGATTGACGACGTGGTGCCGTGCGACGCGTGAGGACTTGCTGGCTGCCACCCGATGCCGCGTCCACGGCGTGCATTTTTCACTGCCGGTTTCGGAAATCCATCTTCGCGCCTGGAAGAAAGACCGCGGCTGGGTCCTGCGGACTCTCGCCGAATTGGCCGCCGACTTCCGTGACAGCTTCCAATTCCTGTCTGTCGGCGCGCAGGACGCGTCACGGGCCGAGCGCGAGTTTCTGATCGAGTTCGCGCAGGCCGCCGCTGACCTGGGCCTTTACCGTTTGCGGATTGCCGACACTGTAGGAATTCTGAATCCGCTGCAAACAGCGCAACTGTTCTCGACGCTGCGGGCCGCCGCGCCCAACTTGAGCCTCGAGTTTCATGGGCACAACGATCTCGGCATGGCGACGGCGAACTCTATTGCCGCGCTCGCTTCGGGTGCTGACGCAGCCAGCGTTACCGTCAACGGCCTCGGCGAACGCGCCGGCAACGCGCCGCTGGAGGAAGTGGTTATGGCCGCGCAGATCACGCTCGGGCGCGACTGCGGTGTGGATACGCGTCAACTTGCCGCGCTCAGCGAGCAGGTTGCGCGCGCGTCGGGCCGGCCATTATGCGCCGACAAGCCAGTGGTCGGTGCGGCCGTGTTCCAACACGAATCAGGAATTCACTGCAGCGGTCTTCTGGTGAATCGCGAAAGCTACGAGCCCTTCGCGCCGGAACAGGTTGGGCATCGGCCCTCGGAAATGGTGATCGGCCGGCACTCCGGTACGCGCGCATTGCGGCACAAGCTCGATACGCTCAAGTTGCCGCTTCCCAGCCATCTGACGGCTGAGCTGCTCGGCGAAATCCGCCAGACTGCGGCACGGCGGAAATCCAACCTCAGCGATGACGAACTTTGCCGGCTCGTCGCCGGATTTAGAAAGGCCTGTGATCTTTCGTGAGACGTCGAGACTCTTGGGCCAGATACTCCGCGACCGCTGACGGCGCGCCCTTGATTCCGAGCCCGAGCAGTTTTCGGCGACGATACCTGTTCCTCCCGAAAATCCGAAGTTCAAATTGCGCGATCTGGTGGAACCGGGCCGAGCGGCACCGACCGGACTCGTCGGCGAAGCAAGCGGAACGATCGGTCAGGCGGCAAGGCGTTCATAGCGGTGGTGCAAACCGCCGACTTGGGCAATCGCGATCAGTTTCACTCGCTCGGGCGGGTGGACCGCGCGAGTTACGGGACGGTTGTGGTCCGCAAAAATATCACGACCTTGAGGCCGCGCGCGGTGATCGCATATTTGTGATGCAGTCCGTTCAGGATGGCATGAGCGAGAACGGAAGGTGGTCGGTCGAAGCGATGACGATGCAATTGTAAACGCGCCGGCAGCTTCGGATCCGGAATGCCGGGCTCCAACGAGGAGTGTGGTCGGCCTCGATTATAATGGATCGCCCACTCCATCAAGGTTTCGTTCAGGTGTCCTTCGCTCAGCGGG
>JBEKBK010000593.1:0-5045 GCA_050015435.1 Bryobacteraceae bacterium
TTCTTGATGGCTCGCCAGGATTCGCTGGATCGCGCGAGTTGGTTAGAACGTTACCACTGCTGTCCTTGTACGTTACGGACCCTCTCTCGTCGGGACCAACTTCAAAATGAGTGTTGGTTTTTTTCGCTTGATTAGTCTCGTATTCGACCGCGATCACGCAGCTTTCATCTTGCTTCATGATCTTAACGGAAATCTCCTTGCCTTGCACGCTACAGCCGACACTCCCAATCGGCCTGAAGGTGACTGCACAATCCTCATAAGCCGCGAATTTTTCGTTGTAGATCTTAACGTCTTCCTCTATGCGCTTGACCAATTGTTCAAAATATGTTTTGAACGCATCATGAGCTTTCGTCTCCCATCGACGCTGTTGATCTTCGATGGAACGTTTGTCCTGGTAGCTCTTGAGCCGTTGGTCGATCCATTCACTGTCCATGTGCACGCGCCTCCTTGATTCCACTTCGTAGTTCAGCACAAATCGAGCGGAGGCGGTCAGGCGCATGCGTCACCTGTTTTGTTTCGGTCGCGACCTCGTATCATTTGATCTTTCGTTGTGCTGGCGTATTGCGATATCATGCGGCCATGAGCCACGGTCTGACACCCATCTTGGTAGCCCTAGCAACAATGGCCTGCGTGAAAGCGGAGATGGTTCGCAATGATCGCATCGGCAACGATCCCGCCATGGAAAAGTTGTGCATCGAGCGTTTAGAAGAGAGCAAGCAGTTTAGTCCACTAAAACTCATCCCATTCGAAATCGACAAGGACTATGTTTCAAGAGTTCGAACATCGCAAGGCGGCGATCCGAAGGCCACGTTTATCGCCGTCGAGACCGTGGTAGGTTCTTACCTGATTGAGTGTTCCGGTGTCGGAGGCCGATACGGACCGGGAATAAGTCAACCTGAAAACAATCTGTGGCACTTGATCCGCCCACCACAATTTCAGCCCAGCATCAACACATCCGCTGGGATCGCGATAGCGGTGAATCGTTGCCTGGATGCTGGGGTGCGAAAACTCAATCGCCCCGATCTGGACCACACTAGTTCCTATCGCA
This sequence comes from Bryobacteraceae bacterium, assembly GCA_050015435.1. Lineage (GTDB taxonomy): Bacteria > Acidobacteriota > Terriglobia > Bryobacterales > Bryobacteraceae > Palsa-187. The sequence continues at coordinate 1,049 of JBEKBK010000593.1, forward strand.
TCGTTACAGAAGTGCTCAGCGACTCAAAGGGCGTTCGATATCGAACGGGTATGCTAATCGGCAACGTAACGGTCGAACGCTTCGATGTCGTAACGACTGGAAGCGCATTCTACAAGACCGGCAAGCCGGACATGGACATGGTCGAATTTACGTGTCTGTTCTCACCCATGCTCGAAGTCAAGGCCCTTGAATTCAAGTAGACTGTTCTATCCGAGGTGACGACAAATGGCCGATCCAATCCCGTTCCGATGTCCGCAGTGCGGCAGTGAGGCTTTCAAAACTTCCACCAAGCCGACAAGGGCAAGTGATCTTGAGGGAGCCGTCTGCCCTAACTGCGGTCACAAAATCTCCGAGGATGAGATCCGAACTCATGCCAAGGATATCGCTGACAAGTTGGTCCGGGATCTTCTCAGGAAACCGGGCAAGAGCTAGCGTCACCAGATCATGGATCTGATCGAAGGCGAGCGAACAGTCAAACTCCAGCCGAATCTCGTTTTTTTCCTCAACGCACATTTCAGACACTACCCTACTTCGAGTCCGGATCGAGCTTGAGATCCGCATCCGCCGTGTACCTGCGGTAGGTCTTAAAATCCACGCGGTTCCGCATCAGGACCTGCCGCGAGTTGCCGCCGAGCCGTCCATATTCCATAAAATCCTGACTTGCGCGGAACTGCATTTCGCCCTGGATCGGAAGCATGAACTGTTCGCCTCCAATCGTGACCAGACCATATTCGAGCCTGTGGGTGGTGTCCTGTAGTGGAAAATCCGGCGGGGCTTCAGCTTCGGTGGTCACGCGCAGGACGGCATCGGTCTCGCGATCCGCGAAGACCAGTCCGTGGTATCCGACCACGGTCCGCGCCATCGGCGTCACAAGTTCAGCGAGCGAGCGCGACTTCTCTACCTTGAAAGCAAAAACCGACACATGGCGTCCGCGCACCGTGTCCCAGCGCTTCCATTCGAATTCGGCGCGACTCTCGGGATCGAAGATCTGGCTCAGAGTCGTCCCGAATTCGCCGGTTGAGGTAGCGCCCGGCGGAGCCTCTTGTTTCGGGCCGGGAATTTTGCCATTCACCTTGAGCAGCTTATAGCTTTCGCGGCGCTCAAAGTAGCTGAGCTGCTGTTCATAGCTGTCCACGCGCTGCCAAGTCCCGCTCGTCCCGCGAACACTGCTGGGCCCGCCGCGCCCCGACTCCCTCACGCCAAGGAGAGCGTTCGGAGCAGCGGCGATTTCCCGAACAGTGAGTTGGACGCAAATGAAATTCGGTAACTTTTCGGTATAGGCCAGGACGGCTTCGCGAATTGCGTCCAGAATCTTCGTCGTTTCAGCGGAATCAGGCGCCGGCTGGGCACACGCCGTGGCAGCCATGGCCAGCAAGATCAGCCGTCGTACACACGTATACCGGGCGCACATCCCTTCATTTGTATCATGGCGTCAAGTTGTTCGTTTCGGCAACGCAAATCGATAGCCGACCCACGGTTCGGTGAGCAGGTAACGCGGGTGGGAGGGATCCGGCTCGATTTTCTTGCGCAGCTGATTAACAAACACCCGGAGATATTCCACCTGGTTGCCGTAGTCCGGCCCCCACACCGCCTGAAGGAGCCGTCCGTGGGGGATCGGCACATTGGGATTGCTGGCCAAAAAGTGAAGAACGTCGAACTGTTTCGGCGTAAGCCGGATCTCGCGGCCTTCGGCAATCACGCGGCGCGTGGAAAAGTTGATCTCGATACCCTCGAGATGGATGGATTCAGGGCCGCCTTCGGCCGAAGCGGGCACTCTGCGGAGTGCGGCACGAACGCGCGCCAGCAACTCAGGCGTGCTGAAGGGCTTCGTTACGTAATCATCCGCTCCCGCATCAAGGGCCGCAACTTTGTCTTTTTCCGCGTCGTGCACGGTCAGCATGATCACGGCGACCTCGGACGTCCCGCGAATCTGCCGGCAGGTTTCGAGGCCGCCCATTCCCGGCATATTCAGATCGAGCAGGACTAGGTCAAAGCGGCTTTCGCGAAACGCCACCAGCGCGTCCTCTCCCGTGCGGGCCTCCTGGACTTCGTAACCTTGCGCGCTCAAAGTGGCGCGCAGCACGCGGCGAATTTGAGGCTCATCGTCTACGACCAAAACCCTGCCGGCGCTCATGCCTTCTCAGCCTCGGCAGAAACTGCTCGATGGTTCGCGAATGGCGCGACCTTCACCCCCACCTGCACCGGCAGCGACATGCTGAAGTCGGAGCCGGCTCCGGGCTCGCCCTCAACCCACACCTCGCCGCCGTGCGCGCGAATGATTTCCCGCGCGATGTAGAGACCCAGTCCGGTGCCGGGAACGTGCTTCTGGGATATCCGCCGGCGGTAGAACTTATGAAAAATCTGTTCGCGCTCCCGCAGTGGAATTCCCGGACCGCGATCGCGGACATGAATCACTACCTGGCCCTTGATTCCTGGGTTCCCCAAGACCGGCTGCGCCAGGATATCGATCGGCGATCCTGGCGGCGAGTATTTCAAAGCATTATCTATGAGTTGCCTGAGCGCGAGCGATACCAGCTCCGGGTCGGCATCGACCGCCGGCAAATCAGGACTGACCTGCAATCGGATTTCCCGGCCCTCCGACCGCGAAGCAAAGTGCTGGAGCACGGTCCGCAGCAAATCGGGTAAAACCACCCGCTCTCGTTCCAGTTGGACGTTTCCGGCGTCGATCTGAGACATGCGAACGGCTTCGGTGACCAGCAGGCTCAGGCGGTCCGCCTCCTCATCGATAATAGTCGCGAGTTCGTGGAACTCGGGAGATAGGTGCAAAGGGTCGGAGAGGATCGAGGTCGAAGCCGCCTTGATAGAGGTCAGCGGCGTCTTGAATTCATGGGCGATCGCATCGAGCAGGGTGGACTTGAATTCCTCGTTCTGCCGGGCAGCCTCGGCGCGGCTGGCCGACTCCTCGGAGCGGGCTCGTTCCAGAGTGATCGCGACCAGATTGAGCAGAGCTTGCAGCGCGCCGTCGGACAGCGTCAGTCCCTTTAGAGCCAGACCGCCGATAGAACGCCCGCCCAGCGTCACCGCGGCCAAGACGACCTGTCCCGGAGCATCCTTGATCATGGCCCCCTGATTCACGACTTGTTTCAATTGATCCTCGATTTCCGGCAAGTCCTCGATGCCGCCGCGGAACACCTCTCCCGTGGCCGGATCATACAGCGCGACCGCCCGGCAGTCGAAAATCGCGGCAATATTCTGGGCGGCTTGAAAGCCGATGGGACGGGAAAGATCGGTCAGAAGAATCGACCGGCTAAGAGCGTAAAGCTGCTCAGTCTCCCTTTGGCGAGCCTTGGCTTCGAGGGTTTGACGCTTGGCCCGGTCCGATAGTTCACTTCCCGCCAGCGAGGTGGCCAAGAACGCAAAAAGTGCTACCCAATTTTGCGGATCGGCGATGGTGAACTGGCCGATCGGTGGAAGGAAGAAATAGTTGAAGCACAGCATCGCGAACACCGATGCGGCGAGGCTTTGCACTCTTCCCCAAGCGGTCGCTATGGCCAGAATGCCCAGCAGATAAGTCAACGCCACGGTGGTCACGTTGACGTGTATCACCCTGGAGCAGATCACAGTGGTGCTCGCCACGATCGCAAAGCTGAGCGTCAGTTCCCAAACGAGCGCCGGAGCGCGGATGGGTGAGCTTTTGATTGGATGTAAGGTCAGCACCTTGCGGGTCTATTGCCCTCACATTAGCAGAAACCGCAAGCTGTCCCGAATGGTGGGGCGTGCTCGGGTCAGTTATCAGATGTGTATATTGGATCTTGGCGGGAGCCGATGCGATATACCTATCCAGCCATCTTTACACCTGAGAAGTGTGGATACGTGGTCACTGTCCCCGACATTCCTCAAGTTGTGACTGAGGGTAACTGAAATTGGTAAGCCACTGGTTCGACCAGTGAGACTTGCAAAGGTTTGACCGTTCCGGGAGTAAGATCCTCCTCCGGTGGCTTGATGACCAACCCAAGGAGGATCTAATGTCGGATCT
>JBEKBK010000594.1:0-5022 GCA_050015435.1 Bryobacteraceae bacterium
CCCCGGCCACGCCAGAATCGCCGTCCATTCCTTGTGCGTCAACTGCCGAGTGTACCCAAAAACGCCATCTCACTGAATCATCGATATTTGAATGTTTTCACGAATTCCTGCGGAGAGCCCGAAATCCAGCCCTTGGTACGAGGTGGGTTCGCTTGGCGGGACTATCTCGGAAGTGAACCGGTGATACTGGTCGCCCCCAAAAATTCTGATACCCTGACGAGGATCGGGGAACAGCCGCATGGTACAGAAGGTCATCGACAGAGGACGTTCGCACCAGACCCAATGGGCGGCTCAATTCGCCGTTGCGTCGGAGTTGTGCAAGCGTGGGTACGAAGTGTCGTTCACGATGGGGCATTCAACTCCGGTCGCCGATTTGATGGTGGTAAGCCCGACAACGAAGGAGCAGTTTCTAATTGACGTAAAGGGCCTCTATCGCAAGAATCCGTGGCTGATAAAGCGCAAGAAGGTCCGAGTCAACTTGTTTTATGTCCTTGCTTACGTCCCGACCGGCGAATCCAATCAGTTCTTCGTAATGACGCAAGCGCAGGCATATGGACACATTCAAGATCACCTGACACGACTGAAGCGATCCGACGATTATCCGGTGACGGGCTTTAATTGGGACAGGGCGCTCCCGCATAAGGACGCCTGGGATGTGTTGCCGCTTTGAGCCGGTTCAAAGTAACGGTCGGACCAATCTTCGTCCTAGCACTGCCACCCCCACCGGGCGGCCGGAAGGAGGTTGAACGGATTCCGGGGCATAGGACCCGTTTTCTAAAATTTCCACCCTACGCGCTCCGAAATCCGTCCCTGGCAACGGGCAGGGCAAATCTAAAGACTCTGCCGGATAGGACCCGTTTTTCAAAGTTTGCTCTGGTCGTTCCAAAAAACGACCGGCGCAATCAACACCACTTCATTCCCTATCTGGTGTTGGGATCGCAGTGCGTCAATCCTTCCGATGGCGAACCGAGACTCGCCATCAGTGATTCGATCTCAGGCGTGATCTGCGATTCGTGAACGTACAGAACCGAGCCGCCATCGAGAAGGAACTTGCAGCCTCGATCTCGTAAGCCCGGAATCGGTTTGGGGCGAACGGCAGGTTCATCAGAGAAGCGTATGGAGATTTGGTATTGACGATCTCCTCCCCCGAACCGGCATGTGGATCTATGGACTCCGGGCGGATGCTCCATAGTACTTGCAAACTCAACGGCCTACTTGCCCAGAAACGGCATACTACTTGCTCAGGTAAGTCCGTATGCCAAGCCGCGTAAACAAGCCTTACATGTGTTCGCAGCGTGTGTCGATCATCTGCTCAGACATGAATGGATGGCGGCACACGGTTCAGGGGAATCTAGAGGAGATCGAGACGGGGAGCGCCCTGGTCCTTGTCGAAGCGCCGATCTCTTCAAACAAAAAGGTCCGCATCTGTTGTGGAAACAAACAGTTAAAGGGTACGGTCGAATCTTGTGTTCATGACGATATACTGGGATTTTTTGTCGAGGTGCAGCTCGACTCGGATTCCCAATGGTCTGAACGGCGGTTCACACCCAGCCATCTGCTGAACCTGCCTTCGAAAATCGCATTTCGGGCGGCGGGGTAGTGGTTCGCGTATTTTGGCCTATGATTGGGTCGTAATACCCGTCCTCGGGGCGTCACTTGACCAAATATGGGCAACCAATTGTTTCCGCGTGCAGCGCTTTGCGCAACCGCCGTTCCTAAAAAAGGCAGGTTTATCGTGAGGATTAGCGCTTGGCGAGGCCACTCGGTCGCCAAGTCCGCCCTTCTTAGGCGCACCGCCTGGCGGTTTTCAGGTCATTGATATGGTCAGTCCTCGCCACAGGCAAGAGGCTTCGGATTCGTTGAAATGAGCAATGATGCTGAAGCTGATCGGGCTATCAACGGACTCAATGGCAAGGACATCGATGGCAGGGCGCTCAACGTAAATGAGGCGCACCCAAAGCGTGATCGCGGCAGCGGTGAACGCGCTCACCATCGCTATTGACGCTCCAGATCAAATCGAGGAAGGGGTGGCGTTAAAAGGTGCCACCCTCTCTAACGCCCGCAGCCTCTCAGTCTATTCTTTCTTGGATGGATTCCAAGTAGGCTACGAGTTTCTTGAACCGGTCGTTGGCGATTTGTTGACCAGCAGCGTTCTTCGCATGGAACAACTCACCCCAGACGGGCATCTGACGGGAACCATGGGCAATGATGTCCACTTCCTCTTCGCCACCAACAACCTTCCTCACCCATTCGGCAGGGAATATTCCCCCATTTCTCTTGGCGAGCAAAGTTAAATTAGTAGGCCCGACTCTGAGCGAACCGGCTGCTGGACCGTCGCCCTTGCCATACTCGCCGTGGCAAGCGCCACATCGGTCTATGTAGATTTCCTGGCCGCTCGGCCCAATTGCGGGGTTCTTTTGTGCCGGGAGGTCGGACACAAACAAGACCGTGAGACCAACAAGAATCATTACTATGCGAAGCGGGGTGTCGATTCTGGACATACCGTTTGCTCCTTTCTACGGCCATGAAAGACAAACCAAGCTTCGTAAATATCCCAGCAGTTGAAGAGCCAAAGACTCTTGATCGGATTTGGTGGCGGCGAGGCGTTCACATCGACTTCGGAGTTCGGGTGCTTCTATTCGAAAACGATTTGGTGTGGACCCGAGCCTTCGTTGCCTTCGCGAGGTTTCATGGGTTGGGGTCTTTTCACCCACATTGCGCATAACAACTCGGCTTGGCCCGCCCAGCAGCCAAGGTTTTCTAACGCTTCTGCGAAGCAACTCAGTCGCTAAAAACCGCGACATAGCGGCTCCTGGCTTCACGTGAGGCTGTCAGTTCTTGTTCTGCACGGAGCCAGTCTTCCTCAGGTGACCCGTCAGGACAGCCTCTCGCTTGCCACAAGGAGTAGGCTTGCGAGGCGATCTGCCTGGCCCGCGCCGCTCTTGCGCAACCGCTCTCCGAACGACTTGGTCAACCCACGCGCGGCATTCACCAGCATGGTCCGTGCCCTGACCAGGACTCGCCGCGCACGGATCACGGCCAGGTGCGCCTGCGCTTCCGCCCCCCGGTGACGTACCGGACTCAGAAGATTCGGATCGATGCGGGCCAAGCGAGCCAGAGTCCGCGCGTCCAGCCGGTCATCCTTGCGCGTGCTCTCTCCGATCAGACGCACGTTCCGCGCGTTGGCGACGATCACTTCGTGACCGAAGGCCTGCAACTGCCGGCTCACCCACGGCGAGTGACACCCCGTCTCCAACGCTATCCGGCATCGCGCTATAGCGCCAAACACTTTCGCCATTCCCGCTTTCGTGGTGGGAGTGCTTCCTTCTCCGATCACCACTCCTTCTTCATCCAGCAAGCAGTAACGGCTCGATCGATCCCCCAGATCGATCCCCACCGTCACCTTCTTGTTCGCCGCTTGGCTCTTCATTTTGGCAGTTCTAATCTTTTTCACAGCCGGTCTCCTTTCCGCGCCCTCAGGCGCCTCTTAATTGGGAGCGTATCGCATCCCGCTCGGAGACCGGCCTTCTCATTCCATCTGAGTCACGGCCCAACCGTCAGTTAGTTTTCAAATTCCGCGTTTGGCGTAGAGCCGAGGTTCTCTAAGAGTAGCTGTCGCGGTAAGGGCAACCATCGCTGATCGACCCACCGAACGAATCCACCAGTTGGTGTGGACTGTGCTAAACCTACGTGTTGGACTTCAACCTCCTTCATCCGTTGCCTTCATCGCTATGTCGCCTGACTTGATGCCGGCTGTCTTAATCACGGCCATATGCGGGACGCTCTGGGCGCAAGAACCGGCAACACCCGAGCGCAAAACGTCAGAACAGGAGCAGGCGAAACGTACGACCGGCGCAGCTGGTGTCACGTGTCTGGAGCCTCCGCCGATGGTCCGCTGGCAGGATTATAACGGCCCGTTCGCCAAGCTCGTCGGTACGGTGGCTAGGAAGGTGGACCGAACGTCGGTGCACCTGCCCAACTATAGGCCGGGCTACATGCTGTGTTCGCTCGGGGTGAAGGACAAATTTATTCTGTTCGTGCAGGACACCATCGATCCCATCACGGTGCTCAATGTCGCGTTCAGCTCCGCCGTGGACCAGGCCGAGGACAGTGAATCCAGATTCGGACAGGGCATGAAAGGCTACGGCAAGCGGCTGGGGGCCAACGAGGCGAGCGACGCTTCGGGACGTTTCTTTTCGGAGTTCTTCTTCCCGACCATGCTCGCCGAGGATCCCCGTTACTACCGGTTGGGACGCGGCAGCGGAGGACGCCGGCTACTGCACGCGCTCGAACACGCGGTCGTGGCGCATAGGGATAGCGGCGGGCGCATGCCCAACATCTCGGAATGGGCCGGCACGACTTCGGGCGTGCTCCTCAGCGACCTCTATCATCCCGGCACCACGCACGGTGCGGGTTCCATCGCCACGCAGGTGAGCTGGAACATCCTGCAGGATACGGGATTCAACGTCCTGCGCGAGTTCTGGCCGGAGATCGCCCACAAGTTTCACGTTCCGTTCCGTGACGCGTCCGCACCCATCGTTCGCCCGGTCAAATAACACCTCATGCGCTGGCATTAAAGGTGTGGATCCCATCCTTATACGCCCCCGCCTGGACGAAGAGTCGCATTGCGTAAGAGTCGATCAAGCCAGTTCCCCTGGCGGTCAAACGCCTGTATTACGGCTAACCGAAAGTTTCTTTTTTTTTAGCCAACCGCTCCGTAGGGAAGTTTCGGGGTCCGAGGAAAGGACTGCACGTAGACCTCATTGCGCCCGGACTCGTTGGATACGTACGCCACCCATCGCGGCCCTCTGGCTCTGGCCACAGATTCTCATTGGCCTCAAGAGTCTCTGTACCTCTTCCAATCGCCTTCCATGGCCTTGGCCATATTCCGGGCGGCAGAGCGCAACCAGTTTGATTCTCTGCGTTGCAGGTCCCTCAAAATGTTGGCGACTTGGCGTTTGCTTCCCAGGTGAACATTCGCGGCTTCAGAGCCCATTGCATAGAGAAGCGTTTCCTCGTCGC
>JBEKBK010000595.1:0-4925 GCA_050015435.1 Bryobacteraceae bacterium
AATGCAGCGGAGACCAAGGAGAAGCTGCGCCAGGCGATGGGCGCCGCTGGGCCGGCCACGTGCACCTTCATCGAAAATGACTTGGGCCAGAAGCAATTCTGTAGGCGATGCGTCCACCACGACAAGATCAAAAGCCCGATTGTTCTCGGGATGCCAAAGCGGACTCGATCGCGCCCCGACAGTGATATGGCGCCAGTGCAGTTCCCCAGTCCGGATGCCTGTCGGCTGCCGAACATCCAGGCAAACGACCGACAGCTTCGCGACATGAGCCGTGAGGCTCTGGCCGCGCTGCGGCTTTTCAACGATCCCCCCTCCCTGTTCGCGCGGGCGGGCAAGATCGTGTGCGTCACCGAGCAAGAACTAGGACGGCACGTCATTTCCGATGCTTCCGAATCGGTTCTGCGAAACCGCCTCACTCACTCGGCAGACTTCTACGAGGTGAGACGGGAAGGCATCCAGAATTGTGTACCGCCCATGGACGTCGTCAAAGACGTCCTGGCGACCGAGCCTATCAAGTGGCGATTCCCTCCATTACAAGGCATTATCGAATCACCAGCGCTCCGGGAGGATGGAACTCTGATTACATTACCAGGCTACGATGTACCCAGCTGTCTGTTCTATGCGCCGGACCCCGCCCTGATCGTACCCGAGATCCCCGACCAGCCGACCACAGATCACATCGTGGTGGCCATCGAAATGATCCTCGACATTATTGTGGACTTCCCTTTTGTGGACAGGGCCAGTGGCGCTAATGCGATCGCCTCGCTGCTGACGCCCATTTGCCGACCGGCTATCAAGGGACCCACGCCCCTGGCACTCTTCGATGCGACGAACCAAGGAACCGGAAAGACTTTGCTTTCTGAAATCGTCTCGCTAATCGTCACCGGCCGCGAAGGCGTGCTGTTCTCTGCTCCGCGCGAAGCTGAGGAATGGCGTAAACAACTGACTTCGGTCCTGCGCGAGGGATCCCCCCTCGTTATTATCGATAACGTGAATTATCGTCTTGATTCCGCGGACCTATGCAAGGCGCTGACCGAGACGATCCACGGCGATCGTATTCTCGGCGTTTCACAGACAGTTAACCTGCCTGTCCGATGCGCCTGGATCGCAACCGGCAACAATATCCAAGTGGGCGGTGACATGCCTCGCCGGTGCTATTGGGTCCGGATGGATGCGAAGTGCCCGAGACCTTTTGAACGAACCGGCTTTCGGCATAAGCGGCTGAAGAAATACGTGCTGGCTCATCGGGGCGAGCTATTAGCGGCAATCTTGACGTTGGCGCGTTCATGGTTTCTGGCTGGCTGTCCCCAACCGGACGTGACGCCCGTTGGAAGCTTTGAGGATTGGACCACGACTGTCGGCGGCATATTGCAGCACACCGGTGTGGAAGGCTTTCTGGCGAACTCCTCTCAGTTGTACGAGCAAGCTGATTCTGAGTCGCTTCAGTGGGAGGCCTTTCTCAAAACCCTAGATGGCCTATTTTGCCGCGAACCGTTTACCGTGGCCCAAATCTGGGATCGAATGAACGAACGAACTTACAACGCGGAAACCCGCCAAACGGTTTTAACGCCGAGCGCCGACGAGCTGCGTGCTGCGCTTCCGGACTTCATCGCACAGGCGATGGATCGCGAGGGTTTATTTAAGCAGCGGCTCGGCCTGGCTTTCCGCGAGCGCATTGGACGTCGCTATGGCGACGCACAATTTCGGATTGATAGAGAGGCCGATAGTCACGGCAAAGTCGCTCGATGGCGTGTGATCGTGGCCAATGCGGGACTTTGAGCCACGCAGATTTTCAAGTGTCGAAAGACTCTCCCCACTCCGCGCCCAACACCCGCGCGAAGTGCTGATAACTTCCGCTAGCGGCCCCCTTCCGCTCGATGCGCCGAGCCGTTCGCCTGGCTTGCTTGAGATCGACTCCTGGGTCCGCGGTCAGGAGTTCTTCTCGGGTCTTAATTCGATAATCGTACCCCGCCTAAGCATGCATTCACAGCCGTTGGATCCTTCCTAACCTCTGAATTCCGGGCCGCTGTCCCCGCGGCTTTGCGGGGAGAGCAAAACGCGGTCCCCGCAACTCATAACGATGAAAACTAAAGGGTTGCGGGGACAGCGGGGAGAGAAACCGTTGGTAGCGCACGGCGCGCGAATCTGCTTGCGCAAGGTATGTTCGCATACGTGGTGCGCGAAAGGTGAAATGCCGGCGGCGGTCCCCGCGGTCCCCGCAGATCGTCTGTTTCCAAGGCGTTACGCTGCGGGGACTCCGCTGGTTGTACCCGCATCCGGTGTGGGGACTCCTGTCCGCGGCAATATGTGGTGCACACTTTGACGGAGCCGCGAGTATTTACTAACCAGAGAGCCACCCGGCTCGACTAAGCGGCGCCCAGCAGCGCACTAGTCTGAAGGATTTCTAGAGCTCCGATTCGTCGATCCGCATTTCAATCCCCAGGCTCGAACCCTAATCGAGATTGGCCCGTGATCGGCCAGGGGCGCTGCGGTGCGTGTCAATAAGAATGAGACACACGGCGTGAAAGTTTAAGGAGTTTTCTCTTTGTCTGGAGGCTTGTTGATCCAGACGGCAGTAGGGAGAGAAGGTGGTTTGGGAGGCTGGCGGACGAAGCGCTCAGGGTGAGCCTGAAAAGCGGTGTCCAAGACGGCTTGGCGTTGGATCAGCAGATCGGCAGCCTCTCCCAGATGAACCACGGCGGGGGTCGTCAAGCCCAGGCCGGAGTGGTGATGCTCAAAGTTGTACCAGCGAAAGAAGGACTGGCAAAACCCGCGGGCATCTTCGATGGAGCCGAAGCGATCGGGGAAGCCGGGGCGGTATTTGAGGGTCCGAAACTGGCCTTCCGAATACGGATTGTCATCGGAGACATGCGGACGGCTGTGGGTTTTGACGACGCCCAGATCGGCTAGCAACAACGCCACCGGTTTGGATTTCATGGAAGAACCTCGATCGGCATGCACGGTGAGTTGGCCTGGCAGAATGTTCTGCGCCTGGCAGGTATGCTCGATGAGCCGTTTGGCCAACTCGGCGCTTTCGCGATAAGCGATCACCCAACCGACGACGTAGCGGCTGAAGACGTCCAGGATCACATAAAGATGATAGGCGGTCCATTTCACCGGACCACGCAGCTTGGTGATGTCCCAACTCCACAACTGATTGGTTTGAGTGGCCAGCAACTCCTCCTTTTGATAGGGCGGATGGGTGAGCTGGTCGCGGCGCTCGCGGCTTTCGCCACCCGCTTCCAGCAGACGATACAGGGTGCGGATGGAGCAGTGAAACCGGCCTTCGTCGAGTAGGGCGGCGTAGACCTGCGCTGGTGAGCAGTGCTGGAAACGCTCCTCATGAAGGAACGCCAGCACGGTGGATTGTTCGCCTTCTGAGAGTGCCCGTACCGAATGCCGGTGCGCGGCCACAGTAGGGAACGGAGTAAGACGGCGCCTCCGACGCCGATACCAACTGGCTCGTGGCACCGCCGCCTGGCAGGCCTGCTTCACACCCACCAACGGACTGAGTTGATCCACGGCGGCCATCACGACTTCTCCGTTTCCCGGATCGGGTGACCCAAGAGCTTGGCCACTTTTTTTGGAACATCGATGACAAAGTGGGCCTTCTCCAGTTCCTCTTGCAGGCGCTGATTCTGGCGCCGCAGCTTTTCGTTCTCGCCGGCCAGTGGATTGCGCTGCATCTGCGGACCTCGTTTCCGGGAGAAAGCCTGGTGCACGGCGGCATCCCGTTCCTTCCGCCAGCCGTGCAACGCCGAGGAATAGATTCCCTCCCGCCGTAGCACGGCGCCAATGCCGCCCGGCGGCACGCTCTACCTCATCCAGAATCCGTCTTTTGTCTTCCGCGCGGAACTTGCGCCGCTGCGCCTTGGACCTCCGGATCAGGCGAACTAGCTGCAAAGGGAACTACCATCTTGGCTTCGCTCACGACGATTCTCCAAGGCTGCCCTGCTCTGTAATTATGGCCGCGGGAAATGTCTCATCGATATTGGCACGGAGGGCTGGACGTGGGTGTGTCTCTTATTGGCGACTAAAGATTGAAGACCACTGGTCCTCACCGCTCGTGCTCGACGATCACTTCAAAAGACGGGAGCGTCCTCGACTAATTTAAGTGTTCAGGAAGGTGCACACTTTAAGCCCCATCCGGGTATTGATAACCAGAGCGTCCGGTTCGACTAAGCGGCGTACTCAACGCACTTGTCGGAAGGATCTCTAGACCCCCAATCGACGATCCACCTCTCTTTCCGCAGGCTCAGACCCTGCCGCGAGCTTGGTGCGTGCTCGCTCGACTGAGGTCTAAAACCATTTCCCGAAAGGAGCCGAGTATGAAATTCCATCCTGTAGCAAGTCTTTTTCCGATGATGGAAGGCGATGAGTTTGCTGAGCTTGTCGAGGATATCAAACGAAACGGGTTGAGAGAAGAAATCTATGTGCATCCTGACGGTGAAAGTATCCTCGATGGCAGGAATAGATTTCGTGCTTGCAAGAAAGCCGGGGTTGAGCCGAGGTTTAGGAAGTGGGATGGCAAGGGCTCACTCGTTGAGTTCGTCATCAGCCTCAATCTTAAGCGTCGGCATTTGACGGTAGCTCAACGGGCCATAGTTGGAGAGGAAGCACTGCCGATGCTAGAAAAGGAAGCGAAAGCCAGGATGGCCGCCGGCGGCGGAGACAAAAAATCAGGTAAGGCAAAATTGCCTGACCCGATCGTGGATAAAGGGCAGTCGCGCGACAAAGCGGCAGCGCTCGTGCAAGTCAGTCCCCGAACAATTTCTGATATCAAGAAAATAAAACAAACCAAGCCAGCCCTCTACGACGACATGCGTAGCGGCAAAAGGACACTGCAAGAGGCCAAGCGGACCGTAAAGGAAGAACAGCGTGAGACTACACGCGAAGAGAATCGTCAACTGATCCAGCTTGTGCCC
>JBEKBK010000596.1:0-4920 GCA_050015435.1 Bryobacteraceae bacterium
AAGCAGGCTGCCAAACAGCTTTGTGAACGTCTCCATCGGCTGTCCTCCCTGGATCAAGTCTGGACAACAAGATCATCGGTCAGACGGCCGGTGGAGTCAAAATTTCAAATATTTTTGGCTAGTACTTGCATTCTCATTTGCTCAGACATCGCAGCTCGCGCCCGGTTTGATGAGCCTCGTCAACGGAGTTGTCGGGCCGGTGAACATGGTTATTCAGAACAATCCCGCGCGGGCTGTTCGATCTCTGACCCAGCTATAGCGCTCGGAAGCACGATCACACAGCGCTATTTATCGATTCCCGGAGTGGCGGTTGGCATGGGTGAAAGATGCAAACCACTGAGGCCGGCATGAAGAGCAAAAGCCCGATGCTCAATCTCTTGAACCATATTTACGTAAAGGTTACAGCCCGGAACGCCGATGGGAAAATTGACATGGTCCGAATGGGGCTTACAGTATCGATGATCGCCGTCAGTGTGGGCGCACAGACGAGCGATACCATCCCTCTGCTTAGAGATTGCTCGAACGCTGATGCAGAAGAACTGGTCGCGACCGTCCAGAAGACGGATCGCGTCCAGGTGCGCTACGGGCTGAGCGGCAATACGCAGACGTGCTATGCCGTGTCGACCACGGTGAACGGAAAAAGCGTCGAAGGATACCTGCTCGGGGCCGCGCACCCCGACGTAGCGGCATTTGAGCGCAACGCACGAAGCCGCGTCCCCGAAATACCTGCTCCGACCGAGCCCGCGCGCGTTGGCGAAACCCCGCATAAGGACTTGACGCCGAAGGCTCCCAAGAGCTTTGCGGGATTGAGCGGAACTTCTCCGGATGGACGCCGCATCAGTCTGAGCCAACTGAGCGCGCCGACTGTGGTCCTGTATTTTTGGTCAGCGAACAACAAACAATCGATTCGCGAGGCGGACGGGATGGACGGCGTTTACGAACTGTACCGGAACAAAGGCGTGGGCCTGGTGGGGGTGGTGTCAGGGGCGAGCGTAACACAGGTGCGCAGAGTAATCAGCGATGAAGAGGTGATTTGGCCGCAGATTTTGGACCATGGCGACATCGCCGCGCGCTATCCGGCGAGCAAGGAAACGAAGTATTTCATCCTGAACCGCAACCGGAACGTCGTGGCTGCGCTGAATTCGCCATCCGAGGTTCAGCGGGAGTTGACGAAGCTGCGGAGAGGGACGGGAGGCGCGCAATGAAACCGAAGGCGCCCGTCAAACGCGGGAAGAGAGAATGCGGTAGTGCCATGCTCGAAGGGGCGCTCGTGTTCATCCCGTTTTTCGCGTTGATCTTCGGCATCCTGGATTTCTCAATGGCACTGTTTATCTCTGGAGCGTTTCAACAAGCGGCAACCGATGCGAGCCGTTTCACGACTACGTACAACCTCACCTACAACGGCACGACCTATAGCTCGCAAACCGCGGCCGCCAAAGCGGTCGTGTACGCGGAATCGTTCGGCTTTATAAATTCGACCAACGACGCCACCAACAACTATGTCCAGGTCAACTATTACTTTCCAAACGATTTGACTACTCCGGCAACATGCGCGACCAACTGCGATCACACGTGGACCGACAGCAATGGCAAGACGTGGACCATTAACTACGAGAACGCCCCGGGGGATGTGGTCGAGGTGCGAGTGGTCAATTTTCCGTGGAACTGGATGGCTCCGATGCCGGGCATCATGCCGGGTAGATCGATAGGCTTGGGCGCGGAAGCCGTGGAGATTCTCCAGGGACTTCCGTCGAGCATGAGCGCACCGCCGTCGCCGTAGGGACAGGAGATTCGCAACCGGGAAACGAACGATGAAGAAGCAAAGAAGGAATCGGTTCACGAGGAAAGCAGGGCGGAGAGCCGCGAGGCAAAGCGGGAACATGATTTTGGAATTCGCGTTGGTGACATGGGTCCTGGTGTTCCTGTTGGCTGGAGCGTTCGATGTCGGTATGACGCTGATCCGTTCCCTCCAAGCCTCAACGCTGGTCAGCAACGCGAGTATTCTCCAGGTGGAGGATGTCGTGGCGCCGGCTAATCCCGTGGATTTGTCCTTGACATCGACGCAGGAAGTGCTACTGCGCACTGCTCCAAGCCTTGGGATCGCGAAGACGGATGGGACCTATGCTCCCAATCCGAACGGCAACGGGGTGGTCATCCTAAGCAGAATTTTGAACGTGGGTCCGGACGAGTGCAGCGTCGGAATCGGGACGAGTTTTGACGGTACAACCAACACATGTCCAAATCTGGGCAGCTATGTGATCACGCGGCGAATCGTGTTCGGCAATACCGGTCAGGGAACGAGCCTATATGGCAATCCGACAGACACGCCCAATTCGGAGGGCAACCTGACCGATGCGGAAATCTGCAGCGACACTGGAGACCGCATTTCTTCGCCGTTGCCCGCTTCCATTCAGTCCGCGGTCGGAGAGGATCAATTCACCTTGGTGACAGAGTTATTCGTGAACACGAGCAATATGACTATCTTTCCGATCATCCAGGCAAACAACATTTACATGCGGAATTTTTCATAAGTTCCGGGAATGACGACTTCGAGGAGGGATTTCATGCCAACGCATCAGAAAATACGTACAGGCCGCGAACGCGGTATGGCGGTCATGATCACGGCGATCGCGCTCACCTTCTTGGTGCCGATGGTGGGTCTGGCGATCGACGGAGGCGTCGCTTTCATTGTGAAGTCGAGACTGGGATCAGCGCTCGACTCGGCGGCACTGGCTGCCGGCCGGGGAGTCATTTCGGGTAGCACCCAAAGCGCGGCAGCAGCCAGTGGAACAACGACTGCCGACGACTTCTTTACCGCCAACTTCCCAGTGGGTTATCTGAATACGAGCCCCGCGAGTCAAACCGCCTGCGGGAGCTCGGGCGAATCTAACTGCTCGAACGTGCCGACGGGCGATTACGAGTCCTGCAGCACGAACGTCTGCGCCACCTTCGCTCCCAATTCGGCCGGCTATTTGGCAATCACCGTGACAGCGACCGTGAATTCCCCGACCTACTTCATGCGATGGATCGGCGTCAACTCGGTTGCGGTCTCGGGAACCGGCCAGACCACGCGGCCGAATCTGGCGATCGTGCTGCTCCTCGATAAATCTTCGTCGATGGGCACGCGGGACAGCGCCGTCGGTACCATGCCGGCAAGCATCAACTACTCGACCGCGAGCTCCTGCGAAGCCATGATTTATAACTCCTACCAGTTCACCCAGAACTTCAGCCCGTTCGACACCGTAGCGGAAGTCTCGTTCAATGGTACGGTGAGCCTGGATTACCCTCCCTCCAGCAACTTCAAGGCATCCGGCGCCTCCGGGGTGGAGAACGCGATCGCCAATATCCAGTGTGGCTCCAACACAAATACCACCGGCGCGCTGGCGATGGCCGCCTCGGTGCTCAACTACATCAATCAGCCGCAGGCGGTGAACCACATCGTCATCTTCACGGACGGCGTCGCCAATGCCGTCAACTCGTCGTCCTTTGCGCTCCGCACGTCGGCCCTGGTGCCTAGTTCTAACAACGATTACCGGATGGGGCCGGGACCGGCGAACAACACAAATCTATCATCAAGTACCACGCCGACAGCGGCCCATAACACCACGAACTGTGCGAACGGCACTCCGACGCTGTGTGACATGGGCACCTGTGTGACCTCCGGTACAACCATCCAGGGTGCCATGACCCAGGCCGCCGGATTCTCGACCAGCGGCGGGACGATGTACCTGTTGCAGGCTTTCTCGACCAATTATCCTTACACCGGCACCACCGGCAGCGGCGATGCGTCGCCGTCTGTACCTGCGGGGTGCACCGGCACATATGCGGACTACACTACCGCCGGGGCTGTCCAGGCAACAATCGCCTATATCCCCACCACGGACCGGTTCGGAAACAGTACGTCCGGGCTGTGGAACAACATCGTCGAGCAGGTCAACTCAAATACCGCCCCCTCCGGCACGCCGATTACGCCGGGCAACAGCGCCACTAAGAACCTTACTGGTCTGTGGTCGAGTTACGCGTCTGTGGGCACCAACACTGCGATTCCGTCGGGTGGCACCCCGAGCAATTACTTCCCTTCGAGTGGTTCTTACAACCCCTCATCCTTCCAAGGACAATTCCGCCCCGACCTTCCTAACACGATCGGAATCGTGAGCATGAACACCGCGTACAACCAAGCCAAGGCGATCCAGTCAAATGCATCGGCCGGGACAAATCCCAGCGGGTATTCGAATCCTACGGCCAAGTACTCGGTCACCATAGACGCGATTTATCTCCAGGGCAACGGCGGCGACCCGGTGGATCCATACTTCCTCCAGTACCTTTCCAACCAGGCCAATCTTCAGGTTCCGTCGTGCATCTACACTGCCTCGAGTTATCCGTATACGCCTACTTACACGTCCAATCCGAATTACGTGTCAACCCAACCGTCGGGCACCTACGTGTCGGTATCGAGCACCTCGCAGCTTTCAGCCGCGTTTTCGCAGATCGCCGCGTCGCTGCTTCGAGTCACGGAGTAATGCTCCACAAAACCAGAGGTGACGAGATTCATCGGACCAAGAAAGCCCATCCTGGGGGGGGCTCCACCGAACGAGCGATCCTTGATAGATCATCGCGAATTGCGGGGCGACCACCGTGGCCATTATCTGATCTGTGAAGGAGAAGATTTTTGACCGTCCCAGGCTGCCTTTTTTATTGGGTGCCAAAATCAACGCGTTCAGGAAAGGAGGCGGTTGAAAGAACTGCTGTTCGGCGCGCCCATTCCAATTCACTCGATAACTGGCCGAGTCGAGTCAGAGGAGAGCCCCCGCCAAAAGATTGGGGGGAGCGGGAGAAGTAACTTGCAATTAAGTGATGTCACGAATCTCTGCGGTATGCGCGTCACTACATATTTCGAAGATCACGTACGCAGTCGCTGAG
>JBEKBK010000597.1:0-4899 GCA_050015435.1 Bryobacteraceae bacterium
GCGCGCAGGAGCGGGACGCTTCCGCCACAGCGGGCGAGACGCCCGCGCTACATAACCTTCTAATATCCCCGTTGTTTATCCACCACATGCAACAACGGCAGGCCATTAACGTACCGTCGGACGTTTTCGCAGAACAGGTCCCTGGCGCGTTGCACGGATGGGTCCGAGTGGCCTGAGGTATGTGCTGTAATGATGACGTTGCCGGCGGTCCACAGGGGGTGATCGGGCGGCAAAGGTTCGGGGTCCGTCACATCGAGCCCAGCGCCGGCAATCCAGCCCTCTTTGAGGGCGCGAACGAGCGCCGGTGTGTCCACTAAGGTGCCTCGCGAAACGTTGATGAAGTAGGCGGTCGGCTTCATGGCGCGGAAGACGGATTCGTTCAGCATGCGGATGGACTCCTTGGTGTGCGGCGCCGCGCAGAGGAGCACATCAACCTGCGGAACCATTTTCGGCAGCCAATCCAAAGCGTGAAGCTCTTCGACGAAGGCGGGCTTGGGTAGAGGCTTTGGATCCACGGCCAGAATCCTCATGCCAAAACCGTAGTGGGCCCGGTAGGCGGTATCGGTCCCGATGCCGCCTAGTCCAAGCGTTCCCATGGTGAACCCGCTGATCTCCCTCAGATCGTCGGTCAGGTTCCATGGTTTGTCACGACCATCTCCAAATCGTCGCGCCGAGAGGGCTTTAATGTACGCGCCGTCGACGGGCTTCCAGATATGCTGGCTCGTCTGGACCGCGTACTTATTCAGACCATGGGCAAGAGAGAGGATGAGTCCAATCGCCGTTTCTGAAATCCCAGGAGAGTAGATCCTCTGCATGTTGGTGACCACCACGGGGCTTTCCACAAGCTCAGGCCAGATCCCAACTTCTTCCACGCCTGCGGACCGAAATTGAATCCAGCGCAATTGTCTAGCCGCGGCAAAGTCCTTCCGTGTAAAGTCTGCGAAGATGACGTGCGCATCAACGACTTCGCGGTGAAATTCCTCGAAGCTGCGGCACTGTTGCAGCTTGAGGGTGGGTGAAAAACTCTGCAGTTTCTCCTGGTCCCATGGCGGGATTTCGTCAGTCGTTACGATCTTAACGTGCTCGAGCGGCAAACTGCCACTCGCCGCAAAGAGTGGATAGGACTCCAGCGTCACCGGATAAGGCGGGTCGGCCACGGCGCCGCTCGCGTTGGCAGAGTGACCCGCCGGCAGAGAAGCCAGGGCGGCCCCGGTAGACCCTGCGGCGATATTCCCCAGGAACTTCCTTCTTGAATAGCTCTTGTTGGGCAGAGGACACCTCCAAATCAGCCTTGGTGTGGCTTTGTAATGAGGGCTTCGTGCTTAGGTAATCTGGTCGATTATCGTGCTGATGAATAGTCCGGCATCCCATCGACTCATTCCGAAAAACCCGATCTCCAGAGGGTTGATAATCCACCTGCCAGTCGAGGGCACTGTAGTCGGCCGGAAGAAGAATGCCAAAGAAGAGCCACATTAATGCCTCAACTTTAGCCCCCGGACTTTCAAAGCCAAGGGGCAGCGGCTATCAAGTGGGTGAATGGGCCTTCTCGCCGCCTCGCTTTCGAGGAACACAATGTCGCTAACCCTGACTAAAAACGAAATTAAGTCATCCCATTTGATCCTGTCAAGCCAAATCTCCCGGACGGTAATGGGTCAATTTGATGTAGAGGCGGCGGGAGCTGTCCCGATCTTATCGGGACGCCGCCATGTGGTCCGTCAGTTGACGGATAACCTCGCCGTGGGTGACCAAGCGGCCCTTGGCACTCCCCACGGAGGAGGAACATCATTAGTCCCGCAGTCGCGGGATGAAACCTCATATGTTGATGAATATGTTGCGCCTATCAACAATTACCTGCATCATCTTTTATGAGACCATTGGAATGCAGATACTGGATGGCTAGGAACATCGGCGTGGGGCGGATGACAGAATCGCGATCGATATCATTGTTGAGGTTCTGAATAGTGGCTGGTCGCATTTTCCAGACCAGGGCGCCTATGCCTAAGGAATGTCCTCAAATGGCTCAAAATGCAATCCCCTCAAGACGGCCTCAGATCGCGGTCTTGGCCAACATTTATAAAACGCACTTGCACACGCAGCACATCGTGGACCGTATCCTCGACGGATACGGCTGGGGCGGGGTCTATCACCATCCGCCATTGGACGTGGTGTCGTTGTTTGTGGAACAAAGGGGCGAGGGCGATCTTAGCCCCGAGCGGGCGATGAGGCATCCGGGCATGAAGATTTACCCCAGCATCGCGCAGGCCCTCACCCGTGGTACGGGCAAGCTGGCCGTCGACGGCGTGGTTTATATCGGCGAGCAAGGTGTGTACCCGCGCAACGAGAAAGGGCAGACGGAGTACCCCCGGTATCAGTTTTTCGAGCATGTCGTCGAGGTGTTCCGTGCCAGCGGCCGCTCGGTTCCCGTTTACGTCGACAAGCACCTCTCCTGGAAATGGGACTGGGCCAAGGATATGTACGACACGTCGCGCAAAATGGGCTTCCCGCTCATGGCCGGATCGAGCCTGCCGGTGACGTGGCGGATGCCGCAGGTGGAGATGCCACTGGGGGCGCCCGTCCGCGAGGCCATATGCGTCGCCTATGGCAATGTGGACAGCTACGATATCCATGCCTTGGAGGGCGTTCAATGCTTGGTGGAGCGGCGCAAGGGCGGAGAGACGGGAGTCGAGTGGCTACAGGCCTACCGAGGCGACAACTTTTGGAAGGCTCACGAGCAGGGCCTGTGGTCGCCGGCGCTGTTCAAGGCCGCGCTGTGCCGCAGCGAGACGCTCAGGTCCGGCCGCGAGAGCTTCACCGGCGTCTATCCCACGCTTCAGGAGATGAAGGCGCTGGCGAAAGACCCGGTCGCCTATCACTATCAGTATAAGGACGGGCTGCGGAGCACGATCATGCTCCTGAGCGGCTTGGTGGAGGATTTCAACTTCGCAGCGGCGGTCGAGGGGCTGCCGAAGCCATTCTCCACCATGATGTATTTATCCCATAGGGCCCAGGCTGCCACGCTGGAAAGCTACTTTAGCCCGCTGGTGCACTACATCGAGCAGATGATGCTGACCGGAAAGGAGCCTTACCCGGTAGAGCGGGTGCTGCTGGCCACCGGGTTGGTTTGCGCCGGCATAGACAGCCTGTTCCAAGGGCAGCAGCGCATGCAGACGCCCCAACTCGCCATCCACTATCAGCCTGGCGAATCTACCCTCAGGAGGACCTGATGCTGAGTCGCCGCCATTTTCTCGGCTATTCTGCCCTGGCGCCGGCCATGCTGGCAGACCGATGGCTTCTGCCGTCCGCCGCCGCTCAGGAGGCCAGTCGGCCTTCCGGGACCCCGTTGCGCCTGGCGATCATCGGCAGCACTTACCACTATGGATCGGATCTGCAAACCATCGCGGACCGGTTCCTGGTCGGCTACCCGCACGAAGGAGATTGGCACATCCCGAATGTACAGGTAGTCTCCATGTACGTTGAACAAAAGCCACGCGCCGGAGAGGTCCCGACAGGTGGGCAACGGACGCAAGAAGAACGGCGGGCGCCGGGCGCTCAGAGCGCGCAGCGGCCTCTGCCCCTCGCCGGGCGCGAAGCGGCGCCCGCTCCCGCGCCGGAGGACGGTTCCGGGCCGTGGACCGATTTGAGCGAGCGGCGCTCGAAGGAATTCGGCTTCCGTCTGTGCCCAAATATACCAGAAGCTCTGCGCTGCAACGGCGACCGGATCGCCGTAGACGCCGTGCTGGCGGTGGTCGAGCAAGGCGACTACCCGCGCAACGATAAAGGCCAAATACTGTATCCGCGCTACGACTTCTTCGAGCAGTGCGCTCAAGTCTTCGAAGAAGAGGGGCGCGCCGTTCCCTACTTCAACAGCGAGAGTCTCTCCTTTAGCTTCCGCGAAGCGCAGACCATGGTGGCAACCTCCGAGAGGCTCAAATTCCCGATGCTGGCCGGTTCCTCGTTGCCTGTGACCTGGCGCCTGCCGGACATCGACATACCCCTCGGGGCGCGGATCGAGGAGGCGGTGATGGTAGGCGAAGGCGACTTCGACGGCATGGATTTTGACGCCCTCGAAGCCATGCAGTCCATGCTGGAGCGGCGGGAGGGCGGCGAGACGGGAGTCAAGGCGGTACAGTTGCTGGAGGGCGACGATGTTTGGGCGGCCGGCGGCTCCGGGCGCTGGTCGAAGGAACTGCTGAGCTCGGCTTTGTCCCGCAGCGACGCGCCGTTGGGCCTGACCGTGCTGGACGGCCGGCCCCAGGACATGGTCGCCTCGGGCGTGTTGCCCCAACTGGCCAAGAATCCAGCGGCCTATTGCATCGAATATAACGATGGCACACGCGCCACGCTCCTCCTGCTCAACGGCGCCGATCAGGACTTCACGTTCTCGGCGCGCGTGGTGGGCCACGGGCTGATCGCCACCCAATTTTTCCGTTCGCTCGCTCCCAATGTGGCCTACTCGGCGTGCCTGACCGCGAAGATCGAGCAGATGTTTACCACCGGGATTGCCCCCTACCCCGTGCGCCGCACCTTGCTCACCAGCGGCATTCTGGAGGCTTGCCTGACCTCGAAGGCTCGCCTCAACCAGCGGATCGAAACGCCCCAATTAGCAGTGAGCTATCAGCCCCCTGCCGAATCGCAATATGCCCGCACTTGAGCGGAGACCGGTAGTGGGTCAGTTTGATGTATCGGCTGTCAAGGGGGACCTCGAAGAGGTCCAATGTCATTAGCCGTGGGTGAAACACACGGAAACGAGGCGCCCCGACGATTTACCAACCCCGAAGGCAGAGATCTTAAAGCCGGTGATAATTAGACAGCAATGACAGTTTCATCTGCAAGCTATTTGAATCGAAAGTCGAGTTTGAAATTGTAGAGCCACGGGATGTGGGGATCGACGCTTTCCTG
>JBEKBK010000598.1:0-4896 GCA_050015435.1 Bryobacteraceae bacterium
CGCCCTGCAGCAAGCCATCGCGAGCATCAACGCCGACCTGCCCGCCGAAGCCTACCGCGCGCCGGATTTCCTCGGCTGGGTCTATCAGTTCTTCAACCGCGACGAGAAAGACCGCATCCGCGCAGAGAACAAAGGGACCCCCCGGAGCTCCTACGAGCTTTCGGTCATCAACCAGTTTTACACCCCCCTTTGGGTGGTGAAGGTCCTAGTTGACAACACGCTGGGGCGCCTCTGGCTGCAAATGCACCCGGACTCTTCGCTTGCGTCCAAGCGACCGCCGCCCCTGCCGCAAGAGCGGCCGGCCGATCTGCCGCCCGTGGCCGACTACCTGGTGCCGCGCACCGGAGAGAAAATCCGCTACCGGCACATTGACGAGTATGGGAATCCCCAGCCGTTCAAACGCGCGCGCGACATCAAGCTGCTCGATCCCGCGTGCGGGACACTTCACTTTGGGCAATACGCTTTTGGCCTCTTCTACCAGATGTATCTCGATGAGATCGCGAACGCCGGCAAACCCGGCTGGCCGGCGGAACCTTCGGTTCTGAACCCCCAGGACATTCCGGCGGCCATCATCGAGAACAACCTTTACGGCATCGACATCGACCCTCGCGCCATCCAGATCGCCTCATTGTCGCTGATGCTTACAGCCAAGGAAGCCGCCCTCCACCACGGCTTCTCTCCCACCGCTGTTCGCATTCGTCGGTCCAACCTGGTGGTTGCGAACGCCGTCCAAGTGGGCGAGGAACAGGTGCGCGGCCTGGTCAGCCAGGTGGGAGACAAACCCGAGTCCGCCGGGCTCCGCGAGAAGCTCTTTGAGACGCTCTGGCTGAACCTCAAAAACGTGGGTGAGCTAGGAAGCCTAGTACAGGTAGGCGAGGGCGTGACCCGCGTATTGGACGAATGGGTGGAAGCGCGGGCCAAGGCCAAGGGCCTCACCAGTCTCATCGAAACCCGGGAAACGCCTCAACTTAGCCTGGAGAGCATCGATACCGCCGCGCGTCAGCGCCGCGTCGAGCAGATGGAACTGGAGCGCCAGGTGCTGGAAGGAGAGGCTATCCGCATCCGCGCAGAACTGCTGGCAGGTCTTGACCGCCTGGCCGACCAGCTCCAGGCCGATCCCCGCCAGCGGTTATTTGCCGAGGACACCGCCCGCGGCCTGCGCTTACTCGAGGTATTGAGCGAGAGTTTCGACGTGGTTGTGATGAACCCGCCCTACGGAGCTTTCGTGCCTGAGGTGAAGGATTTTATCGAATCAGCCTATCCTCTGACCAAGTCCGACATCTACGCGACCTTCATCGAGCGGGCCACCCAACTCATCGAGCCGGAAGGCTACGTGGGAGCGCTCGTCAGCTCCACGTTCAAGACCCACGTCACTCACACCAAGCTCCGCACTGAGCTCCTGCTGAAGCGCAACCCAATCGTGGTAATGCTGGATTTGGGCTTCGGTATTCTGGATGGAGCCACGGTGGAGGCAGCCGCAATTGTGCTGAGGGGGGGTGCCCCTTGACCACCCCCATCAATTGGCGCTGGAGCGAAAAGGATTTCGGATTCCGCTTCAAGCTGGGCAAGGGCCGCTCCGCTGCGGAGTATTACCAGGCAGGGTCACCCGACGACTTCTACACAGTTTCACCCAAAGATCGTAAACTGGCGGCGAAACGAGTTGAGGAACTTTCCAAGCTTTGGAGTAACTCCCCTACCGCACCAAGGATGGTGGCGAATCCCTGGCGCAATTACACCCTTCCTTGGGACTGGATTGTCAGCGACGACAAGCACCAAATCTCCCTCAACTACGCAGGTTGCTTGGACCCAGAGGAAGTCGATCGCCGCGAAGATGAGGGGGTTGCTAGGGCGCAAGAGTTGATCAACGACCTAGTACAACGCGCGGAACCCGTCCGCATCACGGTTGATCTTTGCCGCCAAGTGCATACGGCACTAATGGGGGAGATTTACCCCTTCGCTGGGGAGTGGCGAACGGTTCACCTCCACAAGGGGGATGGTATGACCAAGTGGCCGTTGCCTCCATGCGGCATCGAACCGATGATGCTCAAGCTGGATCAGGACGTACTGTCACGGACACCCTTCCTGGCGGAGGACAACGGAGCGCTTTTCGCATTTTTGAGCCAGTTGATGAACGAGTTTCTCGCGCTGCACCCTTTTCGCGAGGGCAACGGGCGTACCGCTTTCATTCTGGCCAGCTTGGTGCTCATGCAAAACGATCTGCTGCCACTCGACGTTTATGATCGCCGTCGTGACGAGGCACGCTACTTCGCGGCGTGTGAGGCAGGTCGTGTCCAACTCGACTATAAACCATTGGCAGTTCTCCTGGAAGAGTGGGAGGAGGCTGCCCTGCAAAGGTGGAAGGAACGCAATGCCGATTAAACGACTCAACGTGAAAGGGATCCTGGCCAGTCCCGACGCCCGCAGGAAGCTGATGGTCTCCACGATCCAGGCTGTTCAGGCACGGGAAAACGTCCGGACAACCCCGGAGCAAGCAGAACGGGCCTATTACGTCGTCACAGAGGCTGAACGCGCGGTGTTTTTCGCATTGGTACCCTTTCGATCCGAAGCAGGAGAAGCTGATGGTCGCCATGTTGAGTTCGCACGCTCACTCAGCGACCTCGCGTCGCCCAGCCGCTTTGACGTTGCCCTGCGAGACTTCACCAACATCGAAGGCGCGCCACTCGCGTACGACCGACTCGGCCGTATCGGCGCTCTTTTCCGAGAATTCCCTAAGCTTGATCCCGCCCACGCAACCGCCGCGCAGGGGCTTGCCACCGCAGACGATCCTCGCTTTGTCCGTTGCTGGTGGGAAGTGCCCGCCGAGCAGCGTGCTGCGAGCCCACGCTGGCGACCGTTCGCGAAAGGCGGCGACTTCTGTCGCTTCTACGCGGATATTTACTTGAGAGTCTTCTGGGAGGACAATGGAGCCGCAATCCGAGCATTTCCTAAAGCTTTCATCCGTAACGAGCATCTCTACTTCCGTCCAGGCCTAACTTGGCCACTTCGCACCGCAAAGGGCTTCAACATTCGGAAGATGCCTCCCGGGTGCGTTTTCGGCCACAAGGGCCCGGCAATCATTCCAAAGGACACCGCAGCATCTGAATGGCTTCTGGGAGTTCTCAACTCTCGTCTCGCGGAATACTTGCTTTACTCCCTGACATCCTTGAGCTGGGAAGTAGGAGTTCTTAAACGCCTTCCCGTCCCGTCACCTTCCGCCACCTCCGCGAAATCTATCGGAGATCTTGCTACCCGCCTGCACGACGCTAAGGCGCTCTGGGACACCGGCAACGAGGTGTCCAGTCGCTTCGATCGGCCCTGGTTGCTACAGCCAGGCTACTCCGCTAGCGCTCCGACCTTAATGCGCAGTCTGGACGCCATTCTCGCCAGGGAGGACGCCCTCACGGCCGAGTTGGTTGACTTGTACCACCGACTGAACGATGCCGCGTATCGCCTCTACTGCGTGAACGACGTGCTGCGGGCGCGAATCGAGCCAGCCATCGGCGAACGCCCACCCGAGGTGATTTGGCCGCAGATGGAAGGCAAGACTACCGAACAAAAGCGGATGGAGCATGTGTGCCGCCTGCTTTCCTACGCCGTTAAATGCGTGCTGGAGGAGGATGACGACGGCTTGGTGTCCCTCCAGTCCGTGGCGCAGGAAGAATCCCTGCTCGCACGCGTCCGCGCCAAACTGGCCAGCTTCTTCCCAGAGCAAGACCCACACACGCTGGAGATCGAGGTGGTCAACGAACTCAAGAAACGAGTGAAGGGTTACGCCCGAGCGGAATCGTTGCAAGAATGGCTGACGGACAGGTTCTTCGACTTCCACTGCGATCTGTATCAGCAGCGCCCGATTCTTTGGAATTTGGCGAGCAGCCAGGATTCCGCCGACCCGGCGTTTTCCGTCATCGTCCATTACCATCGTTTCGATCACGACCTGCTGGCGAAATTACGCAGCGTCTATGTTCGCGACCGGATGATGACGTTGCGCCGCGAGGCCGCCCAGGCCGACAAAGACGGCCGCGAGGACGAGCGCCTGCAGTTTCTGGCCGCGCTGGAAGAGATCGAGGCGTTCGACCGCAAGCTGGCGCGGCTACATGAGGGCCACCACACTGGCGCGGAGGGCGGGGAGGATGATTACCGCATCCTCACCCCCTGGAAAGAGCCCGAGGACCGCCCGAAAGGCTGGCGTCCCGACCTGGACGATGGCGTGAAAGTAAACATCGCCCCTCTCGCCCGGACCGGCCTGTTGCGCATTAAGAATAAGTTCGGGGCCAAAGACCTGGAGGATGAATGAAACCATTGATTGAATCCTTGCACATCCGCAGTTTTCGCGGCCTCAAAACCGCCTCCCTGGAGAGCATGGGGCGATTTAACCTGTTGGTTGGTGAGAACAACTCCGGCAAGACATCGGTTATCGAAGCGATCATGCTGTTTCTTCGCCCCGGCGACCCAAAGCAATGGATTAAGGTCCTAAATGTTCGCGACATCGGTTTAGCGGACAGCAATCTCGGTGAGGCGGTAAGCTGGTTATTTCCCGTAGCAGGCCGCATTTCTCCAGGCGAGCGGCAGGATGTAATTTTAGAGGGTATCACAAACAGAAACAATGAATCCCTGCGACTTCATTACCTCCGTGAAGCTGCGATGCTCATACAGCCCGGGGGGAAGACTAAGCTGGAGGAGGCAGAGGGCTACACGCCAGATGAAGAACTTGAAGGCCCGAAAAGTGTGCTCCTCCTCGCAGAATGGTCCTCTCAACCTGAAGGAAATAAGGTCGGAACGATCTTGTTTCCAGACTCCAGGGGCAAATTGGGACGGCCCAAGGTGAAGGATGGCATACGCCGTGTTCGTCACTATCCCGTTGGATTCGTAAAACCTCATGCCCACCGATTAAGCCAC
>JBEKBK010000599.1:0-5971 GCA_050015435.1 Bryobacteraceae bacterium
CAGCGGCCACTTCTGAACCAACCAATAAGGCGCGCAACGCGCGACGCCTAGATAAAGCCCCCGACCGCCTTTGAGGCGGCCCAACTCATCAAGCCACCCGCTTCGCGGGGGGTGTCTGACTGGACGCCCCAGCCGTAGGAGGAATCGGGCCGATGACCGGCGCGATATTCTTCGGGCGTTCGCAGATCGATGACGTAGACCGTACGGTCTTTCTCAGCTTTGAACTTCGCGAGCGTTTTCGCGTCGATCGTCTTCACTCCGTAGCGATCCGCCACCTTTTGCGCCGTGCTGAGCGCCTCTTGCAAATGCTCCGCGGATGGCTCCGGTGCATGCCGCTGCGAGCCATGTTCCAGTTGAAAACCGCTCGTTTGCCAAGCCGAGGTTCCGCCGTTGAGAGCCACGACTTGGTTCTCCACTCCGGCGTTGATCAGGCTCTGCGCCCCGATAATGCTGCGAGTGCGTCCAGCGCAATTCACCACCACCAGAGTTTTTGGTTTCACCGCGAGTTCATCAAAACGAAAAACCAGCTCAGACCCTGGCACATTGATCGCGCCCGGAATACTCATATTGGAGTATTCGTTGGAAGGACGGCTGTCGAGAATCAAAATGTCTTCGCCGGCCGCGACTCTCCTGTGCAGATCCTCAGCACTGATCTCCGGTGTCTTGTAATGCACCGCGACCCACTCTCCGAACGCTTTACCGGGGACGCTCATGCCACTGAAGATTTCATAGCCGGCCGCCTTCCACACCGGATACGTACGGTAAGTTTCCCTTGGTGCGCGGATTTCGCGACAACTCGAACTGTTCGATAATCACCCGGTTGGGCCGGCTTGGAAGGAACGTACCCGATGGTGTACTGGCTGCGAATATCATGGGCGACGCGCGCGGTGGCGGCCGTCGGTTCACGGGCATCGCCGGAGAAGAACGAGATTCCGCCGGTTGCGTTCGCCAGGGTCCGGAGCACCTTGGGATTGCGGTCCGGAGCATCGTCATCGTAAATACCGATCGTGTAAATAATCGCGCTCGATTGCGTTGCTAGTTTTAGTACCTGGGCCAGCGTGTGTTTGCTGGCGTTGTCGCTTCCGTCGCTGATGACAATCAGTACTTTCTTATCCTGACCGCCGGTATTCAAATGATTGAGCGCTTCCGTGATTCCGTCGTAAAGTGCCGTTTGGCCAGTAAACGCAGTTTGCTTCGGCAGGCCGAATGACACTCGCTCATTGAAGTTGACCACGAACATCTGGTCTTCCGGCTTGCTTAAGTCAGCCTTAGTCGTCTTGGACGCGGCATTGACGCCTTTCCGTTCGCCCTTCGCGGCGGCGCAGAGCCCCATCTGCACATCCGCTACGTGAGCTAATGTCTCGCCGAATGTACGCAGCTCCGGCAGCGGCTTGAAGCCGTAATCCTCGGCCGCCATCTTTTCAGCCGCCTTGGTGAGGTCACCTTTTCTGAGGTTGTAGGCGCTCCCGCACCTCCGAGATTATCGATATTGAGGTTTGCCCCTGCAGTGCGCCGGCAGCGGCCAACAGCGCGGCGGCGATCATCACTGGTTTGATCATGTGGCCTTCCATCATAGCTAAAATGGAACATGACGGATTCCTTCACTCCCACCGGACGCACCCAGGTGCGCCGCATGCCCAAGCGTGGCGTCTTTGATAAAGCCCAGGTGTACTCGATTCTGGATGAAGCGAAGCTCTGCCATGTCGGCTTCACGATTGACGGTCAGCCGTACGTGATCCCAACCGGCTTCGCTCGCTCCGGCGACCAGGTCTACATCCACGGTTCCGCGGCGAGCCGGATGCTGCGGACGCTCGAGGAAAACGTGCCGGTCTGCATCACTATTACCTTGCTGGACGGACTGGTCCTGGCCCGGAGCGCCTTTCATCATTCCATGAACTACCGTTCGGTCATGATCCTGGGCGAGGCCCGGCTGGTTTCCGAGGTGGAAGAGAAACGCGAGGCGTTGCGATGCTTCACAAACCACATTATCGCGGGCCGCTGGGAAGTGGTGCGTCCACCCACCGACCAGGAGTTGAAGGCGACCACGGTTCTGGCGGTCGAATTGAATGAGGTTTCGGCCAAAGTCCGCACGGGCGCGCCTATCGACGACGAGGAAGACTATGCCTTGCCGGTTTGGGCTGGGGTGATCCCGATGTCCATCCAGGCTGGCGATCCGCTTCAGGATCAGTCAGTTACAAAGCCTTGTTAGACACTTTATCTAGTACTGCTTAGGAGCAGAATAATCTTGACATCCGGGTAATCACCTATTAATCTATAGACAATTAGGAGATAAGCGTGAGAGCCAGATATGCAGTCCTTTTTCTGCTCCTTGTGACGACAGCCTTGCGGGCGCAAGTGGTCGGCGCCTCCATTTCCGGAACTGTCAAAGACGACTCTGGAGCGGGGTTGCCCGGCACTGCGATCACGATCCGGAACGTTGAAACCGGAGCTGAGCGGAAATTGGTCACCGATGACGAGGGCCGCTATTCCGCGCCGTCGATCGCGATTGGGCACTATCAGATCACAGCCGAGAAGGCCGGATTCGGCACCCAGGTTCGAAAAGGAATCGATCTGGTGGTGGGCCAGAGCAGCACGATCGACATTACTCTTCCGGTTGGTGAATTGAAGCAGGTGTTGGTGATTGAAGAAGCGCCTGCGCCGGTGAGCCTCTCGACGCAGCAAACCTCCGGGCTGGTGAACGAGCGCCAGGTAAAGGATCTCCCTCTGAATGGCCGCAGCTTTGACCAACTGATGACGCTCAATGCCGCGATCGTGAACTATACTTCGGAACGAACCGGCGGGGTCGGCACCTCGAGTTCCTCGGTGGGCAACATGTTTTCAGTCTCGGGACGCAGACCACAGGAGAACTTGTTTTTATTGAATGGCGTTGAGTACACCGGTGCTTCGCTGATCAACAACACACCGGGAGGAACCAGCGGCCAACTGCTGGGCGTGGACGCGGTGCGCGAATTTAACGTCGTCTCCGATGCGTACGGCGCGGAATATGGAAAGCGCCCGGGTGGGCAGGTGAGCATTGTTACGGCGTCAGGTACAAATCAACTGCACGGAACGGCTTACGATTTCCTCCGCAATAGCGATCTCGACGCGCGAAACTTTTTCGATCAGGGCTCGATACCGCAATTCCAGCGCAACGAATTCGGCGCCGCACTCGGCGGCCCGATCCGCAAGGATAAGATTTTCTTGTTCGGCAACTACGAAGGCTACCGCCAGAACCTGGGCCTGAGCGACGTGACGCTGGTGCCCGACAACGCAGCTCGCGCTCTTACCGTGCCGGGCGTGGCGCCGCTGCTTGCGTTGTGGCCGGCGCCGAACGGTCCGGACCTCGGCGGCGGCATTGCTGAAGCGTTCAGTCATCCGCTCCAGAGAATCCGCGAAGACTTCGGAACCACGCGCTTCGACTACAACCTTTCCAACCTGGACACTCTGTTCGCCGTCTATACCGTCGACGACAGCGTGGCCCACACCCCGACGGCCAATCCGCTCAGCCTGGTGGGAGAGAATTTGCGCGAGCAGGTGGTGAGCCTTCAAGAGCAGCATGTTTTTTCGCCGACGGTTCTCAATACCGCTCGGATCGGGTTCTCGCGCGCCAGCTATTTTTTCACGGGTAATACGCCGGTCGATGTGGCGGGATGGGTGGCGGGCGACCCTGTGGGCGCGCTCGTGATCGGCGGAGGCACGGCATCGAACGGCGCTTCGTCCATCACCCTGGCCGGCACCAATGCCGGCAGCAATCTGGACGCGGTACGTAACCTGTTCACCTATGACGACCACGTGGCGATTACCCACGGAATCCATCAGATTGAAGCGGGCGTGTGGATGCAACGGATTCAAGCCAACGACAATCTGGCGCAAGATCAGTACGGACAGGCTTCGTTCGGCAGCCTGGCTGCTTTCGAGACCGGGTTGGTATCGACATTTACAGTGGTGCCGTCGCCCACGCCGTTGAGCTGGCGCTCGCTGGAGGGCGCGGGCTTCGTGCAGGATGCCATCAAGTTGCGGCCGAACCTCCAGTTGCGCGTCGGCTTCCGTTTCGAATCGACCGATGGATGGAACGAAGCCCACGGGCGCGCCTCGAATTATGATTTTGGTTTGGGCGGCGTGATCCAGACCAACCCGGCTATCGGTAATTCGGTCTTCACGGTGAACCGCGCCAAATTTCTGCCTGAGCCGCGCGTAGGCTTGGCTTGGGATCCCTTCGGGAAGGGCAAGACCGTGATCCACAGCGGGTTCGGCATATATCGCGCATTGCTGGACAATCTGGATTATCGTTTGGACCAGACCGCTCCGTTCAACGCGACCGAGTCTTTGAAGAATGTCTCGATAGTGGGGCTGCAGATCGCTCCGGGAACGGTTGCACCGGCTGGCAGCAAGATTTCGCCTAGTGGAATTCAGCCCGACGCGTATACGCCCACCGTGCTCACTTGGACCTTCAAGATCGAGCAACAGATCGCACCCGACACGGCCCTGAGTGTGGGGTATGTAGGTTCACACGGCTATCACGAGATGTTGTCGGTGGACGCCAACGAACCGTTTCCGACGTATGTGAACAGCGCACCGTTCTATCCGACCGGCGCACCCCTGGCAAATCCGAATCTGGCGAATTCTACCACCTGGTTCTCAGAAGGTCTCAGTTCATACCAGGCGCTGACGCTGGATGTAAATCACCGCTTCAGCCACGGGTTCCAACTACGCGGCGTTTATACATTCTCCAAGAGTCTGGACGATGGGAGCGCGTGGAACAGCAGTGTCGGCGCAAACGCCCCGGGTTTTGTGATGTTTCCGCTGGACCCCAAGCTGGATTGGGGGCCCTCGAATACGGATGTTCGCAACCTTGCGTCGATCAACGGCAGCTATGAGCTTCCCTTCGGCAAACATTTGCACGGGTGGGCTGAAAAGCTGGCAGGCGGATGGACGTTGAGCGCTATTGGAACCTTCCAGTCGGGCTTCCCGTTCACGCCGCAATTGGGATACAACCCTTCAAACAATGGCGACAGCCGCAATCCGGTGCGCCCGTCGTTGAACCCGGCGTTTACGGGCCACGTCATCGAAGGCGGACCGAATCAGTACTTCAATCCTGCTGCCTTTATTGTGCCCGCGACAGGCACCTATGGAAACGTTGGCAGGAACACGCTAGTCGGCCCGGGACTGGCGGAGCTGGATGCTTCGCTACTCAAAAATCTATCTCTATCGGAACGCACCCGCCTTCAGTTCCGCGCTGAATTCTTCAATCTCGCGAACCACGCCAACTTCGGCACACCCAACGCCGTCGTATTCACTTCGGCCTCCACGGTTCCGTCACCAACCGCGGGGGTGATTACGGCAACCTCCACTACTTCGCGGCAGATACAATTCGGCTTAAAGCTTCTTTGGTAAAGTCTCACGAAACAACCCTGCATGGGCGAGAGTCTTCAACCACGGGAGGCTTGACATGAGAACTTTCGGATGGATGGTTACTATTTGTGTTGCCGGTTACGCCGCTTTTGTTCTTGTCACATCAATTCCCGATGTAGTGCGGTACGTGAAGCTGAGCTCCAAATAGCGGCCCGGGCGGTGGGATAATGCGGAACTATGCCGCTGGTCAATTTTGAGGATAGCCTCCGAACCCGCTCTTCTCAGTTTGCCCATCTTGTGGAAGTAGTCCTGCACGTCGTGCTGGCGATACTTCTGGCCTTGGGAGCGGCCGCGGCAGTGGTGGCGGCGTGCACCACGGCATGGCAGGGATTCCGCGAGAGCGGCATGCTTACCGATGCAGCATGTTCTCGACCGGCTGCTGGTGGTGTTGATCTTCATCGAGATCCTTCACACGGTCCGGCTTTCGATTCGTTCGGAAACTCTAGCCAAACATATTTGAAATTTTCCGATCAGGCCACCTGAGCGAGCCTGCGGGTGGGATAGCCGAGGATAGTGGTGATGCGTGCGGTTTCCCGGTCGATGAAGACGAAGGCGTCGC
>JBEKBK010000600.1:0-4857 GCA_050015435.1 Bryobacteraceae bacterium
CTGTGACAATTACCGGAGCCGCCTTGATGACTCTGCTCCTCGCCATCCCCGGCTTCGCGCGGGACCACAGCGCCATGAATGGCACCTGGACGATGGTGCCAGCTAAGAGCGATTTTGCCGGCCAGCCCGTGGTTCAAACCGGCACCGTGACGATCAACGATCGGCACGGCATCGTCACGGTCTCGCGCAGTTTCGTGTATGAAGGCGCCAGCGAGACTTTCTTCTACCGGGACATGACGGACGCGGAGAACGGTGCCACGATTCACACAGGCAAAGACTTCAAGAGTAAGACCAGATGGGACCACAACGTCCTTAGAGTGACGACCACACAATCCGGCGCGACTACTTTCGAAAGCTACACGCTTGGCGCGGATGGCACCATGCTGGTCAGCGTCGTCAGGCCGGAACAAAAGCCGATCACTCTTGTCTTCCAGCACAAAGAATAGGCGCCCGGAGGCAAGCTGGCAGCGAATTCACGAGCATCTCCACTGCGCATCGAGTGGAGATGCCTCCTTTAGGCTGTTCGAGTATTTGTCCGCGTGTAGGACTGCGTTTTCTTTTGCGGATTCCAGAGTGCTTTGGACGGCGTGTTCGAACCGCCAATGTTGAGATTAGCCGCATAGCCAATTTGGTAGCCGTCTAGCCGAAAGGGCTAAGGGCGCGCTTTACTATTTGCCCTTGGGTTGCGGCCTCAAACGGCGGGGGCACGATGCCGAGACGTTGCCCGGAAGTCGACGGCCGATAACACCACTTTGTCAGGCACTCATTGCACTGTGCCGATTTCCGCTGGTGCCTCATGTGTCGCCACTCCATCGAAAAGTTTACGCGTACACTTGATCCGTTCCCGATCAGAAACTTTTGGAGCCGCCGTCCATTCCCGACCTCGGACACGACAGGTTGCCCTTCGAACCCATCGCTAGATTTGTTCATGAAGATGAAATCCCCCGCGTAATGCACGATACGCCCGATCGATCCGACTCCCGCATTGTTCGGCGATCCTAGATATGCCCCTTCCTGTTGTCGGTTGTGCTCGCCGATGCGCGTCCTCGACCACGGCACATCATCGTCGGCGCGCCGGGTGGCACGCCGTCTGCTCTGAAACCGGCGCATGTTGCGGCTCAATCGCCAGTTTAAGTTTTAACTCGCGATTACCGGCGGGCCGCCCGCAGGTTGTCTAATAATCGGCGTGTTTCCGGATCGGGTTTAATGCGCAACGCTGCTTCAAGATGCGTGACGGCGTCCGGCGTTCGTCCCGGGATCTTCGATAGCAGGACTCCGAAGTAGAAGTGCGCCTCCGCGAAATCAGGTCTGATCCGCAACGCGATTTCAAAATGATGGATGGCCTCAGCGGTCCGTCCCGCATTCGCCAAGTTGATTGCAAGGTTCAGATGCGCTTCCGCCAAATTAGGATCGTTCTGGAGGGCGATCTCAAAATGATGCATCGCCTCGCGGGATCGATCTGGAATCTCCATTAGCGTAACGCCAAGATTGTCCTCAGCTTCGGCGTCATTGGGCGCGATACCCAATACTGTTTCGTACTCGCGGACTGCTTCAGTCCAGCGTCTGCTTCTAAAGAAACAGTTTCCAAGGCCCATATGAGCGGCCACATCGCCGGGATTGAGGCGCAACGCTGCTTCGAACTGCGCGGCCGCATCCGGCAACCGTCCCAGATTCATCAAAGCGGTTCCCAAGTTAGTATGTGTCTCCGGGGAGGGGTGGATTTGTATGGCAGCTTCAAATTGCTCGACGGCTTCCGGCCATCGTCCCGAGCTCGCGAGAGCACTTCCAAGACCGTTACGGGCTACGGCCAAGTCCGGGTTCAACCGCAAAGCGGTCTTGAGGTGCGCGATCGCTTCGGGCAACCTGTCAGGTATCCGCAACAGACCGACCCCAAGATCGGCGTGCGCCTCCGCATAATTCGGATCGAGCTGCAAGGCTGCATTGAACTCGGCAATGGCTTGGGGCAGCTGGCCCGGCAGTTTGGCCAGTTCACGTCCTAAATCGTCGTGAGCCACGGGTGACTCCGGTTTCATGTGCACGACGGTCTGCAACTCAGAGATCGCGTCCGGCAACCGGCCGGGCATCTTCAACAGTGCCCCCGCGAGATCGTGATGGACCTCCGCGGCATCGGGTTTGATCTGTAAAGCGGCTTCAAAGTGGCTGATCGCGGCAGGGAGCTGTCCTGGCTGATCCAGGATGGCCACTCCCAAATTGTGGTGGGCCACCCACGCGTCCGGATTCCGGTTTAAGTTGTCACTGTAAAGCGCCACGGGGTCCTTATATAACTTTGCTTCGCGCCAGGTCAGAACCGCCAGGATCACAATCACACGTACGGAAAAGTACGGAGAGACACGCAAGTGGCTGCCCCAACCAGATGCGAGAGGAACGATTACGCCCAGCATCGCGAGGTACTGGAAGTGATCGGAAACATAGGAAAACATAAACGGATAAACGTTGAGAAATCCAAGAACCGGAACCAATGTGCCAACAAAAAACAACAGGGCTGCGAGCGGGCCGCGACTATGCTTAGCAAACCGCAGCAATGCAAGCGCTATCGCCACGACTCCAAGCGGAAACAGATACTGCCACCATACCGCCGCGTCGATCTTCCAATGCGGATAGATGAACATCAGGTTCACTGGCCAGACAAGTTTTGCGAAATAGAACCAGATCACACGGCCAGCGATCAAGAACCGGTCGAGGAGCGACAAGGCGAAGTCCGGGCCTTCCGCACCGACGAATTCCCGTTCCACCCAGGCGGTGAATATTCCGGCGCCCAAGCCGACAGCGATCCACGGTAGTAACGGCCGCACGTCGCGTTTCAAATCGAGTCTTCCCCGTCTCCACCAGAACACGACGAGCAGGGCCGCCGGAAGCGTCGCCGTGACGGTCTTGCTCAGCAGGGCTAAAACAAACAACGCGAGCGCTACGAAATATTGCCATCTGCGTCTGGTCTGGTCAAAGTGCAAATAGGTTAGCGCCGCGGCTAGATAAAACACAGCGGACAACGTGCTTTTCTGCTCCGCAATCCAAGCCACGGAATTGACGCAGACCGGATGGACGGCGAAGATGAAACCTGCCAGCCACGCCCCGGGTAATGCCAGGCGCCGGACGATCATCACTACCACGCAAGCAGAGATGCCATGGAACAATACGTTCACGAGGTGATAGCCGAAAACCGAGTCGCCCCACATCCGATATTCGACCCAAAACGCGCTATGTAGCAACGGATAATACTGCGATGTCGCTCCTGGAACGAACCACGTGCGCCACAAACCATGCAGCGAGCGCAGTTCTGGCTGAGTGATGTGGCGGGTGTCGTCCATGATCAGTCCACCGTGGAGCGCCGGCAGATAGACGACAAGCGTTACCAGAATCAGGAGGAGCGCTCCCACAAGTTCGCCTAAAGCGCTGCGGTCAAATCCTACGGGCGCGACGATGGTCTTGATCGGAACGGGGGCAGGAGTAGCAGGCCCAGACGATGCGACGCGGCTGGCGCGGGACCTTCTCGCCATAGACAAGCAATTATAACGTCCATCACATTCATTACGGCAGGTTTTCGTGTGGAAAAGACAAAAGCGGGTCGAACATTGCGCCACTTGCCTCGTCGATCAATCCGAACGGCTACCGGCGCGCCGCAGCTCGTGGAAGACCCTAAGGCTCTTGCTC
Organism: Bryobacteraceae bacterium; assembly: GCA_050015435.1. GTDB lineage: Bacteria > Acidobacteriota > Terriglobia > Bryobacterales > Bryobacteraceae > Palsa-187. The sequence continues at coordinate 3,670 of JBEKBK010000600.1, forward strand.
AATCGGAGCGCTCTACACGACGTTGGATCGTTTGGACGCGAAGGGATTCGTAAAGACGTGGATGGGGGAGATCCTACGCCGCAGCACGGTCGTCGACCTAAGTGAATGGTTCGTGTGACCGCGAAGGGCATTAGGGCGACGACTGGCCTTTTATGACGCAGTGACGTGAGTGAGTCACGCCGTTTCCTGCGAGACGAACCGGTTCCCAGTCCCTCCATCACTCGTGCCGATAATGCCGGAATCAGGCCGACGCCGGCACGCACTCGATACGACAACGGGCTCACCCGCGCTTCTTCTTAGCCGGCTGCTCCGGCTCCTCTTTCCCCGGCCCCTTCCGCTTCAGGAAATCTAGCCCCTCTTGGTACAGCCGCTCGTCCCGCTGAGTGGCCTTCAGGAGGCAATTATCGCTCTAGCGAAATGGGTATGCGGTCTATTCCTCCCGCAAGGCCACCATTGGATCGATACTCAATGCACGACGCGCAGGAATCACAGTGGCCGCGAATGCCACAACCGCTAGAAGGAGGGTCACCACGGTGAAGGTAACCGGGTCGGTTCGGGTGACTCCAAACAATAGGCTGGCCATCGCGCGCGTCAGCGCGAGAGCGCCGACTAAACCAACCGCGATGCCAACGCTGCCAGTCCCATTCCCTGCCGGACGATGAGGCCCAGGATGTTGACGTACTGTGCTCCGAGAGCGATTCGTATGCCGAGATATGTGTGCTTTGCGAGACTAGATAAGACATGACGCCGTAAACCCCCACCGCCGCCAGCAGCAGTGCGAAGGCCGCAAATGCACCCAGCATTAAAGCGGAGAAGCGCTGGCGCGCCAGCGGATCGTAAACCCGCTCCTGCATGGTGCGAATGTCATACACCACCGCATTCGGATCGACCGTGTGAATTTCACGGTTAATCAGGCCAGCCAGACGCGCCGGATCCGAAAAGGTGCGTGCGACCAGGTATAGGGCGTTCCACCCCTCCTGCTGATCAGGAAAGTAAACCGCTACCTTGCCCTCAACCTCGAGACCGTTTTGTTTGACCACTCCAACCACTCCGATGATCATGACGGGCTTCTTCGGATCATCAAACCAAAGATGTTTTCCAATGGGATCGTCGTGCGGCCAAAAGCGTCGAGCAAACTTTTCGTCGATCAATGCCACCTGCTGGCTTTCCCTGGTGTCATGCTCGGAG
>JBEKBK010000601.1:0-4843 GCA_050015435.1 Bryobacteraceae bacterium
TCGGGCCTCCCGCCCTTGGCACACCCTATCAGCTGGCTCAATCGTAGTCACGCACGCTTACCGGAAACTCACGCACCGCATCAAGTCCGGCGCTCGGCATTCAGTCCGTGCATAATTCAGGTTACAGAAGAGGTCACCTGTGAATAAGCGCCTGATCACCTCCGATCCCGCCATCATGATGGGCAAACCCGTCGTCGGCGGGACCCGGATCACGGTCGAACTCATCCTAGAGAAGCTGGCGGCCGGCGAGACGGTAGAACAAATTCTGTCCGCACACCCGCAGCTCACGCAGGAATCCATTCGCGCGGCCCTTGCCTTTGCTGCCGAAGCGCTTAAGGCTGACGTCGTCTATCCGGTTGAGAAAATCCCTGGGTAATATTTCTCGCGGACGAAAGCATTGATCGCCAGATCGTCCAAGCGATCCGTCGCGACGCATATGAAGTCCTTTCTATGGCTGAGACTTCGCCGGGAATTCCGGATACCCACGTTCTCCGCCGTGCAAATGAAGCTGGCGCAGTCTTGCTAACCGCTGATAAAGACTTCGGCGAGCTCGTTTTTAGACAGCGCTTGGCCCACTCCGGCGTGGTACTTGTGAGGCTCGCCGGTTGTGCGCCAGAGATGAAAGCCCTAATCGTAACGGCCGCCATTAGTGCCCACGTGAGCGAGCTAGAGTTCGGATTCGCCGGAGTGACTGGCAACGCCGTTCGCATCAGACGATCTTCTAGATGATTTTGGACTTCGCAAGCTAGAATGGTACCCGTGGAGAAAACAAATCATCCCGCCCGGATTGCTGTATTCGGATTGGGATATGTAGGGTGCGTCACGGCCGCGTGCCTGGCTCGCCTGAATCATTCGGTGATCGGAGTCGATTCCGATCAACATAAGGTCGACAACGTTTGCAACGGTCTCGCTCCGTTCTATGAGCCGGGGCTGGAAGAAATTGTCCGCGAGACGGTAGCAGCGGGCCGGCTCTCTGCCACCGTCAACGCCAGCGAAGCGATGAAGGATGCTGACGTCGCTTTGCTCTGTGTGGGCACGCCGTCGGAAGCGAACGGCAATCTTGGCCTGGATCAGCTACGGCGGGTGGTCAAAGACATCAGTTCCTGCCTCCCAGGCCAGTCGAAATCGTTGATCGTGGCGGTCCGGAGCACGGTTTTTCCAGGAACCTGCGAAGAAGTCGTGACGCCGGCGTTTACCGGTCATCCGCAAGTGAACGTCGTCTCGAATCCTGAGTTTCTGCGCGAAGGATGCGCGGTGCGCGATTTCATGGAGCCGCCGCTGTTGGTGGTCGGTGGGAAGGACGCGGGATCGGTTCAACGTGTCGCGGATCTATATGACGCGCTCGACGTGAAGCCATGTCTCGTGACGCTGCGCACGGCTGAAATGATCAAGTACGCCTGTAATGCGTTTCACGGCCTGAAGGTGGCGTTCGCGAATGAGATCGGCGCGCTGTGCGACCGCCTCGGCGTCGAAGGTCAGGAAGTCATGGAGACACTGTGCCAGGACCGGAAACTCAACGTGTCCGCGGCGTATCTCAAACCCGGTTTCGCGTTCGGCGGTTCATGCTTGCCGAAGGATTTGCGCGCGCTGGCGTATCGCGCCTCGCGGCTGGATCTGAAACTGCCAGTGCTTGAGAACACGCTGCCCAGCAATGAGCGTCATCTCGATCGGGCGGTTCAGGCGGTGCTCGATTTGCCTGGCCGGATCGGCGTGGTAGGGCTGGCGTTCAAGGAGGACACGGACGACTTGCGTGAAAGCCCGGTGGTCACCATGCTCGAAAGGATGATCGGCAAAGGCCGGGAAGTGCGCGTTTACGATCCGCACATCAGCCTGGAGAGCATCTACGGAAGCAATCGCAATTTCCTTCTCAAGGCGATTCCGCATATTGGACGCCTGATCGAGTCCGACTTGAATACTCTGATCTCTTGGTCGGATCATCTGGTGGTGGCGCAGAAACCGGATCAGACTACGACGCAATTGATTGTGCAAAGCGGTCTCCCGGTCCTGGATCTGGTGGGTTCCAAGCTCTCGAAATCCGCCCGGCTCGTCGCGGAATCCTGAGCGCTTCAGGCTGCGCCGCCGAAGAAATTATCCCGGAATGCCTGCAGCACGATGTACGTGTCGAGCGACACCGCGATATTCTTCATGTAATACAGATCGTATTCGAATTCCACCAACGCGTCCTGAATCGCGGTATGCCTCTGAGGATTGATCTGCGCCCATCCGGTGATGCCCGGTTTCAATGAGTGCCGCTGGCCGTAGTATGGGATTCTCTTTTCGAGCGCGGCGACGAATTCGGGGCGCTCCGGGCGCGGCCCCACGATGGACATCTCGCCGCGGACCACGTTGAACAACTGCGGCAGTGCATCCAAGTGCAATCGGGGACTGCATCGGAACCGGAAACGGGTGAAGATCGCCCCGTTCAATCCGACGCGCTCTTCACGCAACAGCACCGGCCCAGACGAAGTCAATTTGATCAGTACCGCGATCACCGCCATAAGCGGAAGCGTCACGATCACCGCGATCCCGCAAATTATAAACGAGTATGCCGATTTCAGAAACACGCCTGAATGGCGCGGATTCAACTCAGTGGTAAGAATGAGCCGGGACGGGTCGAGATCACGCGTCGAGACGCGGCTGAGGAGTGCTTCATAGGTGGTGGCCGCTTCCTCGACACGAACGCCGGAATCACCCAGGCTGATCAGGCGATCCACCGGCAGGCTGTGCTGGCGCTGGGCGATGGCCACGACGATCGTGTCCGGGGTCTCCGCGGCGACGACACGGTCTAAATCCTCGATAGCGCCCAGCCTCGGCATGCCGTCGGACCCTGCGGTGGATTGCGGCGTGTCGAGGTATCCGATCGCCGCCATGCCAAGCTCCGGACGCTCGGCCATGCAAGCCGTGATCTGACGCACCACCGAAGATTGTCCCAGGAACAGCAACCGCTGCGACCCGAGCGCCTTCGTGACCAGGCTCGCAAACAGGATTCGCCAGGCCGGCAGAACCATCAGCGTCAACAGGCTGCCGTACATCATGGTCCACTTGGGCAGCAGGACAACGTTCCAGCTTCCGTAGTTCAGGAGCGCCTGCAACAGAAACGCGATGCCCAATACGACGCAGTACTGTTGGACCAGCAAGACTCGCGAGCGGACCCGATAGTTGTCGTAGAGGTTGTTGAAGTACAGCCCGGTCAGAATAACCGCGTCCACGATCAGGATGTGCCACAGACCGCCGTCTTCGATGAGAAAGACCTCGGGCGCCACGTCCAGGACCCAATAAGTAGCCAGGACGTAACAGGTGAAAATCAGCACCGCCTCAGAGAGGGCCAGAGCGATGATGTTGCCCGGGATGGAGACTCGAAATAGCCGGATCACCTCGCTCCATCATAGCCCGCAAAGGGCGCGGCGGTGCCTTCATTGCAAGCTTTTACTTAGGAGTACTCAGTGGTCGACCACCCGCTCGTGAAGAATGCGCGCGAACGCTTCGGTGTTGCGCAGGGAATCGTACATTGCCGATATACGCCGCCGACCGTTCTTTCCGAGGCTTCGCCGCAGCGCTGGATCTCCCATCAGGCGCGTCAGCGTGCGCACCAGATCCTCACCGTCGGCCGGGTGAAAAAGGAGGCCGCTGATTCCGTCTTCAATCAGCTCCGGGATTCCGGTGATGCGCGGCGCCACGCATGCAATCTGCATCGCCATCGCTTCCATCAGGACCATCGGGATGCCTTCATACAGACTAGTCAGCACGAAAGCATCGGTCTCCTGGTAACAGGCCGCGAGGCGTTCTTCGCTGACGTAGCCCTCGAAAATTACGGCGTTCTGGATGGAGTCGCGAGCGGCTTGATTCTCCAGCGCGGTGCGGTCGGGCCCATCCCCCACCAGCCGTACTCGCACGTCGTAACCGGCGACGCGCAGACGTGCCACGGCCTCGAGCAGCAGCCCCTGGCCCTTTTCCGGCGCGAGACGTCCAACGTAGGTCAGCGTGAACGGTTGCGGATGCTCGCGGAAGGGCGCGGGCTGGATCGCCGCCGTATCGATACCGAGCGGGGACGCGACGATCCGGTCCCACAACCGCGGAGCACACGCCAGCATCACCATGCTGCGGCTGTGGCGGCTGATACACCGTACGAAGGTCATGCTAGAGACGATTCGCACGAATGTCCGGCTGTCCTGCGCCGCCAATTCGCCGTAGCCGTAGACCGCGAGGGACGCGCGGATCGGAAAGACCTCGCGGGTCAGCATACCGACGTGACCAGAGAAGCTGACGTGCAGGTGGCGCAGTCCTTGGCGTTCCATCCAGCGCCCGACTACGATCGCCTCCGCGAAATAGAGCAGCCAACGCAGGCCGCCAGTCCGGAGGGCGATCCATAATCCGCGGAAGTAGGAGCCTGGTCGCGTGAAGAACGTGCGGCAATGTGCGGCGATGACTCGTGAAAGCGGCTCGGCCTTGACACAGAAAGCGTTCGCCGCGGCTTCTTTCTCTTCGGGGCTCAGTTTATCCGGCGGGCGATCCGGTCCGTTCACGGACGCCACCGAAACCTCCACTCCGAATTGACGAAGCTGTTGGACTTCCCGCAGCAGATATCCGTGATTGATCGCCGGATATTGGCCGATCAGGTACGCGATTCTCATGCGCGCATGGAGGCTACGGTCGCAGCCAGTCCGTCCTTCAGGCTCACGCGCGGGCTCCAACCCAGTTCGGCTTGTGCGCGACTGATGTCGGCCACCACGTCCATCACCTCGTCGGGACGCCGACGTCCGCGGGAGCGGACCGGTTTTTCCACCCCCGCCGCTGCATTGATCAGCGCAGCAAGCTCGCCGATGCCAACCGACCGGCCGCTTCC
>JBEKBK010000602.1:0-4831 GCA_050015435.1 Bryobacteraceae bacterium
TGTCCACAGTTCGGACAATGCGGCACGCCGATCGCGGAGTAGAGTACGCGTAGATAATCGTAAATCTCGGTAATTGTGCCCACCGTCGAGCGGGGACTGCGGTTGGTCGTCTTCTGTTCGATCGAAATGGCCGGGCTTAGGCCGTCGATCGAGTCCACTTCCGGACGCTCCATCTGATCCAGGAACTGCCGCGCATAGGGGGACAACGTCTCGACGTAGCGGCGCTGGCCCTCGGCGTAGATGGTGTCGAAGGCGAGCGAGGACTTGCCGGATCCACTCAAGCCGGTGATCACGGTAAACGTGTTCCGGGGGATCTCGACGTCGATATTTTTCAGGTTGTGTTGCCGTGCGCCGTGCACGGTAATGCGGTCGAGCAAACCGTCTCCGTTGCCCCCACCCTGGGAAGCATTCTATTTTCCCATATTCGCGGTCGCCCGGCTTCACGTTGGCGCCCGGCGGAAAATCTGGTTTCGCTTCAGGATGTTGGCGGCTTCGGTGAGGCGGTGCGCGCGCCGCCCGCATGAGAATCGGGCATGTTACGCGAACGGCTGATCTCCATCTGGTCGCTCCTTGAGCGGGCCGAGAAAACCTTCCGAATCGGCTATCGCGCCGAAAATGTCGGCAGGTGCAGGGTTTTCAAGCTAGAATGGATGGAAGAGTTGAGGGACTAGGCGTCGGCGGACTCACCCCGCAGGTCCGTTAGCCCGTACCGTGACTTTAAATCGAAACAATCTAGGCGCAGGCCTATTGACCTTAGTTCTTTCAGGCTATAAAGTGATATAGCGTGATCGAACAACGGAAAAACCAACGCTTCGATCTCAGGCTTCCATTTGAGATCATCCGCAACGGTTCCACCCCCAAGACGACGGGCGAAACCAAGAACGTCAGTTCCTCCGGGGTTCTGTTTACTTTGACGGGCCCGATCGAGGTTGGTGAGCCTATCGAGTACCTTATTACCTTCCCGAGGCCGCCCGGCTCACCCGAGGACCTGCGATTGCGTTGCGTAGGCAAGGTTCTTCGGAGCGATCCGGAATTAGCTTTTGCCGCAACGCTGGAACGCTACGAGTTCGTTCGCCGATAACGATCCCCTCGTAAGAGTTTCGCCCTAAGCGGTTGTTCTTCCGCTGAATCCCAGCTATCCTAAGCGAAGACAGGGCGAAGAATGAACCTCACCTTAGGATTTCCCGAACCAGCCCAAGAGAGAATTCTCGCGAAGCGTAGCGGCCTTGCGGGCGCCATCGAGCGATTTGAAGCGTGGATGGCGAATCCAGACTCGCCGGTCCGCGCGATTCGCCATCAGCCCGCGCGGCTGGGTGAGTTCATCGACTTCCCCGAAGCCCTTGCGCCCGCGCTCCGGCAGGCGCTGGAGCGGCGCGGCGTTCGCCAGCTCTATTCGCACCAGGCTGAAGCTTTTCGTCATTCGAGCGAGGGGAAGCACGTTGTAGTGGTTACTCCTACAGCCAGCGGAAAAACGCTGTGCTACAACCTGCCGGTGCTCGCCCGTTTGCTGGATGATGCAGGGGCGCGTGCGATGTATCTCTTTCCTACGAAGGCCCTGGCGGAGGATCAGCTTCAGGCGTTTCAATCGACCGTGGATGAAATGGGTTCCGATCTCCGAGCCTTCACCTACGATGGCGATACGCCCCAGGACGCCCGCCGGGCCATCCGCGAACGCGCCAACGTGGTGCTGACCAATCCCGACATGCTGCACGCCGGCATTCTGCCGCATCACACCAAATGGGCCAAGGCCTTCGAGAATCTGCGCTACGTGGTGATTGACGAGCTGCACACTTATCGCGGCGTCTACGGCAGCCATCTCGCGAACATTCTTCGCCGCCTGAAGCGCATCTGCGAATTTTACGGGTCGGCTCCGCACTTCATTTGCTGTTCAGCCACCATCGCGAATCCCAAGGAACTCGCCGAAGCGCTTACGGCCGTGCCCTTCGAAATGGTGGATGGCAACGGCGCGCCGTCGGGCGAAAAATACGTGGTCTTCTACAATCCCCCGGTGGTAAACCGCGCGCTCGGGATTCGACGCAGCTATCTGAACGAGACCCGGCGGATCGCCCGCGAGCTGCTGGATCGCCATCAGCAGACGCTCATCTTCGCCAACAGCCGCCTGGCTACGGAACTGCTACTCACATATCTAAAGGACGATTACCCGGGAGTCCGCGGCTATCGCGGCGGCTACCTGCCAAAGGAACGCCGCGAAATCGAGCAGAAGCTGCGCGATGGTGACATCCGCGCCGTGGTGGCGACCAACGCACTCGAGCTGGGCATCGACATCGGATCGCTCGACGCCGTGGTGATGGCGGGATATCCCGGAACCATCGCCTCCACATGGCAGCGGGCCGGACGTGCGGGACGCCGCCAATCCACTTCGCTGGCCGTGATGGTGGCCTCGAGCGCGCCGCTTGATCAATACATCATCGAGCACCCGGATTATTTCTTCGACCGCCCGCCAGAGCATGCCTACATCAATCCCGACAACCTCGAGATCCTCATCAATCATCTGAAGTGCGCCGCCTTCGAGTTGCCCGTCCGCGACGGCGAAAAATTCGGTCCGCATGATACGGGTGAGCTGTGCCAGTTTCTGGCAGATCTCAAGCTCCTCCATCACTCGGGCGGTCCATCGAACGGCGCTTGGCATTGGACTTCCGACAGCTATCCCGCCGATGCCGTCAGCCTGCGCGCCGTGACCAGCGATAACTTCGTCGTAGTGGACATCACGGGCGACCACAAAGTCATCGCGGAGGTTTCATTCCCCAATGCACTGACGACCCTGCACGAAAAGGCGATCTACCTGCACGAAGCGCGCCAATACCAGGTGGAGCGCTTCGACTACGACGGACGAAAAGCCTACGTGCGCCGGGTCGACTCCGATTACTTCACGGACGCGATCGATTATACGCAGGTGAAAGAGCTGGACGAATTCGAGTCGAACGGCGTGGGCGACGCTCGGGCTGCGCATGGTGAGGTCCGGTTGAACCGGCAAGTGGTCGGATTCAAGAAGGTGAAATTTTACACCATGGAGAACGTCGGGGCGGGGAATCTCTCGATGCCGGAGCAGGAAATGCACACCACTGCGTTCTGGCTGCACTTTCCGGAGACTTTTCTGGCGCGGTTCCCGGATCTGACGCCGACGGATAAGCAGAACGGTCTAGTAGGGCTTGCGGCTCTGCTGAAAACGGTAGGGTCGTTGCTGGTCATGTGCGATCCACGCGACCTGGGTACTTCCATTACCGAGGACATCTCGGGCGGTATGAAAACCTTCGAACCGAACCTGTATCTTTACGATAATTATCCAGGCGGGATCGGGCAGAGCGCGGCGCTGTTCAGACTGACTTCACGGCTGCTGGATGGCGCGTCAAAGCTGCTCGCGGCGTGCCCCTGCGATTCAGGCTGCCCGAGCTGCGTCGGTCCAATCGGCGAGGTTGGCGAAAGAGGCAAGGAAGTCGCGGGTCGGATTCTCGCACAATTGACCGGTGAAAAAAAGATCCCGGATCCTGTCGAACGGCCCGCCCGCCAGTCGACTCATGGGTGAGGAGATATAAGTATGAGGTTCATGGTCATTCTAAAGGCCGACAAGAACACTGAGGCGGGTGTTCTCCCGGACGCGAAAATCCTGAGCGAGATGGGGAAGTACAACCAGGAGCTGATCAAGGCCGGCGTTCTCCTGGATGCGGCTGGGCTCCAGGCGACATCGAAGGGCGCGCGAGTCAAGTTCTCGGGAGCGAAGCGCACCGTGATCGACGGCCCGTTTGCCGAAACGAAGGAGCTGATCGCCGGGTACTGGATGTTTCAGGTGAAATCGAAAGAAGAGGCGATTGAGTGGGTAAAACGCTGCCCCAATCCGCTGGAGGGCGAGCCGGAAATCGAGATTCGCCAGGTATTTGAGGCGAGCGACTTCCCTGAGGTCCCTCCCGAGATCCGGGAGCAGGAAGAACATTTCAATGCCGTGCGGCTTGGATCAGTAGAATCACGCCGATGACGATCAGGCCGCCGTGCACAAAGCGCACGAACTGGTGAGCATTCATCCGATGGTTGATCGCCCTTCCCAGGAAAGTTGCCAGTACGACCAGAGGCAGTGACAGCAGATAGAATCGCGTAACGGCAGGGGTCCATAGACCGGCGACTGAGTAACCCCACAGCCCCGCGAGGCTCGCAGGAAGAAAGTATCCCTGCAGAGTCGCTCGAAAGTGCTGGGGAGACCACCCGCGCAACGAACCATAAACCACTAGCGGAGGACCATTCATACCGTATGCCCCTCCTAGGACTCCTGCACTAAATCCGAACAGCCAGGCAGTCTTATCAGTCTTCAACTCGCGTTGGGTGCGGCCGAGCAAGGAATAGGTTGAAAAAGCGATGATCACGGTTGCTAGAACTGCCTTAACGATCGGTTCAGCTACAGCTTTCAGCAATACCAGCCCCAGCGGGATACCCAGTAGAGTCGGTAGCACCAACCACATCGCGCTCCGCAGGTGAATCTTGCGCCAATCCTGAATGACGGCGATGAGCGCCACCGTAATTGAAGCCAATACGGAAACCGGCGCGGCCACTTCGACCGGAACGACCAACGCCAGAAGCGGTACGGCGATCAGGGCCTCGCCAAATCCAAACGCCGAACGAATGACCGTGGCTCCAAACAGAACGGCTGGTACGATGATCGCCGCGGACGGGGCAGGCATGCTTTCCAAGCTTACCGTGGGAATTAGATTCTTAGGTCAGAGATTGTAAACAAGAATGCTTCAACATTCTGGCAGCTAACATCACGCCGCAGCAAGCAGGGCAACGATATTCTGGATAGCCTTGTCGGCCTTGTGATACGCGA
>JBEKBK010000603.1:0-4800 GCA_050015435.1 Bryobacteraceae bacterium
GGCACATGCTACTATTTGGCAGGGCAATTGGCATGCGACACCTCTTCGATCCTTCGACGATCCACGACTGCGCAGTAATGTCAAGATACCTTAACATTAAAAAGTCGATTCAATACCCACAAAAGCAATTGCCCTGCCAAATCCCGGGCGGCTCAGTTCAACAGATTCTATCCGCAGTGCTCACGCCGGCGGTGCTGCCCGGCGTGAGGTTTCGCCCGTGAGCACCCCCGATAGAATCATCTTCATTGCACTCCCGATAGAATCATCTTCATTATCGTCCGCGACTTCGATACCAACCCCGAGGCCCTCGCCTCATGCGATGCGCCGGCCCTGGGCAATTTCGCTTTCTGAGGCGATCCTTTACGTTTATAGTTCGATTGGTAGAGTGGATGCATGGTCCAAGTGACCGAATCCACGCGCAGTGAGTATGCTGCTCGGATGAACCGGGTCGTGGACCATATCCAAAGCCACCTAGAGGATCCCCTAGACCTCGAGCAACTGGCGGCGGTTGCCTGCTTCAGTCCGTTCCACTTCCACCGGCTTTTTCGCGCCTGGATGGGGGAGACGCTTCAGATCTTCGTCCACAGGCTGCGTCTGGAGCGTGCGGCTCAGTTACTGGTCTTCAATCGCATGAGAAGCATTTCAGAGATCGCACTGGAGTGCGGATTCTCCAGCTCCAGCGCATTCGCCCGTGCTTTCAAAGGGGCCTTCGGCGTATCTGCGGGCAAGTGGCGAAAGCGCAAGATCTGTCAATCGAATCGCAAGCCGTGGGAAGCGAACGAAGATGCTTCTCTGGGATTTTCGAAACTGCCGGGCCCAATGGTCCGCCATAAGGAGATCCCTATGACTAAGTTTTCCGCCGAGGTCCAGGTGCGTCGCGTGGCGCCCGCGACCCTTGCCTACCTTCGCCATGTCGGCCCGTACAAGGGCGACACGGCCCTCTTCCGGCGGCTCTTCGGCCAGCTCTTGAGTTGGGCCGGGCCACGCGGATTCACAGGGCCGGATGCCAGATACCTCAGCCTGTTTCAAGACAATCCTAACCTCACCCCCGCGGCGAAGCAGCGGCTGGAAGTGGCCCTTACGGTCCCAGCAGGCACGGCTCCGAGCGGTGAGATTGGCATCAAAACGCTGGAAGGCGGCCTCTATGCACCCGCGCGGGTGCATGTCCTGATCGAAGACTACGCGGCACAGTGGGATGCACTTGTGGCAGACTGGCTGCCGGGAAGTAGCTATCAACCGGATCACCGACCAGCCATGGAATTTTATCTGAACAACCCAGATACGGATCCAGAAGGCAAATATCACGTCGAGATCTGCCTTCCAGTGCGGCCGCTTTAACGATTCCGCGACCACGCTCGCGGGCCCATAGCTCCTGATCGATAACCTCGCGTTGGCAAGGGAGGAAGCACCACCTCGTACCCCCCTGTTGGCGAGCCATCCGTATCAACGTATTCGACATGGATGATCCTTTCCTAGTAGGGCCGTCGGGGATGCGCGCTTCTTCCAGTTTTTCCAACCGTCGATAGAGTCGTTCCTTAGTCATGCTTGTGGCCAGCTGCCTCGGCTTGAGCTCTTAGCTGAAATCGGCGGGAACGAGCATTTATGATAATTTCGGCGATCGATAGTGGGCGACCGTGAGCATCATAGTAGTGTTCTCGCTTCCGTTCCGGGCTCGGGCTCCCTTCCCTCTGCGGCAAGGCGGCGGCGCCGGCGTTCCCGAATCACATCAGCTATGCTTCGTCCCTGATCATCCAGCCGGGGTACAAATTGCTTCTCCAGCCGGTAGACCCGCCTCGAGATCGCCCTCATCGCTTGCGATTCTCGGGAGGAGCCGCTTCTTCGAGCGCCGATAGGCGTGCGTCGAGGTCCTGGATCTCAATCGCTTTCGCTGTGTGGTTCAAAACGCTGTCTGCCGCTCTAACTTTCGTGGAAGCTGGCGTACTAGGGTCTACCATCACTATTGTGCAGAATCGATACCGCGGCGCTGCAGGCTTGATGCATTCGCCCGATGGCTTGCCTGTATGAAAGGCGCTGGGCTTCTCTGTAGGCGGCATCGAACTCCGGATCTCTCTGCCATCGTCGTAGCGTTGCTGGCCCGATGCCGACCGAGCGCGCTGCTTCTTCGGCGTTACGAGCGGTCAGCAAGGCGGCAACAGCAGCCTCCTTCTTGCGCCCGAATTTTGCGCCATGACCGCTCATCTGCGATCATCTGGGGGCTTGCATCGCCACTTCTTCGCTAACCTTGATTGGCCGAATAAATACCTTGCTTTTCAGGCGCTTCGGAGTGATCCATGTGGTGACCGCGGTAATCACCGCCAAAGGAGAAGGCAACATGCCACAGAACACTGAACTCGAAACCGCCCCCACCGGCACTACTGAGGAGCCGAAAGCCACGAAAAAAGCCCAGGTTCGCGCACGTGGCGCGCACGTCGCCCCGAAGAAGGCCACCCCGGCCAAGAAAGCGCCCAAAACGGTCCCGAAGGCTAAGGCCAGCCGCCCTGGAAAGGCTGCCAAGGAGAGGGGGGTCCGCGAAGGAAGCAAGACCCAGGCGATTCTCGACCTGCTGAAACGGCCCGGTGGAGTGACGGCCAAGGAGCTGATTAAAACCACGGGCTGGCAGCCGCATTCCCTTCGCGGATTTTTGTCGGGAACGGTCGGAAAGAAGATGGGTCTCCCCGTCACCTCCACGAAGGGCGAAGACGGCGAGCGCAGCTACTCCGTCAAAGCCTGATCGTTGTTCCTGATCCTTTCGCGCCGCTGTGCTCATGCACGGCGGCGTTTTTTCTTTGCGCGTATTCATGAGTCTCGGTTCTCTAATATCCTGCGTCGCGAATGGGAAAGCTCTCGATAAATCGTTCCAGCTCCTCGCCCTCCAGACTGCCGTCAATGACCACGATCTCCTTGAGCACACCGCTGGACGAGAGAGTCCGATCGCACCTGGAGCTGGCCAGATCCAGCTTCATGTACCCTGACTCCACCAAAATTCGAAAGCGCTTCACGGGCCGTGGGGCGCGCGTCAGGATCTTCTCCAATTTGATGACCCGACCTTCCAGGCGCAGCATTTACGCCGATTCCTTTTTGCGGATCTGTGCGATCTCCTCAAACGTTCGGCCATCGCCATCGAGCACGGCCGGCTTGCCCGTGTAGTCCTGATACCGGCGGCAGATTACGTCGGCATAACGAGGATCGATCTCCATTAGCCGCGCCTTGCGACCGCGGCGCTCGCACCCTATCAGCGTGGAACCGGACCCTCCGAATAAATCCACAACGATGTCCCCCGTCTTGCTGCTGTTCAGCAACGCGCGCTCGATCAACTCCACGGGCTTCATGGTCGGATGCAACCGGTTGGCCGCGGGCTTATTTTCCTGCCACAGCGTTGATTGGGTTTTATCCCGGTACCAAGGATCCTTCTGGCTGGCCACATGGCAGTAGAAGATTGGCTCGTGCTGGAATTTGTAGCGGCCGAATCCCCACGCGAAGGTATTTTTCGCCCAGATAATTTGGCACCGAATCTGGAATCCTGCCGCCTCTAACGCATTCTGGAACTCCCGCTGGAAAGAGGACGAATGGCAGATATAAAGCGAGGCTCCCGGCTTCACAACAGTTCGGAAGTTCGCAAGGGAGCCTCGGAGGAACCGGCCGAACTGCTCCGGGCTCATATCGTCATTTTGAATGGCGAGCTTCTCTTTTGTATAGCCCTCGTACGCAGAATTATACGGAAGATCACTGAAAACAAGATCGGCCGTGTCGCCGGCCATCAATCTTTCCACATCGGCGGTTATAGTGGCGTCACCCACGAGTAGTTTGTGATCACCAAGCGCAAACAGATCGCCGGGCGAGGACACGGCGGCTTGCGGCAGTACCGGAACCGCATCTTCGTCCGTAAGTCCTTCCGTCGCGTCTTGCCCGGCAAGCAACCGTGCCAGTTCGTCACCATCAAAGCCTGTTAAGTTCAGATCAAAATCCGAATCACGCAGTTCCTGAAGTTCCAGAGCAAGTTTTTCCTCGTCAAATTCGGCCCACGTTACCGATCGATTGACCACCAGCCGAAAAGCCTTGACCTGACTTTCCGTCCAGTGATCGCAAAGAATCGTCGGCAACTCCTGCAAGTCGAGCTTCCTGGCGCCCTTGAATCGAAGGTGACCGTCGATGATCTCTCCAGTGGACCGACAAAGCATGGGAACTGCGAATCCAAACTCCCGGATCGAATTGCACATGCGATCGACGGCGGCATCGTTCTTGCGCGGGTTGCGACTATATTCACGGAACCAACTGATCGGCTTGTAGACTATTGCCATTCGGGGAACGCCCGCGATTGCCTGCGGAACGATCTCTGGTACGGAAGTGATTTCAGGAGTTTTCATAATTCAGAACCTAAATTGCGTCGCTAGCTCTTCGAGAGACCGTGCAGTCAGCAACAACCCGGAGAAAAGCAGCCCGCGTCTCCGGTGGCACATAGTTCTTCCCGTTGCGGCTGCTGTCAAGGCGTTTCAGATCCCACACCGGCCCGTGCGCAAGCTGCTCTTTGAAACTGTATCTTATAACTGTATGGCCTTCGCAAATGGAGATGATAGACATTGGTGGGAGGCCGGATGTCATGGAGGTCGCCATCGTTGGCCCCTAAAATCAGTGACACACTGGAGGGATGGACAGAAATATTCAAACGAGAAGGTTATGAGATACCGGCCCTATGCACAGGATCTTGATGGGTTGACTACAAGGTGAAAGCGGTCAACCGTTTGGGGACTCTGAGAATCCTGCGGTAAAACAGGTTGGAGTAGCGAAGATAGCGCTTCGCAA
>JBEKBK010000604.1:0-5538 GCA_050015435.1 Bryobacteraceae bacterium
TACTAAGATCGGGCCTCTTCGATGGGAAACAGTTGTCATGTGGCCACCAAATGAAAACCGTCCCAGAACCGTTCTACCGAGTCGTGCCAGTACTGCGCCGCTTGTGGTGAAAGACTCTGTCAAGTAACCGCCTCGAAAAGAGTGCTGTCATCGGACCCGCCGGCCCGCGCACCATACATTCGCTCGAACTCAGTCACGGGGTCCTTTGGAGTAGACCGATATTCCTGCCGGCAAACGTAATCGAATGCTCTTCGCGCAGCCCACTCGCGGTCGGTCAACGGGCGGCCCGCGACCTCAGCCTCGAGTGAACTCTTGTAGGCGGCCAGGTGTTCAGGTGAGATCTGCGCCAATGCCGCTTCAAACGTCGCTTGATCGAAAGCCCCAGGTGCGTCCGGCATTAGAAGTCTCTCGATCGCTTTAATCCGCCTTTGCAGGTTGGTCATGACAACTCAAGGTAACTGCTCACTCCAAAAAAGAAATCGAGATGACACACTAATACGCGAGCTTTCTTGTCCTCCTTCGTGCTCTCCTTCGTCTGATAGCTGAACCCTCAAAAACGATGAGACAACATTCTGTGTACCGGGATGGTGTCCGCCATCCCGGTATCCGCGCCACGCGGAGAGCAGTTCCGCGCGGTAACGTGGCATAAATCAGGAGCAAGATTCATGACAACCCTCATGAACTGCACCATCCGTACGAAATCAAATGGGCGAAGGATAATCAGAGTGAGAGTCTGGAAGATCGCCCTTCTCCATCGAGTTCCCTTCATCAACGGGCGCAGGCCCACTAATTTTCGGTAAGGCTTAGACAGCCTGCCGGGGCTTGAGGGGAATACCCAGCCCCCTGCCGATTTGTGAATCGATTTCTTGTGAAGCAGCCACTAGGCCTTCTATCTCTGATTGTGCGAGCTTTTCGAATGGTCGGCGACTGCGACAGAGGTAAATATCAAGGCCGTGAACTCCTGTAGGATTAAGCGTGGACGCCATCAGCATGGCATGAGCCGCTATCAACTTCATCTGTTCTAGGGGTCGTTGTTTGAAGTTGTTCGCGGGAAGATAACGCTCTACGAAAAATGCAGCGGCGTTAAAGCCATCTCCCTGATAATCTCGATTATCGATCTGGCAAACGATTGGGCATGTGGCTCTGGAGTAGATGTCTACCCTGAAGAGTTCGACATGACTTCCCGCATCGTTCGCCAGCAGGATTGACCCAGGAATATTCCACTTTTCTAGTTTTCCCAAAGAGTCCACGATGGAAGTAACGAGAGATTCCTTCGAGCGAGTCTTCTTACTTGCCCAGATCAGACAGGCGTCATCGGCTGCAATTTGAGTGAGGTCATCGCCAGAACAACAGTACGCCACATTTCCAGAGATTTTAATTTTGTCCGCATCGAAGGTCGTCCTTACCGGACCTGGTCTGGTGTACCTGCGGTCGCTAGCCAGGAGCACTCCGTCACTTCCGACAATACCGATCTGAAATGTCACAGGGATCTCCTCTGGGTCAGGAACGAACACCCATTTGCCGGGCGCATTTCCTAGGCTACCCAAATTGTCCTTGTGCGTCACGTAATTAACTACCAAAATCCGCCCCTCACTTCAATTTCGATGGCTCGTTGGCTTGCTCCAGGCGGCGACCCGCTTCGAGGTCCCCGATCTCAAGGGCCTTGGCCGAATGCGCTAACACGATGTCCGCGTCCCGAGGCCGGTATGTCGCCGGCGTCCGAAATCGCTGCCTCATGCCGTGATTATCATTTCCCTTCTGCGCAACATCAGCGCCTCCGCCAATCGGCTTTGGTTTGTTCGGCAACGCGCTCTAATTCGGCCAACCGAGCCTCAATGCCTTCCAGTTGGATGGCTTTTTCGGTATGTTCCAACACGCTGTCCGCAGCCCTCACTTTGGTCGCCGGAGGCGTGGCCGGATCCAGCATGACTTTACCGATGGTCGAAACAGCTGCACCAGAAAGGTGATGCAAGCGGGCAATCGACTGACCGTAGGCCGCTCGCTTCGCTGCCTGGTAGGCGGCATCGAAGCTCGGCTCCTTTTGCCATCGGTAAAGCGTCCTCGGAGTCACGCCCACCACTTTGGCAGCTTCTTCTACATTCCGAGCGGATAGGAGCGCCAGAACCGCCGCTTCCTGCTTGGGGCTGAGTTTTTCGCTAAAACCTGACATAAGCTGACATTTACTGACATCGGCGGGGTCGCATCGCCGTTCCATCGCCTTCCCAACTCGCAGATTTCACTTGCTTTTCTGGCCCACCAGAGTGATCCATGTGGTCACGCGCGGTAATCACCGCCAAGGAGAAAATATGACATCGAATACTGAACAAACCGAAACGACGCCCACTACAGCGGCGACCGAGACGAAGCCGACCAAGAAGGCCCGTGGTGGCGCACGTGGCGCGCACGTCGCGCCGAAGAAGGGGAAGGCGAGGAAGAAGGCCAGCCCAGCCAAGAAAGCGCCCAAAACGGCCCCGAAGCCAAAAGCAGCCCGTCCGGGGAAAGCTGCCAAGGAGAAGGGCGCCCGCGAAGGCAGCAAGACCCAAACGATCCTCGAACTGCTCAAGCGGCCGGGCGGCGTTACCAGCAAGGAGCTGATGAAAGCGACCGGCTGGCAGCCCCATTCGATTCGCGGGTTCCTGTCTGGCACGGTTGGGAAGAAGATGGGCCTGGCTGTGACATCCACGAAGGGCGAGGACGGGGAGCGCAGCTATTCCGTCAAAGCCTGATCGTTTCCTGTTCCCGCCACATCGCGCCGCCGGGCCTCCGCTCGGCGGCGTTGTTCGTTCTGGAGGATTCGCAATTCTGCGGACCAATCTGAAAGCGCTAGGCAGAGACCGGCGATGTCCGGATTGCCCGCCAGGAGCTCCGCTTCGGCCGTCGCTATCTCGAGGTAGCAACGCTCGATTCATGCAGCCTCCTGTTTGCGTTCGTGAGCTATCTCCTCGAATGTGCGGCCGTCGCCTTCGAGCACGGCCTTCTTTCCGCTCAAACCGAGGAAGCGTTGAACCACAACGTCGACATACTTGGGATCCAGTTCTATTCCGTAGCAGACGCGCTCCGTGATTTCCGCGGCGGCCAAAGTTGTGCCGCTGCCGAGAAATGGATCATAAACCAGTTCGCCGCGCCGGAGGTGGTTGAGGATCGGGCGACGCATCAGATCGACGGGCTTCTGCGTCGGGTGATCGAATTTATCTTCGTCGGAGCCGCCCATTATAAATTTCGGTGACGCCGAGACCCAAATGGTCGAATTCTCGCCGGGCTTGCCGAACCATGGCGCGTTTTTCTTTCTCACGTACCACGCTGGCTCATGTTGGAACCAGTAATGAGTCCGGGTGAGCACGGTCCGGCCTTTATCCCAGATTATTTGTTGATGATGAATAAAGCCGATCCGGAGCAAGCCATCGAGAACCTCGCGCGTGAATTTACTGGCGTGCCAAACGTACGCAACCTCGAGACTCGGAACCAGCGCGAATGCGTCGGACCAGTCCGCGCGCGTGTCGCCTGAAATCGTGGTCTCGGTGTGGCCAGCCGTTCGATTCTTCATATAACTGGGCTCGGCGGGGCCGTGGCCGTTCAGTCCAGCACGATCGCGCCATTCGCTGTCGAGCGAGATTCCATAAGGCGGATCTGAGACCATCAGCCGCGGTTCGCGCTCGCCCAGCAGCCGCGCGACCGCTTCAGCGCTCGTCGCGTCTCCGCAGAGTACGCGGTGTTGATTTGGTGGGTCGCCAAGGAGCCAGAGGTCTCCAAGACGGGAGACTGGATTCTCAGGCAGCGGCGGAGCCGTGTCCGCCTTATCGTCATCCGCGATGTTCAGCAGATCATCAAGCTCTCGGTCATCAAAACCGGTGAGGGTTAGATCGAAGTCCGCCTCACGCAATTCTTGAAGCTCCAGAGCGAGCTTTGTCTCATCCCACTCGGCCCATGCGACGGATTGATTGACCATCAACCGGAAAGCTTTCACTTGAGCATCGGTCCAGTGATCACACAGAATGGTCGGCAACTCCTGCATGCCGATCTTTTTCCCGCTTTTATATCTCAAGTGTCCGTCCACAATTTCACCGGTGGAACGGCACAGCATCGGAACAGCAAATCCGAACTCCTTGATCGAAGCGCACATGCGCTCAATTGCGGAATCGTTCTTCCGCGGGTTCCGAATATATTCACGAAACCAAACGATCGGTTTGTAAATGATCTCCATTCGGGGAACGCCCGGGATAGCTTGCGGATCGATCCCTGGTACGGAATTGATTTCAGGAGCTTTCATAATTGGGATCTCCGAGGGACTGTACAGTCAGCAACAACCTGGTGGAAGGCCGCGCGCGCCTCCGGCGGCGCATAGCGCTTCCCGCGGCGGACGACGTCAAGGTGTTTCAGTTCCCACGCGGGACCGTGCGCAAGCTGCTCTTTGAAACTGTATCTGGTACCCATTACGGAATTAGCCACCATCGGCTTCGACTCGCCACGTCGGAGGAAGAGAATCGCCCGGTTGATGTGGCCCTTGCGATGGCGTACCACGCGCGATACGAGTCCGGCCGATTGGAGCGTTGCCAATCGTTGTTCGGACACGCAGGCATACAGACTGCCATCGGCCTGATAGACGGGAATCGAGGAATTCATGACTTTTGAACACACTTGGACTGCAGGAAATGCTGCGGGAAGGAGATTTAAAAGCGTCCCGGCGCTCTCTTGGGAGGGATCCTTCGGAAGGAGCGCCTGCGGCGCCAGCCTGGCGAACCGAGCCTGTCAAAGCCATTCTACGCCACTTTTGCGCTCCTGCATATCCCTCAAACCGGGTGGCACGCGTTCGTTACGGCAAGCACGTGCTCGGCGTTCTCGGTCCGCTTCGCGCTGTTGCCACTCCTGATGGTACTCAGGCGTCGAACACTTCGGACATGGTTCGAATTGCTTATCTTGAATGACGAGGCGTTGCCCTTTGCAAACGTCGCAAAGCTCCTTGTTGGGTTGCTTGCCTGGCTTCGATGCCGGCGGTGCTGCTGCCGGTCGAGAAAGCGTGGCGAAATTGCGCGCGAAGTTGATCAGAAACCCGCTGGGATTGTGAATGGCGTTGCGGAAGTGGGGACGAACGGTTTCAACGTAGTTTTCGAGGGCAACTCCTCTTAGCTCGAGAGTCTCGCGGATCAACCGCAGAGTTTTCTCCGCCAAGATTCGGCCTTTTGACCGCGCGAGCGCGATTAGTTCCGCTTCGGGCGTAGAAAACGGCCGGGAGTTTTCTTTCCCAAACGCTTCTTTAGGAAAGCCTTCTTGATGATGATGATCGAGGTTTGTTCTTCGCGTCTGCATTTCTCTCAGCCTCACTTGTCCGTGACCCGACCAGGTCCGCGTTCGCTTCGCTGCATCCGAGACCAAGATGCTTCGGAGGGAGGGAGCGAACGCACGGAACCTTTAGCCATCCGGTTCCGCGTTCATGAATGCCCCATCGGTCGGTCGCTTTCACGGGTGTCTTCGCGCTTCGGTGACACCAACCTGTGCGGATTCTGCTTCACCTGGATTAGCTGCCGTTTCCGGCCGCCGGCC
>JBEKBK010000605.1:0-4793 GCA_050015435.1 Bryobacteraceae bacterium
TTCGGAATCACGATGAATTGACGCTCGAGATGGTGACCAACGACGAGCGCGACTACATGTATCTCGCCTATAGCGCGGACCCGCGGATGCGAATCAATCTCGGCATCCGCCGCAGGCTCGCGCCGCTGATGGATAACAATCGCAACCGTATCGAGCTTCTGAACAGTCTGCTGCTTTCGTTTCCGGGAACGCCAATCATTTATTACGGCGACGAAATCGGGATGGGTGACAACATCTATCTCGGCGACCGCAACGGCGTCCGGACGCCCATGCAGTGGAGCGCGGATCGCAATGCGGGCTTCTCGCGCGCCACGCCTGCCAGGCTCTTCAGCCCGGTCGTTATGGATCCGGTTTGGGGATATGAGGCCGTGAACGTGGAGGCGGAGCAGAGCGATCCGTCTTCGCTTCTGAATTGGATGCGGAACATGATTGCGCTACGCAAGCTGTTTCAGGTATTCGGACGCGGCACGCTGGAGTTTCTGAATCCATCCAATCGAAAAGTTCTGGCATATTTGCGCCGCTACGAAGGCGAGCAGATCCTCTGTGTCGCCAATTTGTCCCGCTTCGCTCAGCCGGTCGACTTGGATTTATCGGAACTGGAGGGCATGGTTCCAGTCGAAATGTTGGGCTACGTCGAGTTTCCTCCAATCGCACGCCAACCTTACCGCTTGACGCTGGGCGCTTATGGTTTCTTGTGGCTCGAGCTGCATGGCGTTCCGGAACGAACCGAGATGGAGGCGGATCCCGAAGGGGCTGCTCTGGCGGTCGGCGCGGGCTGGGCCACGCTGTTCGAAGGCGCCGCGCGGCATAGGTTCGTGAGCACGGTGCTGCCTGAGTACTTGCCCAAACAACGCTGGTTCGGCGGAAAGTCCCGCCGGATTCAGCAGACCGAGATCCTGGATTGGGCTAGCCCTGGTCATCCGAATTCGTCGCTCGCGCTGGTTGAAGTGCGCTATGACAGCGGAGCACCGGATACGTACTTCATTCCGCTGGCTATGGCGTTGGGAAAGACAGCGGACAATCTGCGCGAGGCCTCGCCGAATGCCATCCTCGCATCCATTATCACCGCGGATGGACCGGGGGTTCTTCACGATGGCGTCTTCGACAACGAGGAATGCGCGGACTTGCTGGCGCTGATTGAACAACATTCGGAACTGCATACCCGCCGGGGCACGATTCGCGGAACGCCGGGCGCGGAGCTCCCAGCTGTCACGGGACAGGATGGGGCGTTGCAGGTTCGCCGCGGATCCGCCGAGCAAAGTAACTCGTCCGTGGTCTACGGCGATCGTCTGATTATGAAACTCTTCCGGCGGTATCAGGAAGGGCCCAATCCCGAATGCGAGATCGAGCGATATCTTACCGAGCAGGCTCACTTCGACCGCGTGCCGCCTTTCGTGGGGACCATCGATTACGTCCGTCAGGATGGCGGGACGGCAACGCTCGGGATGCTCCAAGGCCTGGTCGCCAACGAAGGTGACGGGTGGAAATGGACGGTAGAGGAAATCGAGCGCTATTACGAACATTGCGCCACGGTTCCTTTCCCTGAAGAAAACCTGAAGTCAACCGGCGGTCTAATCGACGTTTCCGAGCAGCCGACGTCCCAACTCGCCAAGGATTATGTAGGCTTCTATCTCGAGTCCGCAGCGACGCTGGGGCGGCGAACCGCGGAATTGCATCGGGCGCTGGCCTCCGCCTCCAGTGATCCCGCGTTTGCGCCGGAGCCATTCACGCCGCAGGACATTGAGGCGCTGCGAACCGGCTGGCGCGACCAAGCCCTCCACGCATTTGAGGTATTGAAGGCAAGCGTGTCAAAACTTCCGGATGACCTGGTGGAATACGCGGGGCTCATCCTGGGCCGGCGTCGTGAAATGCTGGAGCGTTTCCGCGCGTCCGGGTCCGAGGGCACAACCTACGGCTTGCGGACTCGCATTCACGGTGACTATCATCTCGGACAGGTTTTAAGGGTAAAAACGGACTATGTGATCCTGGACTTCGAAGGAGAGCCTGCCCGGTCCTTGCCGGAACGCCGCGCAAAACACTCGCCGCTGAAAGACGTCGCGGGAATGCTCCGGTCCTTCAGTTATGCGGCCATCGCGACGCTGCTGAATTACACGACCAGGCGGCCGGAGGATCTTACGCAGCTCGAGCCGTGGGCGCAACTATGGGAGCGCTCCACTAGCGCGGAGTTCCTGCGGGCCTATCGTGAGGCCGCTGGTGACGCAGGATTCCTGCCGCAGGGGGATCAGGAATTCCGGGGATTGCTATCCGGGTACTTGCTTGAGAAGGCATTCTACGAGCTGTCCTATGAATTGAACAGTCGCCCCGCGTGGGTGCGCATTCCGTTAGTGGGAATACTTTCCCTTTCTCTATGAGAACGCCCTAGATGGTCGACCTCGAAAACATTCCGCAATCGGCGCGCGAGCAGGTTCAAAGCATCGGCGCGGCTGATCTCGCAATCGCAGTCCTCGGAGTCGGCAATGACGCCAGCTTCGACTCGATCGTGGCTGGATTACGCGAAATGCTGACGAGCCTCTCTTCCCGTCCCCGAACTGTAGTGATTCACGGCACCTCCGCGGCGGAGCCATCGCCGGCAGTATCGGGCAGCGACGATTCCCTGCGCGTGCTGTCCTATCCGAAGCCTTCGAAGGAAGCGACCGATCCCGTCGAAAGCCTCACGGAAGGGTTTCGCACGGCCTTTAACATTAGCGATAATTTGGGCGCGCGCGCATGTGGAATCATTGCCTCCGATCCCGGGCCGATTACTCCTCAATGGGCCTACCGCTTGATTCGACCCGTGCTCGATCTGGATTTCGATCTGGTCACCCCTTGCTACGCGCACCACAAGTTCGAGGGCTTGATCAACAGCAGCATCATCGCCCCGATGACACGGGCGCTCTACGGCCGCCAGATTCAAAGTCCCATGGGTCCTGATTTCGGAATCTCCGGGCGCTCCATCAGCCGGTACGTTGGGAACTCGAACGGGAATCGCCCTGGCCGGCTAAGTCCCCCGGCGGGATTAGCCGCCGCCGCGGTCGGTGCGGGACTCGAAATCTGCCAGGTACGCGTCGGGGAGCGGCGCTATGGAAACACCTATTGGGCGAACTTGAGCTCGTTGCTAGCCCAGGTTCTCGGCCCGGCCTTTGTAGAAGTGGAACAGAGCGCTTCGTACTGGCACAAGATTCGCGGTTCGCAGCCGGTGCCCGTATTCGGCGAAAAGACGCCCGTGAACGAAGAGACCGTGGCCGTGGATGTGCGTCACATGGTTGAGTCCTTTCAACTCGGATTCCGTAACCTACATGAAATTTGGGGAATGATTCTGCCGCCCGCAAGCATGCTCGAACTGGGCAGGCTGGCGCGTCAGGATGCGGATCACTTTCGCGTGCCCGACGAGCTGTGGGTCCGGGTCGTTTACGACTTTGCGTTGGGACATCGTCTCCGCACCATCAACCGGGACCATTTGCTGCGCGCGATCACGCCGATTTATTTGGCTTGGGTTGCTTCCTACGAGCTGGAAATGGAGAAAAGCGCTCCTACGGAGGCAGAAGAGCGCCTGGAACGATTGGCTGTAGCCTATGAAACCGGGAAGCCGTACTTTCTTTCACGTTGGAGGTGGCCGGATCGGTTTAATCCTTAAAGCCTACGGGCCTTGAAGCCTACGGGCCTTGAGCCTTCGGGCCTTGAGAAAAGGAGATAATTATGTGGGATCAAGTCGAGCAAGCTCTAAATCAATCGATGACGCAGGTTCTTAGCCAACTGGCGAGCTTGTTGCCGGGGTTGGCGGCGCTGGTGGTCGCCATTGTGGTGTCCATCGGAATCGCGTGGATCTTTTCTTTGGTTCTCACTCACTTGCTGCACCGGCTCCGTTTCGAAGACCGGTTGCATCAATGGGGGTTTGAATCTTTGAGGGAGTGGTCGCCTGGGGAAGATCCTGTTTTATTGATAGCTCGGGTGGTGTTTTGGTCGGTGGTGCTGGTTGGTCTCCTAATCGGGATTGCTGCGCTCGATGCTTCGCTGACATCACAGTTCGTCGTAAAGCTGTTCACCTATTTGCCGAATGTTGTGGCCGCGTGTCTGGTGTTGCTGGTGGGTAACGTGATTGCCCGCTTTCTGGAGCGCAGCGTGCTCATCGGCGCCGTCAACATGAATCTGCAATACGCGCGCCTGCTCAGCGCCGGCGTGAAATGGATGATCCTGGTCCTGGCGGTCGCGATGGCACTGGACCATCTGGCGATCGGCGGCAACATTGTGCACATCGCCTTTGGCATCCTGTTTGGCGGAATCGTGCTGGCTCTCGCGTTGGCGGTGGGGCTTGGCTCGAAGGAGCTGGTTAGCCGCTCGTTGGAACGTGAGGCATCGAGGAGACCGCTGGAGGCGGAAGAACCCTTCCGGCATCTCTAACCATTAATCTTCCACAAGGACTTTTTTACCAGCCGGGACTTATTACTTCAACACATTAACGACTTTTCAATCATTTGCCAGCGTAAAGCATTCTGGCAGCCCGTTTGCATATTAACCGACGAGGCACCAGAGATGAAACCCCAGTTCGGCCAAATGATTCCAATCGTATTCGTGATAGCCGGGTTCACGTTCGCGCAGCAGCCCGTCTCACCAAGCGAGCCCGCGCCCATTTTCCGCGTGACGGTGGTGGAACGAAGTACTAAAGCGATTAATTATCACCTGAATTATGCACGGACTGAATGCCGAGCGCCGGACTTGATGCGGTGCGATTGATCGGCTGCTGCGCTTCCCGCCACTGAGTTCCACCTCCATCTGGCGATCCCTGTTCGACCTTC
>JBEKBK010000606.1:0-4775 GCA_050015435.1 Bryobacteraceae bacterium
GGATTACACGCCCGAAGAACGCCGCGAAATCGCCGACCGCGTGCGCACCATGCTCGCCGGTGGACGCGACGTCTACGTCTTCTTCAAGCACGAAGAGACCCCGGCTGGCGCTTTGTACGCGGAAGAGTTATTGAAACTTAGGGACGAAATGACTACTGGTATCCCGTAGTATCATGGAATTTGAGTGGCACAACGCGAAAGCCGAAGCCGACTGGCAAGTTCATGGCGTGAGCTTCGATTTGGCGAAGACCGTTTTCAAGGACCCTTTTGCCATTGAGCGTCTTGATGATCGTGAGGACTACGGCGAGCGGCGTTTTGTACTGGTTGGCATGGCGGAAGGACGGGTTGTATTGTTCGTAGCCTACACCGAACGCGAGGAGCGCATTCGCATCATTTCCGCCCGGAGGGCAACGCAAAATGAGCAAGATGACTATTTCAAGCAAAACACCTAATGGTCTGCGGTCCATGGCTGCGAAAGCTATTGAGCGGGCGGCACGCGCGGATCCCGACGCGCAGCCGCTTTCCGAGATCGACCTTAAGCGGATGAAGCGAACACCCCAAGCCAAAATCATCCGCCGAGCCCTGGAACTGACGCAAGAAGAATTTGCTGCCCGCTATCACATCCCTGTGGGCACGCTCCGCGATTGGGAACAGGGCCGGACTCAGCCGGATCAGCCCGCGCGAGCCTATCTAACACTCATCGCTCGCGATCCCGATCATGTAACCCGGACATTAAACCCTGAGCCTGACATTTAGATGCCGGGCGCGTCCCTTGCCATCTTCGCCGTGGCGTTTTGTGTGCATCACCGCCGCTCGAATCGGTCGAAGGCGAAGGCGGGACTGATTTTCGTTCGGATGCGGGTTTCGTTACCCTAAAGTTGGCCGGTAAGGCTCGGCCTTGAACATGACGTTGGCGAAGATTTCGATTTTGCTAGTGGCGGAACTGGTCCCCGCCTGTGGTCAGCCTGCCCGTGAGGTCGCGCCAGCGACACTCATGGAAGCTGTCGAGTATGAACCATGCGATTACTATTGCGGACCTCTCAACCGTCCAACCACTGCCTACTGTGTTAACGTCGACGGGCAGATCGTAGTCGGGGAACGTGCAGGATTTTTGTGGTTCGGTGAAAGCGACGCTGTAAGTATGCGAAACCTCGTCGGGAAACAAATTACGGCCCATTTTGACGAGCGTTCAATCTGGATCGGGCAGAGGGACCAGCGAGCAATCAAGCTAAAGCGTGGGACCAGCTTCGAGCAATTTACAGATGCACGATGTCTCGTCGAGGTGCATAAACCAAAGCTGGCGGTCGCCGCCAAGGCAGCGCGGCCACACAATTTTGCCAGCGGATGCTTTTCCCCTCGCGGGGGAACAGGGTGGTGATATACAGTACCGATCTGTTTTCGTGTGGTTCTCGTGCACCGCTAGTCCCAGTACGAGCACCATCGATTGCCTGAAATGGTACCCGGCGGGCGCGTCGCGCGGAATCGAGCGCTACTGCACTCGAACGGTTGACGGGGCGTCTGTCCCTGCGGACTTCAGAATTGATCCTCTCGCGAGCCGCGAAGGACGTATCGTTCTCACCTCCGGTGGGATTCTGCAATTTGACCATCGAGGGAGAATCAACGACGAACTCGTATACCCGGGGGAGGCCTGGCAGTCGCCCATGTCGGTGCAGCGAGCGCAGTACGACTTGGCGCAGGTCCGGACTGACCGGATCAAACTCAAGCGGCTGGAAGTCGCCTAGTCTAACCCCGCGCACGCTTTCGCGCCGGCTTCTCTTCCTGTACCGCGGCCAGCTCGGACGCGGTGGCCGATGCGGCGGGTTTCTTCGCCATCGCCAGACTCGCCTTGAGCGCTTCCAGAATATCCACGACCTTGGCCTGCTGCGGTTCCGGAGTCGCGACCACTTCCTGTCCCTGTTTTTTCGCTTCAATCATGCGCAACAGGTTGTCGCGGTAATCGTCTTTATATTTGTCGGGTTCGAATTCGCCGGCCAGCGCCTCGATCAGGTTCGTCGCCAACGCCAGTTCCTTTTCCTTCACCAAGCTCAGGTCGGTGCGGAACTCGTCCACTTTGCGGATCTCGTGGCTGTAGTACATCGTATGCATCAGCACGCCGTTGTGCCCCGGACGAAGGATCACGATATGCTCGCGATTGTGCATCGCGATCTTGGCGACGCCCGCGTACCCGGTCTTCTTCAACGCGTCGAACAGCAGCGCGTAGGGTTTCTCGCCGGCTTCATCCGGCGCCATGTAATACGAGGTCTCGAAGTAAATCGGGTCGACCTGCTCCGACTTGACGAACTCCAGGATCTCCATCACTTTGGCCGTGACCGGCGCGACCTTCTTCACTTCTTCGTCCTCGATCACGACGTAACGGTCTTTCTCGTACTCGTAACCTTTGACGATCTCGCTGCGCGGAATTGGCTTATCTTCCGCCTGGCAGTACAGGACCTGTTTGACGCGCGAGCCGTCGGCTTTATGAAGCTGGTTGAAGCTGATGCTTTCGCTACGCGCCGCGCTGTACAATCTGACAGGGAACGACACGAGCCCGAAGGTAAGATGCCCTTTCCAAACGGTAGATGCCATAGAGGTTGTTGCTCCGGCGTGCGGACACGCTTTCCCACTATAACTCAAACATTCGCGGGCGGTTCCGTTGTCGCTAAAAACCTACTCTGAGAAGCGCCATTTCGAGAAGACGCCCGAGCCCGCGCCGGAGAAGTCTAAGCCTCATCATCACGCTGGCGCTCCCACGTTTTGCGTGCAGAGGCACCACGCCACGCGTCTGCATTACGATCTTCGCCTCGAGGTGGGCGGAGCGCTTAAATCGTGGGCCGTGCCGAAGGGTCCGACGCTCGATCCGGCGGAAAAACGCCTGGCCATGATGGTGGAGGATCATCCGCTCGAGTACGGCGGCTTTGAGGGCACCATCCCTAAGGGAAATTACGGAGCCGGCAGCGTCATGCTGTGGGACCGCGGAACCTACGAACTGCTAGGCACAGGCTCGGCGCAAGAGCAGCTCGACCGCGGCGATTTCAAGTTTCGCCTTTCGGGCGAGAAGCTCTCCGGTGAATTCGCCATCGTCCGGATGAAGCGGGGTAAAGGGAACGAGTGGTTGCTGCTCAAGAAGAAGGATAATTTTGCGGTCCCCGGCTGGGATCCCGAGGACCACTCCCGCAGCGTGCTGAGCGGCCGCACGCAGGAAGAAATCGCGCGTGGTCTCGACCCTCCGGCGGCCGTGAAATCGGTCCGGCGCGAGGGCCATCGTGAGATTGCGGGAGCCGTCAAAGCTCCCATGCCGCGAAATATTTCCCCCATGCTGGCGACGCTTGGCAAGGGACGTCCGCCGTCCGGCGCGGACTGGCTCTACGAGGTCAAGTGGGACGGCATTCGCGCAATCTGCTACCTCGATGACGGCGACCTTCGAATGGTCTCCCGCAACGGGCACGCGATGGAGCGGCAGTATCCCGAACTATCGATTCTGCCGCATCACGTCAGCGCACGCACGGCGATTCTCGACGGCGAGATCGCCGCACTGGACCACCGCGGACTTCCCAGTTTCGAAATGCTCCAGAGCCGGATCACCGTTGCGGACCCCGCCACGATTGCCGCTCTTGCGCGCAAGAGCCCGGTAGTCTTTTTCGCTTTCGATCTGCTCTATCTCGACGGATACGATCTGCGCGGTGTGCCCCTCGTTGAACGAAAAAAACTGCTGAACGAAGTCCTGAAGCCCGGCGATCTGGTGCGCTACTCGGGTGATTTTGGCGGGAATGGCGAGGAGTTTCTAGAAGCCGTGAAGGCCCAGGGGCTCGAAGGGGTCGTCGGGAAACGAGCCCAGAGCCTGTACGAGTCGCGACGGACTTCAGATTGGGTGAAGTGGAAGGTGGTCACCTCGCAGGAATTCGTGCTGTGCGGATTCACTAAAGGCGAGAGAGACCTCTTTGGCGCGCTCGTCCTCGGGACTTACGACCATGGAAAGCTGGTCTGGGCCGGCAATGTGGGCACGGGTTTCGATCGAAAAATGATTGAAGCCATCCATGCAAAGCTGCTTCCGCTGGTGATCGATGAACGTCCCGTCGAGCCAGACAAGAATCTTCCGCGCCAGGTGACTTGGGTTCGCCCCGAACTCGTTTGCGAGGTGAAATTTGCCAACTGGACGGACGACGGCAAGCTGCGCGCGCCGGTTTTCATGGGGCTGCGTCCGGATATCGATCCGGAAGAATGCGTTCGCTCCGGGTCGGGTGACGCTCCAGCTCGAACCACTCTGCTCGATCCCGAAGCATCCGAGGCGACGCTCACGATTGACGGGCATCGTTTGAAATTCACGAATCTCAACAAGGTGTTCTACCCGAAGGAGGGTTATCGCAAGCGCGATCTGCTCAATTACTACGACGCAGTCGCGCCCTTGCTTGTGCCGCATCTCAAGGATCGGCCACTTTCGTTGAAGCGCTACCCCAACGGGATTGACGAGCCTTTCTTCTTCCAAAAGGAGGTGGCCGAGAGCTTTCCGAAGTGGCTCCGCACAGAGATGGCTGACGACATCCGTCACGTCATCGGCGACGACCGTGCCACGCTGCTCTTTCTCGTGAACCTGGGTTGCATCGATCACAATCCGTGGATGAGCAGGATCGGTTCATTGGAGCATCCCGATTACCTCTTAATCGATTTAGACCCGCAGGACTGCGGCTACGAAAAAATTGTCGAAGCCGCGCTCATCGTTCGCGGGAAGCTGGATAAAGCGGAACTCGAGAGTTACCCGAAAACGACCGGCGGCGACG
>JBEKBK010000607.1:0-4770 GCA_050015435.1 Bryobacteraceae bacterium
TGATGAACGGCTTGGCATTGGTTTCCATTGCTTGCTCACTTTATTGGATGGGCGCGAGAAGCGTGCCGACTGTCAGAGTTGTGTAATCTCAGCGGCATCCGGTCCGGCTCGACCGGTAACCTTGTTTTGACACTGTTTTGACAGCCATTCGCTTACCGTAAAGATGTATACGCGTTCGAATCAAACTCCTGAAGCGGGAACCGATCTGAATGGACTTGGTGAAAAAGCGCGTACCTGTGACCGCCGGGAACTGGAAGATGTACAAGGACCCCGCCGAAACCACATTTTTCTTCGACAGCTTTCGGCCGTTGGTGGAGCGCTCTGGACATTGCGACATCGTGATTTGCCCATCGTTCCTCGACGTGGAGAACGCCGTCGCCGCTGTCCACGGAACGAGGAATCTCTATTGGGCCGACCAAGCGCATTTACAAGCGAGGTCTCCCGCAAGCATCTGTGATGACACGAACCAGCCAGCGGACAAACGTCATTATCGCGTTCGCAGCTTCCGCCGTTCTTTTCGCTCAAAGTGACGTTGTTCCGATAAAATCCCAGAAGCATTCCAGCCTACCGGACACCCGTAAGATCATCGGATCCTCGATCGAGGCGACACAGCGGCAGTGGCAGGCGCGGCTCCATTACACCTATCTGGAGCGCGACGAGAACCGGCGACGAGACCTCGCTGGTCACCTGAAGTCGGAGGATGTCGACGTCTCGAGGACGATTCTGGTCAATGGCGTTCTTTCGATCAACTTGTGGAACGCAACGGTCGACCGCCATCGGTCGGGGAGGAACGGAAACAGAAAGAGGAACTCGATAAGTTGAAGCGGGAAACGCCAGAGCAGCGCGCCGAACGATTGCGCAAGCAGGAGGAGGAGAACGCCTCGATTGTCCGGGAAGTGCCCAAAGCCTTCGACTTCCAGCTTGTCGGCGAAGAAGCAGTTAACGGCCGACGGGCGTATGTACTGCAAGCGACACCGCATCCCGGCTACCATGCCCAAGGCAAGTACGGCAATATGTTTTCCAAGGTCGCGGGTAAGCTTTGGGTCGACGAGCAGGACCTTGGGTGGATTAAGGTTGACGGACAGGTGATCCAGCCGTTCTCGATGGGATTATTCCTCGTGCGCCTGCTGCCCGGCTCGCAGATTAAGATGGAGCAGACTCGCGTCGATGACGGGATCTGGCTGCCAGAACGTGTCGAGGTTCGAGCCGCGGCCAAAATCTTCTTCGTGAAGAGTCTGGTGATCGATCATGTCCTGACTTACTCGGAATACCGGCTGCCGCAAGCGATGTTGCCGCGTCAAGGGATCCCGTGATTCCATGAACAAGGTTGCCTGCGGTCTGTCGTGCCCGATAGATCTCTTTCTAAACTTATCTGGCACAGATTCGGTTGCCACCTTACGACGAGGGTGAAAAGTCGCGCAGGTTTAGGTGTCTGTTTTCACCCCGAGCCGCCGTGTGTTTTCTGCCAACGCCGCAAGTACGTTCGCGGGCGCGTCCGAGCGCAGGCCCACGCCTTGCCGCAATCCGGACAGCCGCAAGACCCGTAAACCTACGACGCATTCTTGATCGCGTCTACGGTAATGGTGTCGCCTGTCATCTTGCCCGAAATGCTCACTTTCTCTCCGGCGTGTGGGATTACCTTAGCTTGGTCCGTTAATTTGTAGATCTTCCCGTCGTCAGTCACAAGGACAGCAGGCGAGCCGGCCTTGATGCACTTATTTGCGCAAGCGGTGTCGCCCCGCATCGCCGCATTCGACGAGCGCTTCTGATCAATGACATAGCCGGTGATGTCAGCCGCCATTGCGCTGTAGGAAAACCATGCGGTTAATGCGGTTAAAATCAGTGCTTTCTTCATATGGCCTCCCCTGGAGAGGAATGTTCTCGACAATCCACAGATTAGATTCATCTACAAAGCGAATGTTTCCGGCGATCTAATTGTGGCGGTACGGGCTGGGTAGCATCATTACCTCGAAGACATGCAGCCAGAGTAGGAAGCGCGCTTGGCCGACTCCTACACTGATCTTGACGCCGCTGGAATCCGCCGAACCGACCGACCCTGCAAATCCTTTCCAGTCCAGCGATATGAGAAGTGGTCGGCTGTAACAGATCAAGCAACAGAGGTCTAGAATCGTCACGACGGTTTATGGACAGGTCTCGCCCGGCCGCGCCGCAATATTTACTGGGCGGGTGAGTAGCCTGCGAGCGAATGATTGTGTGCGCCGTAATATTTGCCAGCTTCGTTCAAGTCTGGCTTCCCTTCCGTTACGTGGCAAAAGGTGCATGCTTTCCCCTCTGTTCTCGCATACTCCGGCTTGGCGTTGGATGGGGTAACGGTGGCACAAAATTAATCGGCGGTCAAAATCGCCGCAGGAATCGCGCTCTTCAAGATCTTCAGCATTACTGGTTTTGTATGCTCTGAGCATCACGCTGGCAATCGCTTCGCCAGCGCCTGTATTTTAGGAAAGTTCCAGATCGGCGGCGCGTAATGTTTCTTCAATAGGGTTCCACTCTGACCAGATGCGGTCACTTGACCACATTAGGTTACGGATGTTGCCTGTTAGGCATGGCGACTACGCACCGTCCGACCGGATCTGCAAAATGGGGATCTGCCCAACCCATTCAAGTTGGCGATGCGGCCCGGGTCACGTATGCGGAGGCTATCTCCCCCAGCTTCAGCGAACCTCCCACGATTGGGGCACACAACTTTCACCACTTGAATTGTAAATTCGTTGAATAACTTACGGCGTGCCAGATCGATAGTTCGAATCAACGCGGGTTGTCCAGAGTAGGGGCTGGAAAGTGCTCTAACAGTTGCGAGGTGAATTTATGCGCGGATTTACATTTTTAGTGTTAGCTGCTGTTGCTGGAATCGGCTTCACCGCTACCACCCCAAAAGCACAGGCCCAAGTCAACGTCGACATCGGAGTCGCCCCTGAATGTCCCTATGGTTACTACGACGTCGCTCCTTATAACTGTGCCCCCTCTGGCTACTATGGCCCAGAGTGGTTTAACGGAGAAGTCTTCATTGGCGCTGGACCGTGGTTTCAGGGCGCGAATGAATTTCAGGGCCACGTAAATAACCGTCTCCATCCCGAGCACGGCTATAAAGGCCCACTGCCACAACGTGGCGAGAAAGCGGAGCCGGCAAAGCGTGTCGATAGTGCGCATTTCAAAGGAAACGAAGTGCGCGATGGACGTGGCCACGTGGCTGGCCGCAAAAAATAGCTGAGTGAGGAGGTTCTGGCGCAGCACGGTATCGCTATTCAAGAAGTGGTTCATCGCTTCCCGCCGCAGACCTCCCAATCGCGGGATGTGTCAGATTGAGTGCAAGTGCGGGGATCCCGACGCAATTATACTGGTTCCGGTTTGACTCCCAAAGGAGAGAGAATGTAGTGCGTACCGCTTCGCTGATTGTATTCCTGGCACTGGCGACGCTAACAGCCGGCTGCTCCAAGGGCCCCACTCCGCTCCCTGATACGCGCGCCGCCGATATGCAAGCGGTCAAAGACCTCGAAGCGGCGCGGATTATAGACGCTGCCGCCAAGGACCCCGACAAATGGGCCACCTACTTGGCGGAGGATGCCTCCGGGCTATTCCCCGGGGACGGGATGCTGAATGGGAAGGCGGCCATCAAAGCCGCGATGGCGACGTATTTTTCCGACCCCAACTTTTCGATGAATCTACAGTCCACGCGGGCGATGGCCTCCAAGTGTGGTGACATGGCCTATTCGCAGGGTACCTACACCATGACCCTGACCAACCCGAAGACCAAGAAACCCATGACGGATCGGGGAAAGTACCTGACGGTTTATACCAAGCAGGCCGACGGAAGCTGGAAGGCCGTCGCTGATACATTCAATTCCGATTCGCCCATGTAGCGAAATTGATGCTTTGCCGGGCTCCGATCAGCGTGCTGGGCGTCCTGTCTGGCCGCGCTTTAGGGGAAGGCGAGTAACGGAGTGACTTTCGCGAAGCATGAGGGCCGATTTCGGAATGACCAAAACAACGAATCAAGCGCGCGCGAATTGCTCAAAACTGCGATGAGGCGCGCCCGAGCCCCCAGCCCCTAGTGCAGCCAGCTGCTGTTTCGGGCCTTGTCAAGGAGGCTTTCGGTGACGTGGTCGGATGGCTTCAGTTCAGAGGCTCGCTCCGGATCGTTGGCGCGCCGGTGATTGCGGATGGCGGTGACCAGCCAGCGTGCGGCTTCATAGCTACGCCAATACATATTTTCGCGATAAAAATCGCTGCGAATACTGAGGATCTGCCGCCGCGCCACCCGTTGAAATGGATTTCCGTGCACCGGAAGCGGATCGCCCATCCATTTGGTGACGTGCGGAGCGGTGCACTCGTTCAGATGCACGAAACCAATCCGCCCGTCAGTCTCCATCAGATCTCCGGTAGCGTTGCGCGCGAACTGCGGCACGCTTGGGCGCTCCACGTAATCCGCGATGTCCGCGCAGGAGGTGAACTCGACGTCGTGTACGATCTTGTCGCGCTCCAGGTCCACGGCCTCCTCAATTTTGTGGGTCACCGCCTGGCCGTGCCGCAGGTATGCGAAATCGATATCGCGCGTGGCGGCTCCGATCCAGATTTCCTCGCCGTTCCACGTCTCCGCCTGCTTCCAGAGGCGGATGTGATGGCGTTTGGCCATGTTGTTCAGGCCCTTTTGCCAGAACATGCCGGGCGGTTGGTCGTTCACCAGCAGCATCGACATCGGTGCGGTCCGATAACCTTGGCCTTCGACGATCGCCCGCACTCCCAGAAAGCGCG
>JBEKBK010000608.1:0-5909 GCA_050015435.1 Bryobacteraceae bacterium
GGCACATGCTACTATTTGGCAGGGCAATTGGCATGCGACACCTCTTCGATCCTTCGACGATCCACGACTGCGCAGTAATGTCAAGATACCTTAACATTAAAAAGTCGATTCAATACCCACAAGAGCAATTGCCCTGCCAAATCCCGGGCGGCTCAGTTCAGCAGATTCTATCCGCAGTGCTCACGCCGGCGGTGCTGCCTCGCGTGAGGTTTCGCCCGTGAGCGATAGAATCATCTTCATTATCGT
Organism: Bryobacteraceae bacterium; assembly: GCA_050015435.1. Classification (GTDB taxonomy): domain Bacteria; phylum Acidobacteriota; class Terriglobia; order Bryobacterales; family Bryobacteraceae; genus Palsa-187. Next base: position 247 of record JBEKBK010000608.1, read on the forward strand.
CCGACGCTTCGATACCAACCCCGAGCCCTCGCCTCATGCGATGCGCTGGCCCTGGGCCTAACGACGGCACTTTCGTCTGAAATCCCCCTTAGGCGACCCGTCTACCTGTGATAGTGGGTAATGACGCAAGAGCAGCGGACGCGCTTGAGTACGCGCACTTCAAGATCAGCCGCGCACTGGAGTTGCTCTTGCAGCCACACACAGACTCAATCGCTGGCATCGAGGCTATACGGAAAGCCGTCGTGACCGCGCAGGATGCCGTCAACAAGCCGCTGGATGAAGCAGCCGAACGACGGTAAGACCCGAGGCGGTCAAGCGACCGGGCACTTGCATAGTGCGATAAGCGGGAGGATTTTCTCATCTTTGTCTTGTCTGGGTGTGAACTATTTCAGTAGCGCGATGGGCTGACTGAGAACGGTTTGCGCGGGCGCATCGCCCATTGGCAGCAGGGTTGGCGTCCCGCGCGTGGTTAGCAAAAACAGCCTGGTCGATATTCTACGGTTGGCTGGCCGGAAGTGAAATGGCCATTTCGGGCTGGCGGACAAAAGAAAAGCCCCAGTGATCCTCCGATGGTTCAGCCAGGGCCTTTCAACTTGTTGCCGATTCCCAGTGTAGTCCATCCGAAACAAAAAAGCCATACTTTGTTTTAGAGCGCAAAAACCCGGATCAGCACGGCACCCACCGCCTGGCTCGTCCGAGCAAGCATTACCAGCCGCCCTTTTCGAAACCACGGCACTGCGCCTCCTGATCGACGTCGAGACGGCAATAGAGGAAGCATTACTTCGTATCGTATCCTCCTGTCGGCGAGCCATCCGAATCAACGTAGCAGACCTCGATTATTCTAGTGGGACCGTCGGGGATACGCTCCTCTTCGAGTCTTTCCAGGCGTCGAATCAGGGCTGCCCGGATCATTTTTCTCCTTCGAGCCTTTGGAGGGTGAATTCCGCACCAGACTTCAAGGTACAATCGCTGAAAAAGGAGCAGGCATGGGAGACAAGGGTGGCAAGAATACTACCCGATGAGGGAAGGCGGCGTGTCGAGAAGCTTGCCCTGGGAAGCAGCACTTTCAGTTCGCCGGCAGAACCAGCCCGAAGCGGATCGGCGAAGCAAAGCGTGTTTCTCGTTCCCAATCCCGTTCTGGGAGCTCAGCCTCGGCTTTCTCCGAGTGGCGCGTCATCCATTCCCAACCACTTGTTGATCGGATAAACTTGGCTAAATCCGAATATGCCTCTTCAGGCGGTTAAGGTAGACGTGCCTGCCCTAGCGCATTCCGGTCAGGCGATAGATTATTCTTGGAACGATGACGCGTGGCACCGAGTCCACGCGGAGGCGTGACATGACTGTACAGAAGCTCATCGGCGGGAATTACACAACGCCGGACCTTATTGCTAAGGTGACGGGCCGTGCGAAATATGCAGAGGACTTCCGCGCCGATGGCATGCTGTTCTGCAAGCTGCTGCTTAGCCCGATGCCGCACGCGCGCGTCAGGAAGATCGACGCGAGGGCCGCGCTTGCCATGCCCGGTGTCCGAGCAATTCTCACCGCCGACGACCTGCCCAAGGCGGCGCTCACAGGCATTCCAGCGCTGACCAATGAGCCGTTCTTCGAAGGCGAGCCGATTCTGGCTGTGGCCGCGGATGACGAACTGACAGCCGCCGAAGCGGTGGGACGCATCGAGATGGACCTCGAGTCGCTCCCGTTTGTGACCGATCCCCTCGAGAGCCTGAGGCCGAATGGCCCGAATGCCCATCCGGATGGCAATGTGTGGGCGCCGTCTGGCGGCGCCGGCGGGCGGGACGCGGAGGGGGCGGCGCAGAGCGCGATGAAGATTCGCACCCTGAAGTGGAACGAGCGGGATTTCGCGGCCGCCGGCGAAGGCCAACTACCGGCGGGCGAGGCGCCGGAACAGTGGGCCTACGGCGATTTGGAAGCGGGCTTCCGGCAGGCCAAGCTGGTGGTCGACGAAACATTTGTGGTGCAGGCGACCAGCCATCAGACCCTGGAAACGCGCAGCGCCATGGCGTACTGGCAGAACGGCAAGTTGTATCTGCATGGCTCGACCCAGAGTGCGATGCGCACGCTCGATTTGGTTGCGAGCTGGGTGGATGTCGATCCTTCCAATGTTGTGTTCATCTCCGAGTACACGGGCGGCGGCTTCGGCAGCAAAGGCGGAGGGGCTGTGTCCATGGCCATCCCGGCCCTGCTCGCCCGGAAGACCAACCGGCCAGTCATGATGCGTATCAGCCGCGAGGAAGAACACTACATCGGGCACGCTCGCACGAATATGACCGGGCGCGCCAGGGTCGGCTTCCGTGCCGATGGCCGCATCACCGCCCTCGACCTGTTCATCGTCCAAGACAACGGCGCTCGAGGACAGCGCGGCGATCACCGTGCGGCCGGGGTGGCTACATCCCTCCTATACCAGCCGATAGCGATGCGCTGGCGCGCCGTCAACGTTATCACCAACACCCCGACGCGCCTGTTCCAGCGATCGCCGGGGGAGATGCAGGGCGTTGCCATCGTGGAGCGGGCGGTCGCGAAGGCGGCGAAACAACTCGGCCTCGATCAGGTTGAAGTCCGCAAGATCAATGCGCCTGCGGGCAAGGCGCTCTTCGGCCCGCCGCAGGAAAATGGGAAACGTGGGCACACCACGAGTGCCTTCGTGAAAGAAGCTCTGGATCGCGGTGCCGAGCGCTTCGGCTGGAGCGATCGCGTGGCCCGCTCCGGACAGCGCGGCGGTTCCAAAGTCCGCGGCGTCGGAGTCGCCGTAAGCACGCATAGCTCGGGCTCCGTCGGTCACGATGGGCTCATGACCATTCGGCCCGACGGAAAATTGTACGTGCAGAGTGGCGTCGGCAATCTCGGCACGCATTCGCTTTTCGATCTTGCGCGCGTTGCGGCCGAGCTGCTGGCGGTCCCCTGGGAAAAGGTGGAGATCACGTGGGGCGACACCAGCAAAAGCCTGCCGTACTCATGTTTGTCGGTCGGCAGCCAGACCACCCATGCAATGACGCGGGCGAATCATGCGGGCGCGATGGACGCGCGGCGGAAGCTGCTGGAGATCGCCGCGCACGATCTCGGTGGCTCACCCCAGGACTACGACCTCGGCGGGGAGCGCGTGTTCCGGCGTGGCAATCCGAGTCGTGGCCTGAGCTACCAACAGGCAGCGAAACGGGCCATCGAGCTGGGCGGACAGTACGACGGGCACACGCTGCCCGAAGACATTCATCCCAGCACGAAGAAAGCTGCTGCTGCGCTCGCCGGCTTGGGGCTCATGGGCGTGGCGAAGGACACATATCCACGAGATGGCGCGACCTACTCGTTCGTCGCCGGTTTCGCGGAGGTCGAAGTCGATCTCGAGACCGGGAAGCCAACACTCATCGACTATCTCGCGATGGCGGACATTGGTACCGTGATCAACCCGCGCAGCATGAACGCACAGGTCGCTGGCGGGAGCTGCCTTGGGATCGGACACGCTCTGTGCCAGAAATGGGTATACGACCCGCACTACGGCCTGCCGCTGGCCAAGCGGTTTCATCACAACAAGCCGCTCACCATCCTCGATGTCCCCCTAGACCTGCAGACGGGCGCGGTCGAACTTCCGGACCCTGAGACGCCGGTCGGCGCGCGAGGCGTGGGCGAGCCGCCGGTCGGCGCTGCCTATAGCGCCGTGATGAATGCGATTGCCGACGCGATCGGCATGGACGCTTTCCGCCGGGCACCCGTGACGTCTGACATCGTGCTGATGTGGCTCGAGCACGGCCGCCGGATGTCCGATCCTCTGCAGGCGCACGTGTAGTCGTAAACGATTGGGAAGCCGCGGTAAACGACTTAAGCCGGGCATGCGGCGATTTTTGCTCGTATTCCCCGAGTGCAATACGCGCCGGCGTGGAAAAACAGCGATTCGGTGATGGCAATGCTCGGAAATTGGAATTGGCGTTCCTTGTTGGCCGGGGTCAACGCCCGCGCTCATCATCGAAGGCGAAAAGACCAATGTGCCGTTGGAAGCCGCTCGCGCGTGGACCGAGTGGCTGCCCCATGCAAAGCTGCTGCTCATCAAGGGTGCTGGACATCAAAACTGGTTTGACGATCCCGAGACCGTTGCCCGTTCCATCAGCGATTTCCTTCGACAGAACTGATAGGGAGGTCGTTCGCCTCCTCTCCGATCGAATCGTCGGCCACTCCTCCCAAGGTGCCGTTCAGGTTTTCGGTTCGATCCCGATGCGGTCGTTGACCGCCGATGAGATCCGTTGGGCGCAGCCGAGGTAGCGTTCGGTGGTCTGGACGGAAACGTGACCAAGCAGGAACTGAATCTGCTCCAACTCGCCGCCAGCGGCTCGGCAAAGCCGGGCGCAGCCTCTTCTCTTATGCCGCATGCGGCATAATCGACGCTATGCCGAGTCCCGGACTATGCCGAATGTTGTGAGCGGCGGCGCTTCAGCAAGGGCTGTGCAGTCGACGATTCGGCATAGTTGGAATGCCCCAGGGATGGTCATCCTAGGGGATGCAAACATTCGTTGATCTCTCGACGCCTACCTAAAACGTATTGAGCAGGAGGGCTTTTTGCCCTCGTCCGTTCCGATGCAGATGTATGCAATCGCCAGGTTCAGCAACTGGCTTCACTCCGGGAAAGTCGACTTGCACCAGGTGGATGAAGCCATTGTTGAGCGATTTCTGCGCCGCGATCTGAATGTTGTTCATAGCGCCGAATCCGCTCCTTTGCGGCGTTTTATCGCGATGCTGCGCGAGATCGGGGTGACAGCACCCAAGCCGCCGAATCCCAGGAACTGCCGACAGCGATTTATTGATGAGTACCGGCGCTATCTTCTACGGGAGCGTGGTCTTGCAGAGACCAGCCTCCTGAATTATGTTCCATTTGCTGAACAGTTTTTATCCAAGCGTTTCGGCCACTCAGACATGAACCTTCCGGAACTCACTGCCACGGACGTCGTAGACTTCCTGCGCGACCGCGTCCGTCAGTTGAGCCCCGGCCGTGCCAAGCTGCTGGTGACTGCTCTTCGATCTTTCCTGCGCTATTTGCGGCACCAGGGAGAGATTTCCGTCGACTTGGCGGGATGCGTGCCACCCGTAGCTACCTGGTCCCTTTCCACCGTGCCGAAGTTCCTGCCTGCTGGCACAGTCCAACTGGTCCTCGACCACTGCGAGCGCGGTACTCCGGATGGAAAGCGGAACCACGCCGTTCTATTGCTGCTCGCCCGATTGGGTTTACGAGCCTGCGAGATCGTTGGGTTGAGTTTGGAAGACATCGATTGGGACCACGGCCGACTTACCATTCGGTGCAAGGGTGTCAAGGCTTGATCGTTTCCAATTCCCGCTACATCGCGCCGCTGGGCTACTGCCTGGCGGCGTTTTTCGTCTATCCGTCCTCACTCCGCTCGGTTCTCCTCGCTTGGCGTGTAGCCGGCGCGCTGCGCTGGGTCGGCTGACATCACCATGGTGCCGGTTACTCTGCCGTCCCGGCCAATGAAGTTGATGCGGTGCACGAGAGACGGCGTGCGATCTGACAGACCGAGTGACTTCTCTAATTTCTCGACTCTACGAAGAGCTCTTATCATCGTGCCCACTCCGACAAATCGACACCCAGGTAGCGTTTCATCGTAAAGCGGCCCTACCAGCACCCCATCAGAAGCTCGCCGTCGACA
>JBEKBK010000609.1:0-4751 GCA_050015435.1 Bryobacteraceae bacterium
GCCCACCGTCCCGGCGAGCACCATGCCGATGATGTATGCCGGTAAGACTGCCTCGCTCCCAGCCCAAGCCGCCAGGCCGCCCATGGCGAATAGCGTGAACAGAATGTATTTCGTCTCCAACTCGGACACTCTACCGCCATAACGCTCGAAGAACCACGGCGTCAGAAACGGCAGAATCGCAAACACGACAACGCTGACGACCACGAAGATCAGCGTCCGCATCGTGAATGGCGAAAAGATGAGGCCAAGGGCGATTACGGTTCCAAGATCGTTCACAAAGCAGGCGGCCAGGATACCCTTGCCGAAATCGGTTCGGTTAAAGCCCAGCTCCAGCATGACCGAATAAACCACGGCAACTGAGGTCGTTGAAAGTGCAACGCCTGCCAGCCAACTGGCCATGATTGACCAATGGAGCAAAAAGTGCGCCACGGCCGCGGCTCCCAGGAACGGAGCGAAGAAACCGACGAGACCCACCACGAAGGCCTCTTTCCATTTCGTCCGAAAAATCCCAGGGTCCAACTCCGCGCCGGCCAAAAACGTAAGCACGATCGCTCCGGTCCCGGCCAGAAACGCGATCCACTGCGACGTTGCTCCAAGCGCTTGGGTCCCAATCAACGCCCCGATGATTAATTGCGCGACGGTTCCGACTACGATCTCCGAGAGGGCCGTTGAGATCCGGAACCATATCGAAAATAGCGTCGCAACCAAAGCCAGGACGAGCCAAAGAGCCGCTACAAGCCAGACTTGTTCCATCCGCTCGCTCTCCTTAACACTGTCTTCTGGGAAACCGCTTGGGAGGGGTTTGAACGGCAGGCCCCTACAGCGCTTCCCGCCATAGGAGTCATTGGCCGCGTAGCGCGGCGTTAAGCGAACTCCACCGCTACACCAATATCATACACGGGCAGCATAGACGTTATTGAGGGTCCTTGCGGGCGCGATCGAAGACTTGCCTTCCGGCGAATCTCGCCGCCGCTCCTAATTCTTCTTCGATGCGCAGAAACTGATTGAACTTCGCCACCCGCTCGCTCCGGCAGCCCGACCCTGTCTTGATGTGACCGGCGCCGGTCGCGACGGTGAGGTCCGCAATAAAGGTGTCCTCGGTTTCGCCCGATCTGTGGGAGACAAAGCACCGGTAGCCGTTCCGGCCCGCCAATTCCATCGTGTCGAGCGTCTCGGTCACGCTGCCGATCTGGTTCAACTTGATCAGGATCGCGTTCGCAATGCCCTTGTCGATCCCTTTTTGCAGGATCTGCGGGTTCGTGCAGAATATATCGTCTCCAACCAGCTCAATCTTCGATCCAAGCGCAACCGTCAGATTTCGCCAGCCATCCCAATCGTTCTCTCCCATGCCATCTTCCAGCAGCACGATCGGATACTGTTTTACCCAGGATTCCCAAAGACGAACCAGTTCGTCGGACGTGATCGCCTTCTTGGTGGATTTGAAGAGCACGTATTTTCCGTCTTCCCACATCTCGCTTGCAGCGGGGTCGAGGCAAATCGAGATATCGGTGAAAGGCTTATAGCCCGCTTTCGTGATTGCTTCCAGAATCAGCTCGACGGCTTCGTCATTCGATTTAAGGTCGGGAGCAAAACCGCCTTCGTCGCCCACAGCGGTGCTGTACCCCTTGGCCTTCAGCACCTGCTTGAGCGTATGGAAGGTTTCCATACCCATCCGAATGGCCTCCGCGAATGACGGCGCATTGTGCGGTGCAATCATGAACTCCTGGAAATCGACCGTATTGTCCGCGTGCCTGCCCCCGTTGAGGACGTTCATGCAAGGTACCGGGAGGGTGCAGGCATTCGCGCCGCCGAGATACCGGTACAAGGGCAGACCGTGGGCGTTCGCCGCGGCGCGGGCGTTGGCCATGGAAACAGCGAGGATCGCGTTGGCCCCGAGTTTTCCCTTGTTCGGTGTGCCATCCAGTTCGATCATCCGGCGGTCTACTGCCACCTGATCGCTGGCATTCAGCCCCCGGACTGCCGCTGCGATCTCCCCGTTAATGTTCCCCACTGCCTTCCGCGTGCCCTTTCCGAAGTAGCGCGCCTTGTCTCCATCGCGCAGCTCAACAGCCTCCAACTCGCCGGTCGAGGCTCCGGATGGGACGGCGGCCCGTCCGTGACTTCCGTCTTCGAGCCAGACATCGGCCTCGACTGTCGGATTCCCGCGGGAATCAAGGATTTCTCTTCCGATAACTCTGGCGATTGTGGTCATGATTGTATCGTTTCCTCCGGATGTTCGATCGTGGTTCGTGCGGATGCGATTCGGTCGAGATCCTGCCGGATCGCGGGAACCATATCGCGGCTGGCGCCTTCGATCAACCTCTCAACGGTTACGATCAGCTCGTCCAGACGGCGCTCCGCTTCCTTTCCCATTTTCAGCAGGGCGGCGTTGATGCTTTCCTCCCACTGGGATGTCAGCCGGGAAATGTTCTTGTAGATGATGTAGGGGACTTGCCGGGCAAAGTGGCCTCTCACCAGAGGCTTGATCAGCGCGACCGGCAAGACCGGCGAAAGCAGTTCCCAACTACGGTCGAATACCCGGCCCACGCTGATGTCAGGCGTCCGCGGTTCGTGAATCTCGATTTCGACTTCGGTCGTGTGCAGCGGAACACCGAAGGCGCGCGACGTTCTCTCGGATAGCCGGTCACGGAATTCCTGAAGGTACCGGAACACCTGCCTGGATGTTTTGTGAAGCGGCTCGCTCAGTTTCGAGCGCTCGGCAAGGGAAATCTCGCTCAACTCGCGACTCAGAGAGTCATCCAGCCAGTTTTGGAAGGAACTCAGGAGAACCGAGAGGCTTTGCGTCCATGAGGGAAACCGGGCCTGCAGGTCGGAGAGCAACCGGCTTTCAAGCTCCCGCTGGTGCGTCTCCAGCAAGGTCGCGGTGGTGGAGCGCGTCCCGCCGGCCTCATGCCGCACGATGAGCCCCAACTCGCTCTTAAGATCGGCGATCACCTGCTTTGCGCCGACTACCTGTTCCTTGAGCGCTCCCCGTTCTGAGTCCAGCGACTCCGCTGATTTCAGACTGAGCGTCACGTAGCCGGCGCACTCCCTCAGGAGAGTGCCGATCTTGCGCGCCACGATCGCGCGGCGTTGCACGCCGAACTCGGCCAGGGTCCGCCGGATCAGGTTTTGTTCAAGCTGGGCTCGTAAATCGTCGAATCCCGGCCGCACCGAATAGGCCATAACCTCGGGCGGCTGACTGAAACTCCTGGCCAATTGGGTTCGGACGAATTCGAGCACCTCCGAACGCTCCGCAGCGTCCAGAAGATCCACCTTGGTCAACAGAATCGATACATTCGGCGTGTATTGATACAGCTTCCCGAGCAACTCGATGTCGCGTTGGGAGAGCGGTGGATCGACGCTCACGGCAACCAGGGCCAATCCCGCATTGGGCAGCCAGCGCATCGAAGCATCGGTGTCATGCGCGAGAACGCTTTCCAGGCCGGGGGTATCAACGAACGTCAGCCCCCTGAATCCGGCGAGACAGGGCAACTCCACCTTGATCGCCGCCACGCGTTTGTGGTTCTCGGGGTTTTCCCGCTCCGAGACATAAGAGCCGATGTCATCGACCCGCAGTTCTTTTCGTTGTCCATCGAGGAATTGAACTTCGGCCCTCTCCGTGGGGCCAAATCGAATCTCGGTGACGACCGTCGTTACCGGGACGACGCCGACCGGCAGTATGGATCGGCCGATGAAGTGGTTGAGGAAACTGCTCTTGCCCGCTTTGAATCGGCCGACGATCGCGACGGTGATGTCATCTTGCGCCAGGGCCGACCGGCAGGAAGCGAAAAGCGCTCGTAGTGAGGAGAGGCCATACCGCTCCACAATTTCCGATCCAAGATCGAGAGCCTGCTGGAGTTGAGCCACGGGCGCGGTTTTGGGGTCGATCGAGAACATGGAAACCCTCTACACTCTTGTAGGAGCCATCGTTCCCGTCGACACCGCGCGGGACGGTTAATGGTAGAGCCCCATCACCCGAGACTAAAATCTCATTGTACCTGTGAATTGCCCCCCGGCCCCGAGGGCGGAGATTCATTCCCCGAAGACTAAAACGGAAAAGCTTCCGGCGACCATGGCTCCCCTCAGTTGCTTCCGGCCCGGCGCCGGGGTTTGCGGCGGGCCGAATTCGCCAACGGAGAGAAACGCTCTTCCGGTCTTGCGGTCGATCGCCATGGTCCTCGCGCCGGCTTGGGTCTTGACGGTTTCGACCAGCGTGTACTTGTCAGGCGAGTCCTCGTGGAACACCCACATGGCGCCGTCGCCGCCCGTCGAAAAATAGACCAACCCTCTATCCGGATCGAACTCGGCAGCATCAACGCCACGTCCGATTGGCTGAGTCGTGACAATCCGGCCCGTCGTTCCGTCCACCACCGTCATGACGCCACTTCTGCATCCTATGAATACACGTTGATGAGCGCGATCCATATCCATGCTGCTCGGTTGCTCGCAGGGAGCCAGCTTCCATGTATCTGTGACCTTCAGAGCCTGTGCGTCGATCCTGAGCAGCGTTCCGAGGCTCTGCATATTCAAGAACAAGTGCCCGGTGTTATCAGACACCGCATGCTCCGTCCGCCCTCCCAGATTTTCGACGGTTCCGACAACTTTATCAGTCTTCGGGTCGATCGCACTGACGCGCTTGCTCCCCCGATCGATCATGAACACTCGTTTTGTCTTGTGGTCGTAAAAAATAGCGTTCGGGTCTTCGCCGACCGCCACTTTGTCGATCACTGCAAGGGTCTTCAGATCGA
>JBEKBK010000610.1:0-4739 GCA_050015435.1 Bryobacteraceae bacterium
AGTGGAGGAAACCGGGTCAGATACAGAAAGAATCAAAACGAGACATCGATCGCGCTCGCCGCACGCTCAGATCATACGAACCACGCGCTTCGAGGATCGTTCTGCGCATAATTCAGGTAACAGCGGGCATCTCAGGCGCACTCACCGAAGGGTTCTCTCCCAGACAAATGAACCGAGGGCTGGGACGCGTGCTCTTCCCTTCCATATCCGAAAGCCGCACCTATCGGCTGCGTTGAGGCGACTCCCGATTCAGAGCGTGTTCAAACCTTCCTGCAACCGCTGGGGTTTTGAAATCGCCCGTCAGAATTTCACGATTCGTTGCTTCGTGGCCGTAGAGTTCCCTGTTGGTCTCCTCATCCGGACGAAGCGTCGCGCCTTCCAGCGAGATGCCTGCGAACAGCCCGCGCGAACGGGAATACGATAGCATTTCCGCGTTCATCATAGCGTCCGTCTGAGCGCTCGCGTCGCGGCCAATCGGACCCGCCGCCGCGGTTGCTTCTCCGCCGATAGTAAATTTATCGGACAAAAGGTGCTTCATTCCGCCATCGTTCATCACGAGCAGCACAATATCCGTCTCCGAAGCGCCAATCTGAAACCCGACGCTTCCACCTTCAACCCGCATCGCGGCCGGGGCGCTCCAGCCCGAGCCACCGCGCCGACGGCATGCCGCAAACCCGCGGCCATACTTGGCGCCGAAGATGAATCCGGCCTTTTTCATGCCCGGCACGACAACGACGCAGTGCGCCTTATCGAGCAGATCTTGGGGGATGCCTTTATCGGAAGCCTTCATCATGTCGGTCAACGTTTCTGCCGAAGCGTCCAGCCTGTCGTCGACCTTAATTTCTCTATCCGCCGCGAAAGCAGCAGAGCTAATGGAACTGGCAATTGCCAAAATGCCTACGAGTGTTTTACGCATACACAGTTCTCCTATCCGACTTCTATAGAGAGCACCCCGGCTTCCAATGTGTGAAAGGTAGCACTCTTCAGGCCCGATCTGGGGTGTTGTCCGCAACGCCGTTTTCGCCTCGAAGACTGCGAGATCGGATTGGAACTCACCCTTTTGAAGAAGCTTCAGGTAATGCTTAAGATATACGTTGTTCTTTTCGCTCGGCGGCAACGGAATCTTATTCCCGGGTCCTAATGTTCGGTGAATTCGCTAGCGGCTCTTGCGTCTTGTTTCGTCTACAAGAGATTCCATCCCGAAAGGCATGGGAGAGCCCAGACGGAAACCGCGCCAGGAGCACAGACCATATTGGGCCGCATGACTACAAATGGCTACGTCTCTGCGTGAATTGGCTCAGAACTCCCACGATGAGAAGGACTCCCGACTGTGGCGGAGGCCAAATTCTCACTCATGTGAGTATCGGGATGGCCTCAGTCAAGCCGAAGCGCAGAAATGGCTGCCCTAATAGGCTGGCCTAATCGGTCGACGGACCTCTGAAAACTGAAGCGGCCTCTTCGGCACAGTGTGGTGAACCGGGTTAGGGCGACGGCCGAAGATCTAAACTGCGCCGCGACGACCGCTCAGCAGGTTGATCACGAAAACCACTAAAGCCACCACAAGTAATAAGTGGATGAGGCTTCCGCCCACGTGTAGGCTGAATCCCAGAAGCCATAGAATCAGGGTCCTCCGGGGAATTCGTGGGTAACTTTAGACAGAACCGCCCTTGAACTCTGCATAGGAGTCGGAGTGCCAGCGCGTCCTGGTCAACACCAGCACAGGAACCCTCGAAGACTACCATCACACCGTCCAGTCCGGCTTTTTACGTCATCGGCGGGAGGAGTGACGCACTGCGACATTGCTCCACCTGAACCAACGCAAGGGGCATTCAAGACGGTACGATCACGACCAAAGAAAACTGGCTACGAAAAGAAGACTGCTATCCAGCGCCCTCAACAATCGCTGGAGACTTGATCTAGCAGCGGGTTGGCGACAGTTCGGGGAGGCTTCCTCGGTCCAAGTAACCCACAAATTCCTCGGACGAGGCTAGAATCAAGAACACAACGACAAGCGTCCAAAGCATAATCTTCTCCTCTGCGCGACCTACTTCGTTCACCCTATCTGCTGACGTTTAGAGCCGCAAGGGCGACCATTGGTGCCCGCGCGCTTCGGCAGGATCCCGTCAACGATGCGGGCTGAACGGTACCGCGCGTGCTACTGCATTCCCAAACGTTACATACGGTAGCTCCTTGAAGGAACTCATGAGGACATATTTAACTACTACAATTACCCGAGTCGTCTTGACGACCCTCCCCTTTGCGTTCTGCGCCTTCGGGCGCGACCACAGCGCCCTGAACGGCACCTGGGCACTGGTGCCCGCTAAGAGTGATTTTGCCGGCCAGCCCGTCGTTCAAACCGGCACCGTGACCATCAACGATCGGCAGGGCATCATCACGGTCTCTCGCAGTTTCGTGTATGAAGGCGCCAGCGAGACCTTCTTCTACCGCGACATGACGGACGCCGAGAGCGGCGCCACGATTCACACCGGCAAGGACCTCAAGAGCAAAACCAGGTGGGATCACGACGTCCTCAAGGTGACGACCACGCAATCCGGCGCGATTACTATCGAAAGCTACACCCTTGCCGCGGATGGCACTATGATGGTCAACGTCGTCAGGCCGGATCACAAGCCGATCACCCTCGTCTTCCAGCGCAAATAGAGCAACTGCCTTTGCCGCGAAGACGAACCTGATCGGTATTCGAATTGCTGTGTTTGGAGTGAGATCTCAAGGTGCGATATGTCGCAAAGGAAAACAAGTGGAAAATAATCGAGGACTTCTCTGTTTTTGTCTTGGGTGCGCCGCGGGAGCTGTAGCGGCGGTACTTTTTACTCCGAAGTCGGGTCGCGAAACCACAGAGTATCTTAGCCAGAAAACCAATGAAGGAACCGACTACGTCAAGCGACGCGTGGATGATGTGCGTGACGCAGTCACAGGTGCGATTGAGCGTGGAGAGAGGGCGGTTCGAAGCGAGGCAGAAAACTTACGCGCGGCCGTAGATGCGGGGAAGCAAGCCTATAAGAACGCGCAGGAAACCAACCCATAGATTGTTCTCGGGGCCGCAAGACAAGTAATTCGATGATCTGCTGGGTCCTAATTCGGCCCCAATCCTCAACGGGCTTTTTGACGTGCCATTCAGTCCTCGCTCGGTGAGCAGCTCAAGGGTGAAGAAGTCGGCTCCGGCCAGGACATCCCTGCGCGAATATGAAGTCTTTCTTCCAGGTAGTCTGGATTCCACTCGTACCGCGACTCAGTCGTGAAGAAAATGGCGATGTACCGGGTTGTTTTGCGCGCGACCTTCACCTCTGCTGAATTGGTTTGCAGTTTGACCACTAAGAAAAGGAGAGCGTGTTATGCTTCTTAAGCGATTGATCGGATTGGTTTTCGCAGGTGCGATGGCGTTCAACGCCGGGGCGGCCGATATTGTGGTTCGCATCGCACCGCCCCATGCTCTACACGAGAGGCGGCCGCCGCGCCCCAGCCGTAACCATGTGTGGGTTTCCGGGTACCATCGTTACGAGGGCAACGCTTACGTCTGGACTCCGGGAAGGTGGGAACAGCCTCCACGGCCGCGTGCCCACTGGGTAGCGCATCACTGGGTTCACCGTCACGACGGCTGGGTTTTGGTGGAGGGGTACTGGAGCTAGGTCTTCAACAGCGCTCTGGGAAGGCCGCAGGCGCCTTCTCAATTGCAGTACTGGCGCTTTGACTATTCCGGAAAGATATCCCCCACCCTGAACAGATTGGTCCGCCTCGTGCACAATGACAAGAGGAGGAAGCGCCATGCACGAAGACCTACACCTACACGGGAGAGCCGCCGAGCAGCACGAACTCGCGGCGCGTGCCCATCGCACTGCTGCCGAACATAATGAGAAAGGGGATGATGAGGGGGGGAAGTGGCATGCGGAACGAGCACTGGAGTATTCAGACCGCGCTTACAAACTTGCAAAGGAAGCCCACACCAAGTCAGGGCAGATAGGACCCTTTAATTTATGTCTACTCGTTATAACAATGGATCGCATTACGAAAACCACCAGCGAGCCGCCGAACTACATGACGCTGCCGCGCATGCCCATCGTATTGCCGAGCAGCTTGGACAACAGGGCCACCTGACGGGACACGAGCATTCACGGCAAGCCCTTGAGCACTCCCAAAAGGCTCATCAGCATACTCAGGCGGCCGCGAGTGCGCACGGCATTCCGGCATTCGGACATGACGACATTGCAGCCCTCGCTTATGAACTCTGGAAAGCTAGAGGCTGTCCACACGGATCATCGCAAGAAGATTGGTTCCGTGCAGCAGAAGAATTGCGATCCCGCGCTCACACCCGCTGATCCCGTCCTGGGGACGACGGCCGTCCGATATACGAAGTTGAGAAGCGCCGCCCTAACCACGTGCAGCGCTTCGGCGCATCCATAAGTCGCCACATGGGGGCGGTAGAGGCAATGTCTTAAGCCTTGGATCTGAGACACCAGAGGAAGTGCGCTCCTGTTCTGAATTTGCCTTGGCCCCTTCGTATCCCACTAACTAAGCGGCCCTCCGCGGCTTGAGCGCCGAATGCTGAACCGGCGATGGCCAGTAGGATCAGCACCGTCTGCACCAAATGAAAGGCCACTATAAGTTGACTTATGCACAGCGGTTGAACCGCATCGCCCCGCCTGACTGAGAACCCCATTTGGGGACCCCGAAAAACCTGCGATAAAACAGAAGAGCCGCGAAGGGCGAACTTCGCGAGCTGA
>JBEKBK010000611.1:0-4735 GCA_050015435.1 Bryobacteraceae bacterium
CATCCGCACCAAAGAATCAATAGGTTCCAAACCGCCGAGCGGGTACGCCTGCGCTTCGACGCCGCTGCGCCTTCAATTCCCCCTTGTCTTGGCATCGGCGCGTTCGGCGACTTGCGGCACGCCGAAATTTCAGATTCCAGACGCCGCGCCGGATTCGGGAAATGGCCGACCAACGCGCTCCGGCATGCCCGAAGCCACCTTGTCAACAATTGAAAACTGAGCTATGGTTCCAGTATGAACGTCAATCTTGGCATCGTCTTCGACAAGTTTATTGCTGAACCCCTCAAAGGCGGCATGTACCAATCGCAGAGCGAAGTGGAAGGACTGCGGCTTCTCAAGGAGCGGGAAGAGTTGAAGCAACTCCGCCTATCCCAGCTGCGGAAGGAAATCGCCATCGGCAGCGAACAGGCCGATCCGCGGCGAGTTCGTTGACGGCGCAGCGACATTTGCCGAAATCCGCCGCCGCAGTGCCGAGCGTAAGCGCGCAAAGGCATGAAGCGGTTCGTCCTCACGCCGCGCGCCAAGCAGGATGTGAGCGACATGTGGGATTACATCGCCGAGCATCGAAGCCGCCGACCGGGTTCTCGACGCGTTGCACAACGCCATGGTCAAGCTGGCCAAGAACCCCGGCATCGGCCACTGGCGCGAAGAGCTGACCGACAAACGGCACCGTTTCTTTTTGGTCTATTCGCACTTGATCGTCTATCGGCACGAGACAAAGCCGCTTCAAATTATCCGGGTTCTTCACGCCGATCGCGACATGCAGAGCATCCTTGGCCTGGCGCCGGACGAGCCTTGACGGTTTCGTCAAATCCACCTGGCTGCGAAAAAAGTAGCGAGAGACACCATCCGCTAAGCGTTGCTTCGGCGCTTCGTGAACGGCAAAGCCGGAACGTCTTTGCGTTCGCCCCCTTTCCCTTATGTGAGGACATGGGGTTCTTGCGGCAGGTAACGGTTCTCAGGGTTTAAGCATGGGCGTGAGCGCGCTTGCGCCGGAGTTTCGGGTGCAGCTCGTCTTCGGCGATACCGGACAGCACTACAGGATCGCGGTCCGGAAATTCAGCTACAAGGGAGAGGCTTCCGCCCATGGCCTCGACGGTCTTACGCAGCGTCGACAGCAGAAGATCGCTTCTTTTTTCGAGTTTGGAAATGCCGTCCTGGCTTATGCCAAGCTCCTTGGCCATGCGCACCTGGGTGAGTTTGCGGGCGCGCCGAAGCTCCTGCAAGGTCATCTCCTCGGCAACCAGCTGGGCAGTGCGGGCCTCAACCTTCTTGCGGCGCACAGGGCTCAATTCCTTCCTTATCCGTTCAAGGTTCGTCATAGCCGTTCCTTCCTTTTCTTCTGCTCCCTTTCCTTGTTCTGTTTGATCCGGGCGGCGTGGGCGTCGAAACGCTCATCAGCCGTTTCGATCAATCGACGGTAGAACCGTTTCTCGCTGCCGCCAGACTTGTCGCCTGCTACTAGAAGAATGGCTTTGCGGTTCGGATCGAAAGCGAAGGCCACCCGCCAGGCACCGTCGGCGGCATCGAATCTTAATTCCTTCATGTTCGGGTGACGTGAGCCGTTCAGCGTGTCCGCCCGAGGACGCCCTAGGTGCGGGCCGAACTGCTCCAGAAGTCCGATGTGGGCCAGCAGTTCATCCTGCACGTCTTTGTGTAGGGCGCGGTACTCGGAGACGAAGTCATCGTGTAAATCAACGGCCCACGGCACCTTAATTTAGTATGCACTTTAATAACTATTCCGTCAAGTGCATACTATGCGGAACAGCTCTCGCTCATTTGAGCGCCTGGACGCTGGGCTCGAGCCACGAAAACACGAAATCGGTGATCGACGGGAACAGCGTCGTCAGCAGCCCGATCAGCGGACCGACGCCAAATCCCACCAAGCGAACCCAAAAATCCGTCCCCAGTTCTCCAGGATTTGTGTTGGTGATGTGGCTCAGCGTCGCATCGCGGGACATCTGGGAATAGACGACAATCATCAAGCCGCCAATCACCGCAAAAACCGTGAGAAAGATCCCGCCCAGCACGTTCAGCGGGTCAAAAGGATAACTCGACACAGCCAGAGTGGTGCCTACAAAGAGCCACAGGCTGCCTAATACAATCGTGCGGATACGGCCGAGAGCGTTCTGAATGAACGCCAGATAAGGCAGGACGAAAAACTCCTCCGCGCAGCGCACATGCGGCGGTAGATCTTCGATCGATAAGGCGGGTTCGGCCGCGGTTCCACCCTCATCTTTTTTTGCTTCGGGTCCTGAGCGGTCCTGTGAGCGATCGAACAGGAGCGAATCCTTTTCGCCCTGCCACGCCTGCACCAGGATATTCGTCATTACCGTCCCTGCGATGGACGCCATTTGCACCTGGAATTCGTGCAAGTGCGTCAAGTCTGCGCTGTCTTTCGGAAGAGCCGCGTACCACTTTACGAAAAAGGGCATCTTCTTCCGGCATTGGGCTATCTTCTCTAGCACCGCATTTCTGCGGGTCCACTCGCCCCAATTAGCCGGCTCCCATGCTGTCACCGTGTTCTCCAGGTGCCTCAGGCTTTCACTCTGGAACGAAATCACCCGGTACCGCTCTTCCAGCACGTTCCCGCTCATCTTCCAGATCGACCCCCAGGCGAGTCCTTTCAGGGCACGCAGCGTGCGCCGCAGAGGCAGCCTATCCAGAAATACCAGCAATTTTCGAAGCTCGTGCCAGGTCCGCCGCGCTTGGAACCCATCCGCTAGAACCACCGCAACGGATAGACAAACCCAAAAGAAGATGACCACGCCAAATGCACGCTCTCCCAAGGTCCTCACCCAGTACCCTTGTAGCGCTACCCAACTGGCACCGATCGTGATTGCGATAAATACGGCGAGTGGCCCCAGATAGTTTCTGGTCAACGGAAGGGCAACTCTTTCCACGAGCCTGCCGGCCTTTTCATGGCTGAACATCGGCATTACTGGCGTACCATCCAACTTCGGCAGGTCAGCCAATTTCGGCAATCGCGGCCGGTCCTGGCCGAAATGCGCCAGTCCACGCAAGCTGAACCAAAACCAGAGATACACTCCGGCGATCAGCAAAATCTGAGTCAGCAGCCCCGAGACACCGCTCACCAGATTGACATTGCGCCAATATGTAGGAATGCGATTCGCTTGCGTCAATTTAAGAATCAAAATGATGTAGACCAGCATGAATAACAGCAAACAAATGCTAGACGCCAGCCCGGCATTGCGACGCGACCTTGCTGCAATAATTCGGCTGTCAGGTACGCCTGTCCTACCCGTACTTTGCGCCGAAAGTTTGGCCTGCCTTCTCCTTGAGCTCGAAGCGCGGGACAGGAGCAGTTGGTAGTTCCTCCAGCAACTGAAGAACGCGACGGCGACGGTCCCCAAGAATGAGATCGCCAAAAGAATTCCGGTCCAGCCTCCCTCGAACGGATGCGCTGCGACAAACCAAGAGAACAGACCGGAACTGGCCGCCACCACGACCGCTAGCAGGGCCAGGAGCAAGCTACCCAGAGCGATCAGGGCGGGGTGCTGCCATCGGGGTATCGGTGCAAAATAGGCCCGCGCACGAGGCGGGCCTACGATCGAGCCGTTTGAACAGAAATAAAAATGAATCATAGTCGAAGCACCGTATGCGATCAGAAACATCCACATTGCAGTGGGGAGGCGCAAGGGGCTCGGGTCGCCGTCGCTGGCAACCTTTTGATCGTCGCGAATCGAGGGCCTTCTCAATATCGATGACGCTGCGCCGCGCTCGGGTGTGTTCGAGAGCACGGCAAGAGGCCAAAATTGGCGGTGGCCGATCACACTTATCCAGGTAGCCGGGCGCTCGTTTACGGATGCGCCATCCAGCGGGTTTTCCGCCCATCTCGGCGGAGAATAATCGTGGATGGGAACCGGGCTAAGCCGTCTCGGGTCAAATAACTCACGCGCCGCGATGTACACTCCCTCGGAAGTATCCTGCGCGAAAGTTCTGTAGCGTCCCTGGGTGTGGCGCATCAGCGATGCGGTCCAGTCCTGTTCCATGGTTAGCAGCGGATAAGTGGACAACACCATCACTCCGCGCAACGATCTGCCTTCCGCGCCACGGTTGAAAAGTAAGTCAGCGCCATCGATCACCACCCGGCCCTCCGGGTATGCGCGGCGCAGGTATTCGCTGAGGAAGATCTGGTCGAGTGAACTCGTGCTTCGCAAGATGATGAATTGGATCTGTTTCTCGCTGAGCCGAGTGGAGATGTCCTGGAGGATGGATTCCTGTGTAAGAGGAGTCAACTGGCCGGCGTAGTTCCGAACCGTGTCATGCTCGCTGCTGGACGGCTCGCTGAGATCCCCGCGCAACGACGAGGAGGGAGTGTCAGCGCTGGACTGAGGTTTTGGCGGACTTAGAATCGCTTGCCGCTCGTAAGCCGACCGTAGTGTGGCAATATCACGCGGATAATGCAGACGGATTGGCTCCCCGCATGGGGAAGCCGCGGGTTCGGGCAACCCGCCGAATGCGGTCTCATCTTCTGAGAGAAAGGCGATGTTCTTCACGTTATAGCCTTGGTCGCGCAGGTACTGGCAGAAGCGGTCCGTCAGGAGGGCGTCGCTCTCCATCGCGGTCCTGAAATCGGACCCAGACGCTTGACCATTTATCCATGGCTTGAACCACTCGTAGCCCAGATCGGAGGAAACCGTGCCGCTGGACACGATCACGCGGGCATCGCCTCTATAGGTTTTGGGGGTCAGAGCCCGCTGCAGAGAGGGAA
>JBEKBK010000612.1:0-4723 GCA_050015435.1 Bryobacteraceae bacterium
GCGACGCCTTCGTCTTCATCGACCGGGAAACCGCACGCATCACCACTATCCTCGGCTATCCCACCCGCAGGCTCGCTCAGGTGGCCTGATCGGAAAATTTCAAATATGTTTGGCTAGCCCTTAGCGATGTAACACCCAACACCGCCGCGCAGAATCATGCGGTCAAGACAGTTTCCATTTGCGACACGCAACCCGTTACGGCCGAAGGAATCCGAACTTTGTTGAGCGGCTGTGCGGACCTCAAGTTTATGGAGGGCAGCGATTCCCTGGATCAGGCGTTGAACCTGCTGCGCAAATCTCCACCGGATGTCTTGATGGTGGACAAAGCGTTCGGGATCCAAGCCATCCTGGAATGGTTGCCTGCGGCGAAGGCGGCGGCGCCGGCCGGCGAAATCTCGCGAGTGGGGGTGGTCGTCTGGGGAGTTTCTGTAACCGAGGCCGAGGCGCTCCGGTTCCTGGAGGCGGGCGCGCGCGGCATCCTGCGCAGAACCGCGGGGATTGGCGCGGTGGTCGCCTGTCTTCGCGCTGTGGCGGGCGGACGAAGTTGGATGGAAGACTGTGTTTTTCGCGATTCAATCCGCTCGGACCGCTACCCGCGCAGCGAGCTCACCGCCCGCGAGCAGCAGGTGCTCGAATTGGTCGAACAGGGCTTTAAGAACAAGGAGATCGCGCAGGAACTGGGGATTCGTCCGGGCACCGTGAAGATTCACCTGAAGCACATCTTCGAAAAAACCGGCGTGCGAGGACGCTACGGTCTGGCGCTCAACGTGTGGCGGGAGCGAGGGCTGGTGTCCGTCCCAGTCTGAAAATTAGCTTTCCGGGGAGCCGTTCTGTCTGCGTTATCCTTAACTACGTGCGTATTGTCGTTGCGTTGCTGCTTTCGTCCATTTTCCCCCTGGGCGCATGGGCACAGTCTCCTCTCATTAAGATTCTGGCGGATGAGCTCGATCGTAATTTCACCATCCTGAAGCAAAAGGGCGATCCGGCCCCGTACTTTATGGCGTACGAGGTCACGGATATCGAAGTGGACCGAGTGGTGGCCGGCGAGGGCGCGATTAACGGCCAGAACCACGGGCACCAGCGCCTGCTCGATGTCACCATACGCGCCGGAAGCCCGCAATTCGATAACTATCGTGTCGTGGGTACGGATCGCCCCCGCTTTACTTCCGCGGCCGCGATTGCGCTGGATGACAGTCCGGTGTCGATTCGGCAAGAGGTCTGGAGATCCACGGATCGGGTTTATCGCGGCGTGTCCAACCGCTTGGTCCGGTTGAAGGCGGATGAGAAATTGCGGGCCCAGGGGGGCGACGGCTCGGACGATTTTTCGGCCGAGCAACCGCAGGTATTCTTCTCCTCGCCGCCCAAGCTGCAATTCAACTCAACCGAATGGGCCGCGCGTCTCCGCAAGCTTTCCGCCGAATTTGCTAAATATCCGGGCGCACTCAACTCGCAAGTCGGGGTTGAAGTACAGCGTGTTACTAAGACCTTGGTTACTACGGACGGCACCCGTCTCGAACACGGACGCCTGTTTTCGCGCTTGATCATTACGGCGCAGGGAAAGGCCGCGGACGGCATGGATCTTTCCACGTTTGAAAGCTTCGAGACCGACGAGCCTTCTAAGCTCCCCAAAGATGAAGAGATTCTCGCCGCCGTCCGGCGCGCGGGCGTCAATATCACGAACTTGCTCAGCGCTCCCGTTTCGGATCCCTTTGTGGGACCGGCGATCCTTTCCGGCCGCGCCGCTGGCGTCTTTTTCCATGAGATCTTCGGTCACCGCGTCGAGGGTCATCGGCAGAAGGATGAATCAGAGGGTCAAACTTTCACCAAGAGCGTCAATAAGCCAGTGTTGCCGGAGTTTTTGTCGGTGGTCTTCGATCCCACTCGCGTGAATTTCCAGGGCACCGCGCTCAACGGTTCCTATCTGTACGACGATGAGGGCGCGAAGGCGCGTCCCGTTACGGTAGTCGAGAATGGCACATTGAAAACGTTTCTGATGTCGCGCGCGCCTATTCAGGGTTTCCCCCAATCCAATGGACACGGCCGTCGGGCTCCCGGCTTGGAAGTCGTATCGCGGCAATCCAATCTCTTTGTTGAGTCCACCAAGAAGGTCTCGGACGCGGAGCTTCACCAGATGCTGATCGCGGAAATCAAGCGCCAGAATAAGCCGTACGGCCTCTATTTCGATGAAGTGAGCAGCGGCTATACGACGACGGCGCGGCGCGGGTTACAAGCTTTCACGGTCGTTCCGCTGGTGGTCTATCGTGTGTACCCCGATGGACGCCCGGACGAACTGATTCGCGGGGTGGATATTGTCGGCACGCCGCTCGCTAGCTTCGCCAAAATCATGGCGACGTCGGACAAGATGTCGGTGTTCAACGGAATCTGCGGCGCTGAATCGGGTGATGTGCCGGTTTCGGCGATATCTCCGGCGGTTCTGGTCTCCGAAATTGAGGTTCAGCGCAAAGAGCGTTCGCAGGACCGTCCGCCGTATTTGTCCCGGCCCTCCGCGGGAGGAAGATAATGTCTGAGGTCAGCCGCCGTGGCTTTATGATCGCAGGCGCTGTATCGGCCGCCGCCCTCCTTGGACGCGCGCAGACCTCCGTCGCGCAAATCTCTATCGATGACGACGTCATCTTGCGCGCGATGCGCGATGAGCTAGAGCGCTCCCGCCAGCTTCGCGTGGTCGCCAGCGGCGACGACGTGCCTTACTTCATCAGCTACAGCCTGACCGATTCGAACGAATTTCAAGTTTCCGCCGAGATGGGCGCGCCATTATCCGTGGGACGCACCCGCTACCGCGTGCCGGTCGTCGAAGTTCGCACGGGAAGCTATGAATTCGACCATACCGGCCACATGTACAGCGGCGCCTACACCGGCACGCGCTACGATTCCGAATGGCCGTTGGACGATAACTATGAGACCATGCGCGAACACCTGTGGTTGGAGACCGATCGTGCTTTCAAGACCGCGCTCGAGTCGATGGCGCGTAAGCGAGCGGCACTGAATAGCTCCAACGCGCCGGCCGAGAAGCTGGGCGACTTTTACAAAGCTGACCCGGTCAAGAGTTTGGTCAAGGTGACCTTCACGAAGCTCGACGAAGGGGCTTGGACTTCCCGTGTGGTGAAGCTTTCGGCGGTCTTCAACGTCTACCCCGAAGTGCTTTTTTCCGGCGTGGAATTTCAGGCCACGGACGGGATCACCAGCCTGATGAATTCGGAGGGAACCGCGATCCGGTATGACGATAGCTTCGCCGTTCTTTATGCCAAGGCCGAAGGGCAAGCGCCGGACGGCATGCAGCTCCACGACGCGGTGACATTTCAGGGATTACATGTGGAACAGCTTCCGGCAGAAGCGGAAATCCGCAAGCGGTTTACTGAACTTGCCGAGAACATCCGTGCGCTCACCCATGCGCCGGCTGGGGAAGACTACTCGGGTCCTGTGCTGTTTGAACCGCAGGCCGCCGCCCAATTGTTTGCATTCCTCTTGGGAGATAACCTACGCCTGCCTCGCAAGCCGCTCGCGGAGCCCGGCCGCAACGTCAACTTTATCCCGAGCGAGCTCGAATCGAGAATGGGTTCGCGCATTCTTCCCGAGTTTCTGGACGTCGTCGATGATCCGTCCCTCACCACCTGGCAAGGCAAACCTCTCGCCGGATATTATCCTTTCGACGTTGAAGGTGTGCCCGGAAAGCCAGTGAAAGTCATCGAGAAGGGCATGCTGAAGTCGTTTCTCACCACCCGCCAGCCGGTGCGCGGGATTGCCGCCTCGAATGGTCACGCCCGTCTTTCCGGCTCCTACGGGGCGCATGCAGCGTCCATCTCGAACCTGTTCGTCACCGTGAATCAGGGCGGGGCGGGGGACACCACGCCGCTCGCGGACTTGAAAAAGAAACTCATCGATACGTGTAAGGAGCGGGGCAAGCCTTACGGAATGCTGGTCCGCAAGCTCGACTATCCGTTTTCGGCCGGTGGCAATGAACTGCGGGCTCTACTTTCGAGTGGCGGGCAATCCGGCGGCTCAGTACGGCCGGTCAGTCCGCCGGTGCTGGTGTATCGGGTACATGAGGATGGCCGGGAGGAACTGGTGCGCGGGCTCCGTTTCCGCGGCCTTTCCACGCGCACTTTACGAGACATTCTGGCGGCATCTAAAGAAACGGCGCTGTTCGAGTTCGTGAACAATTCCGCTCCGCTGGCTCCTCTGGGAGCAAACGGGTACATGGCGCCGGTTTCGGTTGTAGCGCCCGGCGTCCTGTTCGATGAGATCGAATTCGAGCTGCCCCAGGACCAACTGCCCAGGCCTCCGGTGGTCCCTGCACCGAACGCGACAGCCTAGTTGAGAAAGTCAATTCTTTTCGATCTGCGCTTATCAGGGCTCATCCGCGGCAAGCGATGTGTTGGCATCCAGTAGTCTTTATATCTGCTGAGCCGGACCATTTTAAGGAGATTTTGGTCCGGTCCCATACGCGAGTTGTTCCCTTCATCTCGCATCACTGCAGCTGGGGAACGTCGATCCTGAAAAGTTCGGCGGCGGATGCACTGCCGGGTACCACTCCCGACGGAAATCATCGTCCAGTCGTCGGATAGGCTTTCGAGAGCGCAAAGAAATCCTAGCCAAACATATTTGAAATTTTCCGATCAGGCCACCTGAGCGAGCCTGCGGGTGGGATAGCCGAGGATAGTGGTGATGCGTGCGGTTTCCCGGTCGATGAAGACGAAGGCGTCGC
>JBEKBK010000613.1:0-4723 GCA_050015435.1 Bryobacteraceae bacterium
GCTCGCTGGAATCGTTTGCCCCGGCGCCATACAACCGCTCAAACTCCGTCAGCGGATCCTTTGGAGCAGACCGGTATTCCTGGCGGCAAATATATTCGAAGGCTTTCCGAGCCGCTGCCTCGCAGTCGGTCAAGGGGCGGCCGGCGACCTCAGCCTCGAGTGAACTCTTGTAGGCGGCCCGGTGCTCAGGCGAGATTCGCGCCAGAGCCGTTTCAAACGTGGCTTGGTCGAAGGCGGCAGGTGCGTTCAACAACAAGTGTCTCTCGATCGCGTTGATCCTCCTCTGCAGATTCGTCATCGCAATTCGCCCCTCTGTTCAATTCGATGCTTCCTTGGCTTGCTCCAGAGTGGTCACGCGCCGCTCGCTACTGTTTCTGGCTCATGATGGCTAGTTCGATCGCTACGACGCGAACTTCCAGGTCTTCCGCCAGCAGCGATTTGTTGGCTTGCTCCAGGAGGCCCAGCGCGATACGTGCTCTTACCGACGCCGGCGTAGCGGGGTCTGCCATTATTTTAAACAGTACCGCTGCGGTGGCACCAGAGTTGATTTGAATGCGGGCGTTTGTCTGGGACACCACCTCCACGCGGGCCTGTAGATAGGCAGCTTTGAATTCCGGCAGTTGCATCCATCGTTTGAGCGT
Organism: Bryobacteraceae bacterium; assembly: GCA_050015435.1. GTDB lineage: Bacteria > Acidobacteriota > Terriglobia > Bryobacterales > Bryobacteraceae > Palsa-187. The sequence goes on from JBEKBK010000613.1 coordinate 642, forward strand.
CGCGACCGAAATGCCGGCTGCCTTGGCGGCCTCCTCCACATTCCGGTGCAAGAGCAGGCCGGCGATGGCTTGTTCCTTCTTCCGCCCGAATTTCGTACCGTGACCGATCATCTGGTATCACCTGGGCTCATCTGAAATCCCTCGCACCCCATCGCTAAACCTTCGCCTCTCCCAGGAGACCAGCAGAATCTGCTTGCAATTCCTGGCGACCAGAGCGATGAATCGTCATGCGCGAAACACGCGCAGAAAGGGACTTGACCAATATGACCAACGAAGAAACGAACACAGCCGCTACCGTTGCGGAACAGGGCGCGCAGGGCGCGCCGGAGAAGGGCTCCTCGAAGAAACGCACCAGCCAGAAAAAGGGCGCGCCCAAGGGCGCCAAACCCGCCAAGAGTGGCAAAGCCAAGGCTTCCGCGCCGAAGAAGAATGTGAAAGCCAGCAAGACGCCCGCGAAGGGCCCGCGCGCAAAGGCCGCTCCCCGCTCTGAGAGCAAGGGAGTGAAAATCCTGGAAATGATCGAGCGCGCGAAAGGCGCGACGCTGGCCGAAATTATGAAGGCGACCGATTGGCAGGCTCATAGCGTCAGGGGTTTCCTCTCCACCGTGGCCAAGAAACAGGGCATCAAAATCGAGTCGGCGAAGAACGAAGCCGGCGAGCGCACCTACTCCGTGAAGGGCTGAGTTCGGACTATCGATCAAACTTTGCGCCGCCGGGCCTCCGCTCGGCGGCGTTGTTCGTTTTGGAGGATGCGCAATTCTGCGAACCAATCTGAAAGCGCGAGGCAGAGACCGGCGACATCCGGATTGCCCGCCATGATCTCCGCCTCGACCGCCGCGATCTCGAGGTAGCAACGCTCGATTCACGCAGTCTCCTGTTTGCGTTCACGCGCGATTTCCTCGAATGTGCGCCCGTCACCGTCGAGCACGGCGGGCTTCCCGGTGTAGTCCTGATATCGGCGGCAAATACAATCCGAATATCTGGGGTCGATTTCCGCCAGGCGCGCTTTGCGTCCGCGGCGCTCGCACGCTATCAGTGTTGAGCCGGACCCGCCGAATAAATCCACAACGATGTCGCCCGTCTTGCTGCTGTTCAGCAGCGCGCGCTCGACCAACTCCACCGGCTTCATGGTTGGGTGGAGCCGGTTAGCTGCGGGTTTGTTTTCTTGCCAGAGCGTCGACTGAGTTTTATCACCGTACCATTTGTCACTTTGCCCCGCGATGTGGCAATAAAAAATTGGTTCGTGCTGGAATTTATAACGGCCGAAGCCCCAGGCGAAAGTATTCTTGGCCCAGATAATCTGGCAGCGAATTTCGAACCCGGCCGCCTCCAGGGCGTTCTGAAATTCCCGTTGGAACGAAGACGAATGACAAATATAAAGCGAGGCGCCCGGCTTCACCACCGGCCGAAAGCTCGCAAAGGAGGCTCGGAGGAATTGGTTGAACTGTTCCGGGCTCATGTCGTCGTTCTGAATGGTGAGTTGGTCCTTGGTGTAGCCTTCATACCCGCAGTTATATGGCAAATCGCTGAAAACAAGATCGGCCGCGTCTCCAGCCATCAACCTTTCCACGTCGGACCTGACGGTGGCATCACCCACAAGCAATTTGTGATCACCAAGCAGAAAAAGATCACCGGGCAAGGACACGGCGGTTTGCGGCAGCTCCGGAACAGCGTCTTCGTCCGTCAATCCCTCGGCGGCATCCTGGGCGGCGAGCAGCCGTGCCAGTTCGGCGTCATCGAACCCGGTGAGACGGAGATCGAAGTTCGCTTCCTGGATCTCTTGCAGTTCCAGAGCAAGTTTTGTCTCATCCCATTCGGCCCACGCGACAGATTGATTGACCATGAGCCGGAAGGCCTTGACTTGCGCGTCACTCCAGCCATCGCAGGGAATAACCGGTACTTCCCGCATCTTCTCAGCGATGGCGCCCTTTAGCCGAAGGTGGCCATCGATCACCTCTCCATCCGACTTGGCGAGGATCGGCACGGCGAATCCGAACTGGCGTATGCTTTCAGGGATCCGGTCGACCGCCTTGTCGTTCTTTCGAGGGTTGCGCTCGTAGGGCCTGAGCCGGCTGATGGGCCAGTATTCCACGCGGAGCTTTTGCGTGGTCGAGGAGATTGCGGGGTCTTCCTCTGCTTGGCAATTGATCGGACCTTGAGGCTGCATATCGTTAGTCCGCGCGGCGCGTGCTCCCACTCGCTGGGCGTTTCAAGCTCGATTATAAGGGTATGTTCAAGGCCTGTAAAGTATTGTAATAGCAGATAGTTAACTGTTGCTAAGGAGTGATCAGCGTTGATAGGTGAAGGCGAGATCCAATCCTTTGAACATCGGGCCTGCTGGCACAGCTCTGCCCCACAAACGCCGAGTAATCGCGTTAACCGCGCAAATAGCGTTAAGCGGCGAGCAGAAAAACGAGTGGCGGTCGGATCTCTTAGTGGCGGTCACGACAAAGGCTCCCTGAGCGACTGCCACTGCAAAATCTTGTCCTATCCGTTTGACTCCGCTCCATTTGAGGCTTCAAGGGGCGGTAGAGGCGATAGGGGCGGTGATTTGCGACCTCTTTCTAACATGGGGACGAAAGGGCTTGGCCCGCACGGCGACCGCGCGCTGCCGGCCGGCTTTGTCCCAACTTGTCCCAACTGGCGATTCGGGCGTGTTGGGACAGACTTCGATCAACAAACACAACGTTGTCCCAACTGTCCCAACTATAAATTAGGGTGTCCGTAAAAATTAGGGTGTCCGTACGCCGCGTGTGTTATCGGGCTCGGGTTGGGAGGTAAGGCGTGGACGTCTAGGCAGGGAGTGCGCGTCAGCGCCGGGCCTCCAATCTGCGGCCTCGGCGGTCGCCTAGCGCAGCGGCGTGTGGCCGAAAGGCACCCCCCGTTAAGTTGAGGTGCCAGGCCTTTTGAGCCAGAATGGAATTCTCATGAGAAGCTCCTTCACCCCAACACCCAATGACGTGGAACGATACCGGAGACTGCGGGCTTTGGGCATGGACCTGAATCAGAGAATCATTAAGACCCTCCCGCGGCAGGCATTCGCGGAGGTGGGAGAAGCGGTCGGCATCCGGCACAATGACATCCTCGAGTTCGACACCGAGGATATGACCAGCGTGCTGATGGACTGCTGTCTTTACGATTGGTTTGAAAACGGCAAGAATGTTGTCCAACGATATTCGGAGGCGCACCCTGCGAAGCCAGCAACGGACCAGGGTTATCTAATGCAGGCCTACCTCCAAGCGAAGTATCGGGTACTCGTGATGCAGTCCGCAGTGCCCGGAGCCGGCCTCCATTGCCGGGATGTCCTGAACAACGAGGAATTGTTCCTAATGGACCTTGGACTGAGCCAGACCGCCAAGGACGCCAATGCGGCGTTCGCCACTCGGACCATACCCCTGGGTGAATACTGGATGACCAGCGGCGCCGGTCTCCCGATCACCTCCAAGAAAACCTTGCTCCATGCCTTGAGCCGGATCGAGAGCGAAAAATCGAAGTCGCTTGAAGCTCCGGGCAGCGTGGCGCTATGGGTCGTGCGCGTTTGTCTCTCCGCCGGAGCCGCCGGCCACGTCACTTACGCGAGCGCGGCGGCGAAATCGCCAGAGCCCCGCCGCCGAACCCGCTGGCGCTGGCTCTAATCGGGCATCAACGGCCGGTTCTGTTAACCGCCGCAGCATTTCTTGAACTTTTTCCCGCTCCCAGAGGGGGATAAATGAAACCAACCAACGAACACGAGAAAGAGATCGTTCGCAAGGTCGATCAGAAGGCCCGGGCGATCCGCGGCGGAGTCGGCGCTTGGGATAACGCGATAATCACGGAAATGCGGATTTCAGTCGGCTTCGAAATGAGTATTTCAGACGAGCAATTCCTGGAATCCTACGTCTCATGGCGGCGACGGAATCCTATCTATGAATAGTAACGAGGAAGAGTTTTAGCGAGGTGATCGATGGCAGCAAAGAAAATGTGGCTCTCCGCAGGAATTCGTAACAAGTGGCATTCTACGCGGCTTTCCTGGCTTTCTGAAAAGCGACGTATTCGGTGTTGGTCACGGCTATGCGCCGTGCTTTCAGCAGGAGGTAACGCAT
>JBEKBK010000614.1:0-4721 GCA_050015435.1 Bryobacteraceae bacterium
GGTGGATAATCTGGAGGATCTGCCCGGCGTCTGCGCGCGCATTGGAAATGAGCTGCGCAATCAATACCTGTTGGGCTATGCACCCACCAACGCCGGCCGGGATGGGAAGTATCGCCGCGTCAAGGTTGTCCTGAAGGATCCGGAAAACACACCACCTCTGCGCGCCTATCACCGCCAAGGGTACTACGCTCCATCGCAGTAAACACCAAATTCACAGGGGTACGGTTACCAAGATTGTACTCAGGCGAAAGCTGGATGGTTCCAGCGGGGTTTAGCGGCTACACTTGGGCTGGCTGGAAACCTCAATTCATGTTGGACCGGTGCCTGGACTGCAACGCGAGCCTTAAAAAGGAAGAGACGGAGTGCTTCGCCTGTGGCGCAGCCGTGAAAAGTCAACGCAGTGGATCCTCGTTCGGCCAGCGGTTCGCAACCGTCCTCAAGTATGGGTTTATCGGCTCAGCGGTGTTGACAGTGGCCTCATTGTTCTTTGACGCGACGCCCTCGTTCGGAAAGTGCATCACGGCGACGTTGGTCCTCTTGTTGGCCAAGAGTTCAGCCGACCAGATGCTCGAGCGGAAAAGCGGCTGACCTCACGCCTAGACCATTTCTTGATTTTGCGTCGACCAGTTTCGTGCGGCTTGTAACAGTGCTTTCAACGGAGTGCGCTTCCTGAGACGGTCTACATCATCCCCGAAACTGGTCTAGCTGGCCCGAAAGGGCGCGGCGGCACCCTCACTGCAAGCAAAGTAACGCTGCCGCCGCGCTCCGTTTTGCGGGCTGTTACTCAAAAGGGTTGCAGCCGCCATTCACCTGAATATACGTTAAACCGATGCTCGCGGACGAAGCCGAGCAGCGTCATCCCAAACCGCAGCGCCAGCTCGACCGCCAAACTGGATGGCGCACCCACGGCAACCAGCACCGCGATGCCCGCCATTAGCGCCTTCTGCACCAGCTCAAAGCTGGTACGGCCGCTCACCATAAGCAGGTGATCGTTCAACGGGACTGCGCTTTTGAGAAAAAAACTCGCGATCAACTTGTCGACGGCGTTGTGCCTTCCTACGTCCTCCCGCAAATCAAGCAATTGCCCGGACGAGTCAAACAGCGCCGCCGCATGAAGGCCACCGGTCCGATCAAACACCATTTGCCGGGCCCGGAGGATTTCCGGCAAACGATGAATAGCCGCCGGATCGACGGACGGACGGTCGCGGGGCAGGAAGGGGCAACCGATTGTTTCCAGAGCTTCGATGGATGCCTTACCGCAAACCCCGCAGCTCGAACTCAAGTAAAAATGCCGATCGAGGCGCTCGAGATCGACATCAGCGCCATCCGCAAGAGTGACCGTGACAAAGTTGCGCTGCGGACCAGTCGATATGGCGGCAATCTGGTCGGCTCGCTGGAGGATGCCCTCCGTGAAGAGGAAGCCCGCTGCCAGCTCCTCGTCGTGCCCGGGCGTTCGCATGGTGATGGCGACATTACGTTCCCCCACCCGGATTTGCAGGGGCTCCTCCACCGCGAGAAGATCCTGCTCCGCTGAGACGGAGCCGCCGGCGACCCGGCGGATCGGCACGGTGATCGTATTCCGCCTCATGCCGGCGGCCAATGAATCAAATGGTCTAGGTCTTCCACCACCACGGCTTCATACTTTTCCAACATCGGCATCAGGACGCTTTCCAGTTCTCCCTTCCACAGCGCCCCTTCGTAAAACTGTGCTTTCATCGGTTCACGCGAAGGCATGTCGGGAAAGCCGCGCATAAAGAAAAAGGTATCGGGATCTTCGACCGAAAGAAATGGACCGAGTATTTTCATCCCGATCTTGGTGTGTTCCGGAACAGACCGGGAGCGGAATATCTCAAGAAACCGTGAGCGGCAACCGGGCTTGGTCTTATAGGTCCTCATTTCTATGATCACGGGAACCTCCTTTCGCAATTCTAGGTACTGGGTCAGTTTAGCTAACTTGGTACCACGGACCCAGATCCACCACCGCCGCGCTTGTGGGATAATATAGCTACGATGTTTGAAGGCTTGTTCCAACCGATGCATTTGGTCGTGATTCTGGTGGTCGGCGTGCTCCTGTTTGGGCCGAAAAAGCTCCCTGAGCTCGGCAAGGGTTTGGGCGAAGGGATTCGCGGGTTTAAAGATGCGTTGAAAAATGCAACCGAGCCCCAAGAACCTACGCCGCCGTCGGAACCCACGGATATAACCAAGTAGCTTCGTTTCATTTCGTTCCTCGTTGCGTCCCCGCGATAAGTGTGCCCGCCGGCGCCGGCAGTTACATTACACTGAGTAGATGCCTATCAAAGTTGGAATCAATGGATTTGGCCGCATTGGACGAAATGTGGTCAGAGCGGGGTTGCACAATCCCAACATCGAATTTGTCGCCACGAACGATCTGACCGATGTCAAGACACTCGCCCATCTTCTGAAATACGACTCGATCCTCGGTCCTCTGGACGAGACGGTAAAGGCCGAACCGGATGCCATCGTGGTGGGCGGCAAGCGAATCAGGGTTTTCGCAGTCAAGGACCCAGCGGAGCTCGATTGGACCAGCGTGGGCGCTCAGGTGGTTATCGAATCGACCGGCAAGTTCACGGATGCGAAGGACGCCGCTAAGCACCTGCGCGGAACCGTCAAGAAGGTGATCATTACCGCGCCCGGAAAGAACGAGGACATCACGATCGTGCTGGGCGTCAATGAAAAATCCTACAACGCAGCCAAGCACAACATAATCTCCAACGCGTCCTGTACCACGAATTGTCTCGCGCCCGTGGTCAAAGTGATCCACGAGAAGTTCGGCATCGAGAAGGGCTCGATGACCACCATCCATAGCTACACCAACGATCAGAACGTGCTCGACTTCCCTCATAAGGACCTGCGCCGGGCGCGCGCAGCCGCGCTCAACATGATCCCGACCACGACCGGTGCGGCTAAGGCAATCGGCTTGGTGATGCCCGAGCTGAAAGGCAAGCTTGACGGATACGCCATGCGGGTGCCGACGCCGAACGTCTCGGTGGTCGATCTGGTCGTGTTGACTTCCAAGCCCGCAACCGCGGAGGAAGTGAACGCCGCGCTTAAAGCAGCGGCCGAAGGCCCGCTCAAAGGGATTCTGGCCTATACCGAAGACCCGGTGGTCTCCACCGACATGCTGCAGAACCCGAACAGCTCTATCGTCGATGCGCAGTTGACCAAGGTGATTGGCGGGAATCTGCTCAAAGTAGTCGCCTGGTACGACAACGAGTGGGGCTACTCGATGCGCGTCGTGGACCTGGTCGAGTTCCTGGCGAATCAGGGTCTCACGGTTGCCGCCTGATTATTTTCCAGCGCCGATACGACTGCATTCGTAAACTGCTCCGTACTTGCGGACCCGCCTACGTCGGGCGTCAGGTGATCTCGCTCGGCGTAGACCTTCTCGACCGCCGCCTGAAGGCGGTTCGCGGCTTCGTTCTCCTTCAAGTGATTCAACATCATCACGGAAGAGAGCATCATTGCGGTGGGGTTGGCCAAACCTTTACCGGCGATGTCGGGCGCGGAGCCGTGCACCGCTTCAAACACCGCGTGGTTCTCGCCCATGTTGGCGCCCGGCACGATGCCCAGGCCGCCCACCAATCCGGCCGCCAGGTCGGAGACGATGTCTCCATACAGGTTCGGCAATAGCAGCACGTCGAAGGTTTCCGGGCGCATGACGAGCTGCATGGAGGCGTTGTCCACAATCAGCTCCTTGTATTCGACCCGCGGGAAGCGCGCGGCCACTTCACGGCAACAGCGTAGGAACAACCCGTCCGCCAGCTTCATGATGTTGGCTTTGTGAATCGCGGTTACCTTCTTCCGCCCCATGGTCGTGGCGAAATGAAACGCATACTCGGCGATGCGAATCGACGCGGTGCGAGTGATCACCTTGAGACTGGTGACCACGTCTTTGACCACCTCGTGCTCCAGGCCGGAATACAAGTCCTCCGTGTTTTCACGGAAGATCACCATGTCGATCTTCACGTCCATAAAGCGCGTCTGAACGCCCGGCAGTGAGCGCACTGGCCTCACATTGGCATACAAATCGAGGCGCTTGCGTAAGGCCACGTTCACGCTCGAAAATCCTCCACCGATGGGCGTCGTCACCGGGCCTTTGAGACCGACGCGGGTGCGCTCGAGACTATCGACCACATGTTCAGGAAGAGACTGGCCCGTTTTGAGAATGACGTCGGCGTTCAGCTCAACGACTTCCCAATCGATTCGAACGCCCGTCGCATCAACGGCACGGCGCGCAGCGGCGGCGACTTCCGGGCCGATACCATCGCCCGGGATCAAGGTAACTGGATGGGACACACTTCATTGTATTCGGGCAGGAGGGCTAGTCGACGTCTTTGCCCATATACATCTCGCTTACCAGCGATCGATAGTTTTCGAGCACGCGGCTGCGGCGAACTTTCATGGTGGGGGTAAGCTCGCCGTCCTCGATCGAAAACTCGCGCGAGAGGATCTTGAACTTGCGGATCTGCTCGAACGGCGCGAGCTTTTGGTTCACCGTTTTCACCGCTTCCGCCACCGCGCCCTGCGTCTCCTCCGCGGTGCCGTTGACGGTGAATAGAGCGGTGACGTACGGCATACGATCCCCGATCAGCAGCACCTGGCTGATCGAAGGCTCGCGTTTGAACAACACTTCGATTCGGGCCGGGTAGATTTTCTTGCCGTTGGACGCGACGATCATTTCCTTCTTCCGCCCAGTGATG
>JBEKBK010000615.1:0-4713 GCA_050015435.1 Bryobacteraceae bacterium
GAAAGATCACCGCCACTGTCTTGCCGCGCCACATTTTATGCTTCGCTCATACCGGCCGGTTCGGCCACGACCAGAAACTGCCCGGCGAACGGCCGGAAGGGCAGGCGCAGGTAAAGATCGACCATCCACTCGGCCTTGGGCCAGTGTGATTTCATGGTGAACGGCGTGAATCGCGGTTCGCAGTGGACCAGATTGAACCTGGACGCGTTCAGCAGGCCGCAGAAGCCAGCGTCGGTGTAGATGGTCTTGTGGGTGTAGTCGTCGAAATAGCGCCGCGGTTCCAGCCGGAAATTAGGCTGGACGATAATGAGCCTTCCGCCGGGCTTCAGGACGCGACGCAATTCCAGGAGGATGCGCGCGCCTTCCTCCTTGGTGAAATGCTCGAAAAAATTGGACGCGAACACAGTGCCCAGCGAATCGCTCGCCAAGGGCAGAGGATCGAGCGCGGATTGAATCAGTGGGCGAACGTTCTCTTCCCAATGGCCGATCAGCTCCAGGTTCATGTCCAGCGCCCATTTTTCGCGGGCGGCGGAGAAGCTTGAGAAGTCACCGTAGCCTGCGCCCAGGTCGAGCAATCCGGCGTCCGGGTCCACCCAACGCGCCAAATACCGGGAGATCGCGCGCCACACCTTGCCGCGCTCCGGATCGAACGGCAAACGGATGCGATGGTATTCGCTGGCGAAGGTGTCCCGGCTGGGGACTTTAGTCGCGTCTTGGCTCATACACGTACACGCCGTAGGGCCCTTCCGCGTGCTGAACCACGCGGTAATTCCGGCGAATGGCATCCAGTTGGGCGGCCGGTAAGTGCGCTAATTCGGGATCCTGGACGGCGGGCTGAGGCTCGAACAGGTTCTCGGCCAGGAGAATAGTGTCAAACTGCCGCGCGGAAAGGTCGCGCAGCACGGGCCCGGGATCGATGCGGCCGGCTTCGACCAGCAATGAGTAAATCAGAGGCTCCACTTCGATGCGGCCGCGATAGTGCACCAGCGAATCGAAGTGCACGGAAAGTAATCGGCCGGGACGGTCGACAAAGGGCTTCAGCGCGGCGGTTTCCTGGGCGCGGACCGATTCGAGTAGCGCGCGTTCCGCCAGCACGCGCGCGGTCAGCAGAACATTCAAAACCACGTGCAGCAGCAGAGGCACTTGCAGCAGCGTCACCCAGGTACGCCGACTGGCAAACAGGCTCGGGAAAAATTGCAGCTCCGCCAAGGCGCAGGCGGCGCACATCGGCAGCACCAGCATCATCTCAATCTGATAGTTGAGGTCCGAGCCGATCTTGGGAGCGGTCAGCAACCAGATAGCGGTAGCGAGTCCAGCGTAAATATACAGCGGCGCGACACGGCGTGACGCGTGCCGGGCTCCCACTGCGGCAGTTAGAATCACGCCGGCTTCGGTCAGAATCAGATACTGCGCCTGCTGCTGGAGCTTAAACCACGCGAACGGATTAATGTTGGCGAAAATGGCGTTGCTGAAGTAGCCACCGTGGGTGATCGCGTTCAGCGCCAGCGCAATCCCGCCGCCCACGATGCCGACTCCGGCGATCCACAGCGCGGCACGCTTGCGATCTTCCACGAGCAGTGTTAACCCGATGGCTGCTCCCGCGGCGATCGCCGTCTGTTTGGTGAACACTGCAAGAATCACGAGGATTCCCGAGTACACCAGGAAGCGGTCTTCGCGTTTGTCGCGGTAGCGAAGAAATGCCGTGAACGCCCCCAAGGAAAAGCAGCACGCCAGGACATCTGTCTGCGCGACCGTTCCCCAGAACAGCAGGTTCGACGTGGATGCCGCCAGGATGACGCCGGTGGCCCGCGCATAGCGGTCACTGGTTAGATATCCCAGTCCTTTCCAGCACAACCAGAGCGCGGTCACCAAAGCGGCAAAGGAGAGGATTCGTCCGCTCAAGTACGGCCCCATTCCCCATCTGTGCAGATAGCCGGAGGCTGCGTAGAAGATCGGGCCGTAGGGGGAGACCGTGAACGGGTAGTGCTTGAGATCGTAATACAGGCCTTCGCCGTGCACCAGCATGTTGGCGTGAAGCACCACCAGCGGCTCAACCGGCGTGAATTCGTGTTGCGACCACAACATGACCGCCAGGTGTCCAATGAGCCCGAGCGCCACGAATATCGCGAACCACCGCAAGACCTGTGTGCAGGTGCGCTCGCGGGTGCAAGATGATGGTGCGGGCGCAACTATGGTGTGGGCGGCCATGGATGCCTACCTGCGTTCATCGGCTAGGTAGGCCCAAAGCTTTATCCGCACATAACGCCCGGCCCAATTCCTACCGATGAAAGGTCGGGAAGGTATGCTCCGAAGTTCCGTCGACGATCCCCCGGTGCTCGAGACCCCGCCGCATGGTGCGGCCCGTCGCTCCATTACTTTGCAGCAGTATCTCGAGATCGCGGCCATCGCGCTCGCGGCGCTCCTGTTTGCGACCATCGTTCACGTCTCCACGCAGGCCTATATTGCTTTCGGTTTGTGTGGAAGTTTTGTGGGCCACGTGTACTTGCGGCAAGATTGGCGGGAATGGCTCGCTGCCGCCTTGATTGGCGCCGCCTACGCGCTCATCTATCGTCTAGTGGGAGCGCCGTTTGGCACGTACGTCGGCGCGGCTCTTGGCACTATGGGAGCCTTTGCGGGAATCGGCAGTCTGGTCTTCCTTGGCGTCAAAGCCGTACTCTCTTGTCCGTCTGACCGGTCGGCTTACATTGACGCAATCGTAGCCGCTGGCATTGTTCCGGCGCTGGCAACCCTTTCCATCTTCTCAGTATCCATCGCCGCTGATCTGACTCCGCGCACCTATGATTACTCGGTTTACGCATTTGATCGAACGCTAGGATTCGAGCCCTCCTTCCAGGTTGGCCAACTTTTCGCCGCTCACCCGGCGCTATTCACTGTATGCGCCTGCGCATACAATGGCATGCCGCTGTTTCTCGCGACCTTCATCGTGGTATGGCATGCGCGCGGTTTGCGAACGCATTTTGATTTCAGAATGGCCGCGGTCAGCTTGGGCGTCTTGGGGTTCCTCCTGTACCAGGTTTGCCCGGTTTCCGGACCAATCTACAGATTTGAGAGTCTTTTCCCGAGCTCTCCGCCAGCGGTTCTGCCGGCCTTTGCAGATCCGACTTTTCTCAAGACCGCGATCAGGAATGGCATGCCCTCATTGCACGTCGGGTGGGTGTTGCTGTGTGTTTGCAACACTCGTACGTTCGGGATTTTGCCGCGAATTTTCGCGCCCGTGTTTCTGCTGCTGACCGTGCTCGCAACCCTTGGTTCCGGCGAGCACTATTTTATTGACCTGGTGGTGGTTGTGCCGGTCTGTCTCATTCTGCAAGCGGTCTGGTCACGGGGCGTGGATCTCACTTCCAGATATCGCCTCCTATCGATCCTGACTGGCGCCACGATGACCGTGTTGTGGCTTTTGGCTCTTCGATTCGGTTTCGCGCTGCGTAGTCCGTCGATCGCAGTTTCTTGGTTTGCGGTCCTCTCGACCATCGCTGTTTGTTCCTGGCTTCAGTACATGCTCGCCCGGACGGCAGTCGCCAATCACTCCTAAGTAATCGCCCGCAAAACGGAGCCTGGATCGCGGCAGACCACCCGAGCGATTGCTTTCGGGGATTGATTTACCGCGATCGGCCCTTTGCGGGCTAATGAGGTAATCAAGAGCCCATCCTAGGGCGGGTATACTGATTGGGGTTGCCCACCGTATTACTGATCCCGGCCTATCGGCCGGGCCCGGAGCTGCCGCAATTAGTCGAATCCTTGGTCCCGGAAGCGGTGTTTCGCGACATCGTGATCGTGGATGACGGCAGCGGCCCCGAATACGCCAAGATCTTCGCTGCGTGCCCGACCGTCATCCTGACTCATCCGCAAAACTTAGGGAAGGGCGCGGCCCTCCGAACGGGGATGGCGCACGTTCTGTCCGCATATCCAGACTGCGGAGTGGTGACGGCGGATGCCGACGGGCAACATCATCGCGATGATATTGTGAGGGTCGCAAGGCGGCTGGAACGCGAGCCAGAATGCCTGGTGCTGGGCTTCAGGGAGTTTGGCGGAGAGGTCCCTGGGCGGAGCAGACTCGGGAACAAGCTCGCCAGCCTGGTTTTCCATCTGCTCATCGGGCACAAATTGCGGGACACCCAAACCGGGCTGCGCGGAATTCCACGGCATGTGATGGCGGACCTGATCTCGATCCAATCCACGGGCTATGAGTTCGAGCTGGCCATGCTGACCGCAGCGAAACACCTTTCGATCCCCATCGTGGAAGAGCCCATCCGAACGATTTACGCGCCCGGCAATCCAACGTCGCACTTCAATCCATGGAAGGACTCGATGCGGATCGGATTCGTGCTGGCGCGCTTTACCATGCTCTCCGTGGCGACGGCCGTGCTCGATAACTTGGTGTTTTATGGCGCGATTCAAACCGGGCTTACGGCCGGGGTATCGCAGATCGCCGCGCGCGCCGTTGCGGTGTTGGTGAATTATCCTCTGGCGCGCCGCGCCGTGTTTCTTTCGCAGGAGCCACACAAATCCACCTTGGTGCGTTATCTGGCGCTGGTGATAGCCAGCGGATTCATTTCGTTCCAACTCCTCACTCATTTGCAGAGCTGGCTCGGAGTGACGGTGTTGCAAGCGAAGATGCTGGCCGAGTCGGCGTTGTTCATCCTGAACTTCATCGCGCAACGCGACTTCGTTTTCTTGAGGCGAAGACACGCG
>JBEKBK010000616.1:0-4677 GCA_050015435.1 Bryobacteraceae bacterium
AAGGTGCCGATCGAAGGCCCTGATCCGCTAGATCATTTACTCACACCCGCTGGGCTTGACACGCCGTGGTTTCGTACCATTTTCGCGTCGATCAAGGAAGCGATCAATCCGCCGAAGCTTCCTCCGCTGGTACTGACCTCCAAGCCGGTACCGGTAGAGAGCATGTGGGGCTGGTACCACGGCAATGAGACCAAGGCCGGAATCACTTCGTTTCTTATTCACGTCGGGATTGTTGCACTCATTCTTTTCATCGGTTCCTTGAAGCCGGTTCAGCAAGCCATCAAAGAACATGTTGTGCTGTTCGCTCCGGACTTGAAGCCGTATATGGCTGAGAAGAAGGACCAGTCGCATGGCGGCGGTGGTGGCGGCACCAGGTCCCCGCTCGATGCCAGCAAGGGCAAGCTTCCGAAGGTTGCACCGCGGCAGTTCACTCCTCCGCGAGTGGATCCGCCTGAGAATCCCAAGCTGCCGATGATGCCGACCATCGTCGCGCCGCCGGATGTTCCTAATATCCAAGCCAATAATTACGGCGATCCGCTGAGCCGGATGGGCGTACCCTCGAACGGAACGGGATTAGGCGGCGGAATCGGAAGCGGATCGGGCGGCGGCGTCGGCTCGGGCAAGGGGCCCGGTGTTGGTCCTGGATCGGGCGGCGGATTCGGCGGCGGCGCGTACAGGATCGGCGGCGGGGTATCACCTCCGGCGGTGCTCCATAAAGTCGAGCCCGAATATTCTGAAGAAGCCCGCAAGGCGAAATGGCAAGGTACCGTCGTGCTTCAACTCGTGGTGGATGCAAATGGCCGTCCCCAGGACCTGAAGGTGATGCGCGCCCTAGGCTTGGGCCTCGATCAGAAGGCCATTGAAGCGGTGGAGAAATGGACCTTCAAGCCGGGCATGAAAGACGGCAAGCCGGTGCCTGTGATCGCCACCATCGAAGTGAACTTCCGGCTGCTCTAATTTTTTTCCGCCGTAAACGTACCTTTTCCCAACTGCCCGTAGTCGACTGTCCCGGTCATCTTGGTGGCGCCTTGCAGCGTTCCCGTGTATGTCGCCTTCGCGGTGTCGTTTCCAAAGGTAAACTCTACCTTATCGCCCTTTACGGTTCCCGTAAGATCCGCGTCTCCGAAAGTGCCATGATAGGTGCCGGTGAGCTTTTCTCCGGCCTGTTTGAACTCCAACGTCGGACTCCCGCTACCGACGTCCAAAACTACATTCGCCGTCCACTTGCCCGATATATCCGCGGCGAAGGCGAGGCCGGCTGTCAGAATACCCGCAACGAAAATTGTTCCAAGAGTTCTCATGTCCGCGAGAATATCACGGTCTGGAGTAAAAGCGTGTACCCTAGGTGAGCATGCCTAGGTTGTTGACGTACCGCCGTCGACCGCAGCACCGGCTGATCGTGATTGGCGTAGTACTGCTGGTGTTGCTGTTCTTCAGCCGTTCCATTTGCAGCTTCTTCATCGACTACTTGTGGTGGGGTGAGCTGGGCCAGGTGCCCACCTGGACGCTGCTGTTGATGTACCGCTATGTACCCGGCTTGGCCGGATGGCTGATTGTGTTTGCCGTCTTCTGGGTCGCGCATGCCCGCGGCATGAAGCACGCGGGCACCGGCTTAGGCGACCATCCTATGTACGCGCGGATCGCTACGCTTGCGCTCGCCCTGATCGCATTGGTGGTGGCGCTCGCGGCGGTGGATGGTTGGACCGTGGCCCGCTACATCGGCGGCCGGGGGACAGCCGCAACGTGGCAAGATCCCGTGTTCGGCCGCCCGTTAGGCTTTTACTTTTTCGAATTGCCGTTTTACAGCATGCTGATCGATTTCGTGGCTGTATGCGCGCTGGGCGGAGCGCTGGCATACTACCTGGCGGCGCGCGGATGGCAACTGCGTCACGACCTTCCGGAATTCGGGTCGGGCGGGCAAATCGACTTTAACGATTTGCGCAGGTTGGGGCGTCTCGAAACAGGTGTGCTGAAGGGCCTGATCACTTTATTCCTGGTCACGCTGGCGGCGAATTTCTGGCTTGGCCGGTATGACCTCCTCTTCACCGATCACGGGAACCTCATGGTCGGAATCGACTACGTTCAGCAGAACATCGGCTTGCCGCTTCAGACCGCGAAGGCGCTAGCTGCACTCTTGGCCGCGGGTCTGGTGCTTGCCGGCCAGAGAAAGATGGCTGCGGCTTGCGCGGTGATCCTGGTGGTCGATTGGGTTCTGCCGCCGCTGGTGAGTTCGCTATACGTGAAACCCAACGAGCTGACCCTCCAGAGGCCGTTTCTAGAACGCCATATCGAGGCCACTCGCGCTGGGTTCGGCCTGGATCTGCGGAGCCGTGAGGTCGAGTTTGCCGCGCACAAGGAAGGACAAATCGACTTTGCGCGCAATCGTCCCATGCTCGATAACGTGCGCCTGTGGGACTGGCGCGCGTTTCACGACACCCTCAGCCAGAGCCAGCCTCTGCGTCCCTACACTTACGCGGACACCGACATCGACCGCTACCAGATCGACAACCGGCTGCGGCAGACATTGCTTGCTCCTCGCGAGCTCGACCTGAACCAACTAGGCGAAGCCCAGCACAGTTGGATAAATCGCAGCCTGATTTTCACCCACGGCTACGGCCTGGTATTGGCCGAGGCGAACCGGATCACGCCCGAGGGCTTGCCGGTATTGCTGGTGAAAGACGCACCGGTGCAGGTGCTGACCAAGAGTTTGCGGATTTCCCGCCCTGAAATTTATTACGGCGAAGCAGCCAACGACACGGTGTTCGTTCGCACCGCGCAGGAGGAGTTCAACTACCCGTCAGGATCGAGCGAACAAAAGACCCGTTACGACGGGCATGGAGGCTTCCCGATGTCGGCCACGGGAATTCGCACGGTCGCCGCCATTGCCGGCGGAGACTGGAATATTCTGCTCACCAACCAACTGACGCCGGAGAGCCGGATGATGATCCGCCAGCGCGTGCCGGATCGACTGAGCGCTCTGGCCGAGTTCATCACGTGGGATCCGGATCCATACATGGTGATCACCGACACAGGGCGCCTGGTGTGGATCGTGGATGGGTACACCACTAGCGACGCCCATCCTTACTCGCGTCCGGTGGTTCTCGAGAATGGACAGCAGTTCAACTACATTCGCAATTCGATTAAAGCCACGGTTGATGCCTACGATGGCGACATACACATGTACGTCTTCGATGAGCAGGATCCGGTGATTGGCGCCTATCGGCATTTATTCCCGAACCTGTTCTCGCCCGTTTCCGCCATGCCCGCCGATCTTCGCCTCCATGCGCGGGCTCCGGAACTGTTGTTTCGGACCCAGGCTGAGGTTTACCGGACGTATCACATGCGCGATCCTGAGTCGTTCTACAATCGCGCCGATCAGTGGGATCTTTCAACCTTCACGACGGGGCAGGGAGGGCAGCCGCAAACGGTTCCGCCGACTTACATGATCGCGATGCTTCCCGGCGAGAGTGAACCGGAATTTCTGCTCACGGTACCGTTCACTCCACGGAACAAGCAGAATCTCATTGGGCTGATGGTGGCGCGGTGCGATGGGCCGCATCTGGGTGAGATTGTATTTCTGGATCTGCCCAAGCAGGAGATCATTCCTGGGCCGATTCAGGTTGAAGCGCTCATCAATCAGGATCAAACCATTTCGAAGGACTTGACGCTGTGGAACCAGCAGGGCTCGCAGGTTCTGCGGAGCCAGATCCTGACCTTGCCGGTCGACCATACTTTTTTGTACGTTGCGCCGATCTACATCCAGGCGTCGCAGGCGCGGATGCCGCAGCTCAAGAAGGTCGCGCTAGTGGTCGGGAATACGCTAGTCTATGCCGATACCTACGAGCAGGCGCTAGCCAATCTCGAAGCGTTGCAGAAAGGCCAACCGGCTCCCGCGGTGACAAGCGGTGCGACCGAGGTAACGTCTTCCCCGGTGCCGGTAACCTCGCCGGCCACGGACAATCGGATGGACGAGATTCGCAACCACTGGAAGCGCTACCGGGATCTTGAGTCCCAGGGGAAATGGTCCGAGGCGGGCAAGGAACTGGAAGCGATCGACGGGATCGTGCGCAAATAGATCCGCGCGGCCCCAAAAAAGATCCTTAGCAAAGATTAACGTGAATGAACGCCAATAAAACAATTTTTTTATCTGCGTTTATCGGCGTTCATCCGCGGCAAATGATGCGTTCCTGCTCGCCGTCAAGTAATTGGCGCATGTCCGCCAGCTCATAAGCAACTCATCGGCCGGCCGGTTTCCGTTGCAGGGCGATCCAGCTTAGCTTGTAAGTCTGGCTTCAAGTGAACTTCCATTGATTTCAGGGTAGCAAGTCGTCGATCATACTGTTAAGAACCGCTCAAAATAATGAAGATCTCGATTCTTGACGACTACTTCGACACTTTGCGCACCCTCTCCTGTTTCAAGAAACTTACAGGGCATGAGGTCAAAATCTGGAACGACCACGTGCAGGACGTCGATACTCTGGCCGAGCGCCTCAAAGAGACCGAAGCGCTGGTGCTGATCCGTGAACGGACCAAAATTCGGGCTCCTCTGCTCGAGCGTCTGGGCAAATTGAGGCTCATCAGCCAACGCAGTGTATATCCGCACATCGACATCGACGCCTGCACCAGACTCGGCGTGATCGTGTCGTCGAACATGCACGCGGACATGCCGTCCTATGC
>JBEKBK010000617.1:0-4665 GCA_050015435.1 Bryobacteraceae bacterium
ATCTGCTGGCGCTGAACGCCACCATCGAAGCCGCGCGAGCGGGAGAAGCTGGAAAAGGTTTTACTGTAGTCGCGAATGAAGTCAAGGAATTGGCGAAGCAGACGGCCCAGGCCACGGAAGAGATCGGCCAGAAGATCGGAGCGATCCAGGTTGACACAAAAGACGCGGTGCAGGCGATCGTGGAGATCACCGAGAATATCAACCAGGTGAATGAGATCTCGAATACGATTGCGGCGGCGGTCGAGGAACAAACCGTGACGACCACGCAAATCGGACGGAATGTTCAGGAGGCGGCCAAGGGCTCGGGAGAGATTGCGAACAATATCTCCGGCGTGGCGACGGCGGCCAAGGCCACGGCCGAGGGCGCGCAGAAGGTACAGGGCGCGTCACAATCTCTCAGTTCGATGGCGACCCAACTAGGGCGCCTGGTAACCCAGGGCGCGGGTTCCGCGCACTGATCGGGCTGGTTCAGAACCAACAGGATTTGGAGGGCATCAGTGCCACAGGCAATGGTAGTTGACGATTCGAGAGCCATGCGGATGATTCTAGGCAGAACGCTGCTGCGCTACGGGTATGGGGTATTGCAGGCGTCCAATGGAAAGGACGCCCTCGATCAGCTTCACCAGAACGCTTTGCAAGTCTCCCTATTCCTGGTCGACTGGAATATGCCCGAGATGAACGGTCTGGAGTTCGTGAAAAACCTCCGGGCCGAGCCCCGGTTTGGCTCCATTCCGATATTGATGGTCACCACGGAGACCGAGGCGGACCAGATGTGCGCGGCGCTCGAAGCCGGCGCGAACGAGTACGTGATCAAGCCTTTCACCGACGAGACCATCGAGGACAAGCTTCGGATGCTCGGCGTGATCGGCTAAGAGGCGTCAGCGTGACAGTGGCACTGAAGCGAGAGATAGGCGCGGGAAGCAAGATACGGACGCTGGTCGTGGATGACTCGGTGGTGATCCGGCGGCTGGTAACCCACGCTCTGTCGGAAGATCCCGAAATAGAGGTAGTGGGATCCGCATCGGACGGTCTGCTCGCGCTGGCGCGAATCCCGCAGTTGAATCCGCACGTGGTCACATTGGACATAGAAATGCCAAACCTCGACGGATTGGCCACGCTTCAAAGGATTCGCAAACAATATCCCAGTATCGTCGTCATTATGTTCAGCACGCTTACGGAGCGAGGAGCGGCCGTGACCATGGAAGCGCTGGCGTTGGGCGCGCAGGATTATGTCACCAAAGCCTCAAATTCCGGCTCGCTCGATCGTTCGCTCGAAAGCTTGCGTAGCGAGTTAATCCCGAAAGTGAAGCAGTTTTTCCGACTCGCGAAGACGAATGCGCATCCCGAGCCCGTAATTTCAGCGCTTCCGTCACCGGCCCGCGCGTCAAACACGGGTGCCGGCTCTGGCGTATTCAAACAAGTGGTGGTGATTGGCGTTTCCACTGGCGGACCCAACGCGTTGGCCACTCTCATTCCCGCGCTGCCCAGCGATTTCCGCTTGCCCGTTTTGATCGTTCAGCACATGCCGCCCATGTTTACCCGGCTGTTGGCGGAGCGGCTTCAGGCTCATTGCCAGGTTCGCGTCGTGGAAGCGGTTCAGGGAATGCCGATTGTGGCAGGCACCGTCCTGATTGCGCCCGGGAATTTTCATATGCGAATTCAGCGTAACGGACCACGGGCGACTGTTGCACTAGACCAGGAGCCTCCCGAGAATTCCTGCCGGCCCGCCGCCGACGTTTTATTTCGTTCCGCCGCCGCGGCTTACGGGGGCGGGGTGATCGGTGTGGTCCTGACCGGTATGGGGAAGGACGGATTTAGAGGGTGCGAAGCGTTGCGCAGCCAGGGGGCATACATCATCGCGCAAGATGAACCATCGAGCGTGGTATGGGGAATGCCCGGATTCGTGTCTAAAGGCGGTCTTGCGAATGCCACCGTGGACCTCAATGCAGTCGTGCCGGAAATCCTGGGACTGATTTGAATCACATTCTTGAACCGATGATGACTCCAGTGAAAATCACGCCATATGAAACCGGG
This sequence comes from Bryobacteraceae bacterium, assembly GCA_050015435.1. Lineage (GTDB taxonomy): Bacteria > Acidobacteriota > Terriglobia > Bryobacterales > Bryobacteraceae > Palsa-187. Next base: position 2,035 of record JBEKBK010000617.1, read on the forward strand.
GCAAAGCCCGGGATTACGTCCGAAAACTACGCATTCCTTCAGCAGTACATCTACCGCGAATCTGGAATCGTGCTCGACGCCGGCAAACAATATCTGCTGGACGCGCGACTGACGCCGATTGTGAAGGACTCGAAGCTCACCAGCATTAACGATTTGTGCGCGCTCCTGCGCGCCACCCATCCCGGAACTTTGAAACGAGCCGTGGTGGAGTCCATTACCATCCATGAAACTCTGTTTTGCCGCGATACGGCCGCCTTCGAGGCTCTCAAAACGCTGATTCTGCCGGAGCTCAAGAATACGCGCGCATCCACGCGCCGTCTTTCGATCTGGTCAGCTGCGGCCTCTTCGGGCCAGGAAGCCTACAGCGTCGCCATGCTTCTTTTGGAACTGGGGTTGGGAAGCTGGCAGATTGACATCCTCGGCACCGATCTTTCCCATCAAATCCTGGATCGCGCGCGCAGGGGACGCTATGCGCAGATCGAAATCAGCCGCGGATTGCCGGCCGCTTACCTGGTGAAATACTTCAAACGGCACGGCCTGGAGTGGGAAGTCAGCGAGCAGGTGCGGCGCATGGTCCGTTTCCAGCAGCTTGACCTGCGCGAGATTCCCCGGTCGTTCGGATCCTTCGACCTGGCGCTCTGCCGCAATGTTCTGATTTATTTTGATGTCGCCACCAAGCGAGAGATTGTGCAATCCATCCGGGTCAATATGGCGCCGCGCGGGATGCTGCTGTTGGGAAGCGCCGAGACATTGATGAACCTCGACGCCACCTTCGAACGCAAGCTTGCCGGAGCAGCAGCGTATTACCAGATGAGCTAGAGGACTTACTATGCAGACTGAACTGGAACTGGAACCCTTCCGAACCGACATATATGGCCTTTCGGAAAGCGTATTCCTCAGCATGCTGAAGTTGGAGGTGCATCCTGCCGACGTCGAGCTGCTGGTCAATGAGGAAATGATTACCGGAGCCGTGTACTTTGCAGGAGCCTGGAAGGGCGCCGTCTTGCTCCAATGCAATCGCAACCAGGCGTGCGATTTCACGGCTCGCCTCATGGGCATTCCGGTGCCGGAGAAATTCGACGACGACGTTCGGGACGCAGTGGGCGAGGTCGCCAATATTATCGGCGGTAATCTGAAGCCGATTCTTCCCCACGGAATCGCGCTCTCCATGCCGTCCGTGGTGGAAGGTTATCCCTCGGCATTGCGCATCTGCGGCAACAGCCCAATCATCCGGCTCGCGTTCGAGAGCGTTATAGGCGTCTTCTGGTTGACCATCGCCGGTCTCGTCGATTAGGCAGCGAACTCAGTCTTGCGCGGGCTCAAAAGATTATGATGGTATAGACGTTGCGCGGGCTCCTCCGGGCGCGGCCACCCAAGGAGAATCAGACGAGCATGAAACTGACCCGATTGATCTTCCTGATAGCCACTGCGATCTCGCTGATGGTCGCGCCCCAAGTAACCGGGGCCCAGACGCCTTCAGCCCCCAAAGCCGCGGCGACGAAGACCGCGCTCGTCGATATCAATTCCGCCACCGCTGATGAGCTCGATGCTCTGCCCGGCATTGGCAAAGCTTACAGCGACAAAATCATCAAGGGTCGCCCCTATAAAGGAAAAAACGAGCTCGTGGATAAGAAGATCCTCCCGGCGGCAACCTACGCGAAGATCAAGGATATGATCATCGCCAAACAGAAGTAGCAAGTCGGGAAGAAGAGGGGGCTCGTGAGGATCGTACTTTTGTTCACCTTGTGCGCCGCCCCGATGCTTTTCGCCCAGCGCACCGTGTGGGACGGTGTCTATGCGGACAAGCAAGCCGACACTGGCGCGCCTCTGTACGACGAGCACTGTTCCCGCTGCCACGGTGACAGGCTGTAGGCGAGCGATTATGGACCTCCCCTGCTGGGGCCGGAGTTCCGCGAGAACTGGAATGGCAAGACGCTCCGCGACCTGTTTGAACGGATCCGAACCACCATGCCGATGAATAAGCCACAATCGTTGGATCGTCCTGTTCTGGTGAATATCCTGGCCTACTTGCTTTACATAAACGGATTTCCGAGCGGGGAATCGGAGCTTATACCGAGTCGCGAGAACTTGATGGGGATCAAGATCCTGGCGGATCCGCCGAACTAACGTCGCGCCAAGCCGGCGGCGAGCACCGCGATCACCACGCACAGCGGCGAATACAGCCAGGTGTTCCATCGGGCAAACAGCGTCCCCCGTATCGTCTTGGAGAAGCCGAAGGCGTTCAAATCAGCGCTAGCCCGGAGCGCGAACATCCCGCCGAATGGCCCGCACAAGGATCTCGCGTCGCGAACAAGAGAATCCTCGGCGGGCTGCAAACGGGGCATTACCCACAAATCGAGGTTAATAACACGTGATCGGATAGGGCGATCCGTTCACGGAGGTGTTACACGTATTGCCTCCTCCATCGGTCACTTCGCCCGACGGGAAGGTGCTCGGAGGAGACGACTGTACATAGAAATACGGCGCACCAGTACTCCCAAACGACGTACCAGTTGACTTATGCACAGCGGTTGAACCGCATCGCCCCGCCTGACTGAGAACCCCATTTGGGGACCCCGAAAAACCTGCGATAAAACAGAAGAGCCGCGAAGGGCGAACTTCGCGAGCTGA
>JBEKBK010000618.1:0-4663 GCA_050015435.1 Bryobacteraceae bacterium
ATCTCGCGCTCATCGGTGTAGGCTACGCGGACGCCGGGAACTGCCTTGGCGTGCGGACAGGCCCTCCACATCCGGCCGACCGCTTCCCAGTCGCGTGAATCATGCTGCATCTCGGTCCAGATGAAGTCATAGCCGGCGTTGGCCATCGCGCAATACGTTTCCGGACTGTCGGAGCTGAATACCGTGCCACCGGTCACTTTCTCGCCCTTCATCAGTTTGATCATCACCGGATTCCAGATCTTGGCGTTCGGTGGCGCATCGAAGGCGTGCCCGTATTTCCAAGTGGCGGGATCGGGTACTGCCTGATTGACGGCTCCGGGAGGCGCTTTCGTGATGGCGCCGGAATCCGTTCCGGCGGGCGCCGCAAGCGGGAACCTCATCGTCCCCGCGTCCGGGTTGTTTGCATAAGGATCAGCCGTGGAGGTCGGCTGTGTTCCCTGGTTCGGGCGTGCCTGCTGAGCCTGCGCTCGACCCCTCACAAATCCGAGTGCTGCACACAGCACGAATGTTGCAAATAGACGATTCATTTTCAACTCCTTTTCTCGTTCGAGGTTATAGCGGTTTTGAAGACTTAGACCTCATGTAGCTTGACCACAGTGCGGTCGATATCCTTGAGCGTTGGCCTGCCGGTGTGCGCCATATCCCGCGCCACTTCGGTCTGCAGCATTTCCAGAACCTGTTGTGTGCCTTCCGGGCCATAAGCTGCAAGTCCCCAGGCAATCGGTCTCCCAATCATGACCGCCGTAGCTCCGAAAGCAAGAGCCTTGAAGATATCGGAACCCCGCCGGAAGCTTCCGTCGATCAGGATCGGCACCCGTCCGGCAACAGCATCCGCAATCGAAGGCAGCATCTCCAGGGAAGATGCCATCCCCGGAGTCAGGAGTCCGCCGTAGTTCGAAACCACAATGCCCTGAACACCACGTTTAATTGCCGATTCCGCCTCATCAGGAGTCATGATGCCTTTGATCAGCACCGGAACATTGATACCCTTCCGCAGTTGCTCGATCACATCCCAGTTGAGCGCCGGCCGCGACATCGCAGCCAGCTTCGCCGGCCCGGCTTTGGCTTCGGCATTGCGAAACGGCACGCCGGCTGTGATGCAGATGGCCTTACAACCAGCCTTGACCGCCTGATCCATCTTCGTGCGCTGGGCGGACATATCGCCCTCAAGGAAGACTTGATACCAGAGGACCGTCTTCGATTCCGCCGCAATCTTTTCGACAGGCACGCTGGATTCACTACTCACAACCACCCATGCTTTAGCGGCGGAAGCGGCCCGCACCACGCCGGTCTCGCCGTCCGGATGGTAATTCTGCATTTTCGCTAGCGGACCGGCCATGATTGGGGCGAACATCTTCTCTCCAAACAGCGGGAGACTGAGGTCCATTTGAGTGGTTGGCACCATCATGCGCGGACGGAACGTGATTCGCTCAAAGAAAGACCGATCACTTCCGGCAATGGTCTTGTAAACCGGAGGAGCCAACTTGCGCTCGGCCATGCTCTCGAATTCGAGCACGTTGACCAGGTCATTGCGTGGCGCGATGCGGCCAGCTGGCTCGGGGGCTAGCACGGGTGATTGATCCGCCATCAGCGGAGCGGCGGCGGCCAGCGATCCGAAACCGGCCAGAGCCTGACGTCTTGTCAAAGTGGTTTTTTTCATCGGAAATGGATCCTCACTAAGCTTCTATCGATCGACGCCAAGTCGGGCCTGCCGGTTTGGGCCATCGCCATCACTAATTCCGCCTGAAGAATCTCGATGACCCGCTGAACGCCTGCCGGCCCATACGCAGCGAGTCCCCAGCGAATGGCACGGCCGAGACAGACGGCTTTGGCCCCCAGAGCAAGGGCCTTCAAAATGTCCGACCCGTTCCGAATGCCGCTGTCGAAAATCACGGGCACTCGCGCCGGCACCGCATCGACAACTTCGGCCAGAACTTCAAGCGTTGCGGGGTCGTAGTCGAGCGACCTTCCGCCGTGATTGGAAACGTAGATTCCGTCGAAGCCGTGATCGGCAAACGCCTTCGCATCCTCACCGGTCAACACTCCCTTGACCAGAAGCGGGACCTTCAGCATCTTGCGTACTTCATCGGCGTACTGCCAGTTGTACCAAAGGCGTCCTGGCTGCACCCGATAAGGATTGCTTGCGGCAGCAGGCGCTGCACCACCACGCCCACTACCCCCGCGGCCTCCGCCGCCGAGAGGCGCTGCGTTGAGGTTGCGGTCGCGCACGGAGCGTTCATAATATGTCGCTTGCTGGTCCACCGTCATCACGATCGCCTTGGCGCCGGCCGCAAGAGCCCGATCCAGCAATTCCTTGGTCCGGTCCATCTGTTGTTGGGGGTAAAGCTGCCACCATACGGGACTGGTGGCCGCGGCTGCAATTTTGTCCACGGGAAAAGACGCATTGGCGCTGATGATCATCGGAGTGGCAGAAGCGGCCGTGGCGCCCTGGTGGGTGCCCATCTCCCCGTCCCGATGAAGCGCACCGTGAGCCGCGCTGGGCGACACTATCATCGGAAAGTTCATCGGGGTCCCGAGGATCTCAGTGCCCGTCTTTACCGAGCTTACGTCTACGATTCCGCGCGGGACCAGCTCCACCCAATCGAAAGCTTGCCGATTACGCCTTAGTGTGAATTCGCCTTCCGATCCGTACGCGGTGTAAGTGTAGGTCTCTCGAGGGATTTTCGCATACGCAACGGCCTCGAACTCCACCACGGTCCCGAGCTCATCCATGCCGGGTACTCGTGCATTGTCATGAGCAGGATCCTGCTGCGACTTCAATAGAGCCGTTCCCGCCAGGCCCGCTCCCAATCCGCCCAGCAAAGCGCGCCGCCGCGTGCTGCCTTTTTTCTTCATATCATCTCCTGCCTCAGTTCATTCCTAACCTATCGCGCGTCGTGACAGGATTCGCAACCCATAGCGGCATTGCGCTCCCGATGACAGCTCATGCATCCCGCCATCGACAGATCGCTTTCGCGGAACAAACGATCCCGCTGCGCAACCTGACCATGGCACTCCTCACATTTGGCGCTTGCGTCCAGATGAGTCTTGTGACTGAAAAACACAAAATCCGGTACCTTGTAAACCCGGACCCACGGAATTTCCTGCTTGTTGCGATCGAACGTTGCTAGCTTCTGAATCGCGGCGCTATCCTTCTTGATCGTCTGATGGCAGGACATGCACTTCGATGAAGCAGGAAAGCTCATCGTATCTCCAGGGTCGGGATTCACATGGCAATCCTTACAGGCCAGCCGCAGAGCCAGATGCTGTTTGTGACTGTAGGGAATTGGCTGCTCCGGTCCTTTGAGCTCCTGCTGCGCGAAACTCGAAACAACCGCCACAAGCATTGCCGCTGCCGCGCTTAGGCCACGAATTCCACTGGCCACGCAACACGATCGGGTTGCGAGTTCGAGCTGACTGGCGCTCATCGCCTCGATCACTCATATTACGCTATTCATCGAAGCGGATGGCCACCGCGAAGGGTCTTGCTACAGCCAGATTCCCATTGACCAGCTTGAGCGCAAGGGGAGGCAGCCGATGCGCCGCAGGACCGTCAACCACTTTGCACGCCTCTCTCGGATCGAATTAGGAGGAGTGGCAATCGCATGCCAGGACGTTTCGCGACGGTATCCAATCAGTAATCGTGCACCCGGCATGGGGACACAGAACACTGAACGCGAGAACGCCATCCGCGCAGATGGATCGGGTTTCAACGTTCAGGGTTGCCGGATCGAGCCGTATCAGCAGCACCTCATTGAGGCGATTCTCGTTCCGCACGATGTTGCTCGCCTGAGTCATCGGCCAGACTCGTACGGGAGGAGCTCCGATGGCAATGTCCTCCGGCCGCACGGACTTGGGGGTTTTATCGCCGACCTTTACCAAAAGGTCTCCTTCCTGCGGCGGCGCCGATGCCGGATCGGTTTGGCCAACAAGGACGGCAGGAATCATACCCATCCCAAGGCTGCCAATGCCTAGGTTAATCATCGCGCGGCGACGATTCATCCGCTCCACACACGCCGTACAAAGAAGACGGCGAAGAGCGCTGTATTCCCTCGGGGCGATCCATGGTTCGTCCTACTGTCCCGTGGGTAGCGTAAAAACCCAGATGGATCCGCCGTCGGGCACTTCCGGAAACTCTCCTGGCCGAAGCCTTTCCAAACGGGCTTGGACTCCCCGTGCGTCGCCACCCCATCCCGTCATGACGGCAACGTATTGCTTACCGTCCACCATGAACGTCGACGGCTGACCCATGACGCCCGAACTGGTGGGCATCTGCCAAAGCAATTTTCCGGTGGATGCATCAAGGGCGCGAAACATCCGGTCGGACGTGCCGCCACCAAAAACCAAGCCACTGGCCGTGGTCAGGAGCGAGCCCCAATTCGATGAGTACGGGAAATTGTAAGACCAGACCTTCTTGCCGGTATCCACATTCCATGCCTGAGTTTCGCCCACGTGATCGGCGCCGGGGGCTATGTACAATTCACCTGCGTCCACCTGTATATGTTGAACCCACCCTATACTCCGGTTTCTGACCGGTCATCGAACTACACAGGTTCGCCGAGGTGGGGATGTAGATCATGCGTGTCTTCGGACTAAACGCGGCATATTGCCAGTTCTTGCCGCCGAGGTACATCGGACAAATATCCACTGTCTTTCCGACACC
>JBEKBK010000619.1:0-4649 GCA_050015435.1 Bryobacteraceae bacterium
ATTTTAGCGCGAGGCCGCCCAGCATGCACGCTTCGCTCGACCCAATGGTGGAGGTGCCCAGGGTATTGGCGGGATCGGGAGCATGCCACAAATCGGCCAGCATGTGCACGCAACCCATCTCCAGTTCGGCCGCCTGAGGGTATTCGTCCTTGTCGATCGTGTTCTTATCGAACGTCTCGGACATCAGGTGCCGTGCTTCCGGCTCCGTCCAGGTGCTGTAGAAAGTGGCCAGGTTAAAGCGCGAGCTGCCGTCAAAGATGAACTCATCGTGGATCAAATGGTAGGCGGTGCTGGGCGGCATGCCTTCGTCTGGAATAGAGTGGCGTGGCGCGGCCCCAGCAGCCATTGCCGCGCGTACATAGGACGCATCACTCCCGTTAAGCGGTGTCCCCGCTCGGTGTCACGGGGGGGCGTCGTGGCTCATGTGCGCCAGTGTACTCCCGTGCATACCATGATACGCGCGGGCTTAGTGCGTACTTTTGAGAAGCTGATCGCGATTCTCGCTCAGGTCTGCGCCGCTACGCACTTCAGGATAGGGAACGCGCTTCCCCTTCATCCCTTGCCACAAGACGAGATTGTAGTTGACCGTATCGAGATCATCTTCCTTGTCGAAGTCCTGGCCGGCCATTTTGCTCGCCCACCACTTCGCGTTGTGGCGCGGCTTGGACGCAAGCCGGTTCTGCTTAGTATCAGGAAGACTGTTGCTGGATGTCTTGGCGGGCAGCGGCAGCGTGGATGAGGTCCGCAGAATGCCGGGCACCAGCGAAGCATAGTTCCACGTGGACTGGGTCAAATCGAATACATCGGCCATCGGTTCGGCCGTGCCGTCAGTGATCCCGAAGTATGGAATTCCGAGCACGTCCTTGATGGTTCGCACGAAATTCACCGTGGTATAGCGGGTGGAAACAACCCCGCCCTGCTTGACATACGGACCCGCGATGTAGGCAGTGCTGCGGTGAGCATCCACATGATCCGGTCCGTCCTGCGCGTCGTCTTCGATCACGAAGACCAGAGTGTTGTAGGCGTAGGGGCTTTTCGAAAGATGTTCGAGCAGCAAACCGACCGCGTAGTCGTTGTCGGCGATTTGGATCTCAGGCGTATTGATCCCAAACTGCGCTGTATCGAAATTGCCCGTGTGATCATGCATAAAGCGCACCAGGGACAGGGCGGGTAAGTTTCCGTTGATGACATATTGATCGAACTCGCGAGCCCATTCCTGATAGCGATAATAATCGGGCCAGGCGTTATCGAACCCGCGAAAATAGACGTCCGTATACGGCGCCAGTTCCGCATTCGCCGGGATGGATTGCGGTGCATTGGAGGCGAATGGCGTAGTCGACGGCGGAATATTGAGCGCCGTGAACGGGGCCGGCAACTGATACCGGATCAGATCGATAAAGAACCCATAATTGCGCACCGAAAGCCCATGGTTCAGCGCGCCGCTCCAGAGATAACCAGCTCCAGCCTCGCCTTCCGAGGAATCGGGAGCGGCGACATCCGCCGTTCCGGGCAGGACATTCGGATCGTTGAGCAGCGGGATCGGCAACAGAGCCTGGCGGGCCGCAAGCGTTCCCACGCTGAGGTTGATGTTGCGATTCGTGCCTTCATAGTCATAGAAGGTCGGACCAAACCGATTGGCGTAAGACGGAAAAACCGTCTTCTCGACGTAGTCGGTGGCTCGTGCGGCGGTCGACCAGTTCCATCCCACGCCGCTCACCTCGCCCGAATCATAGAAATTGTCGAGCGTCACGAATTGACTCGCGATCTGGTGCTGATTGGGCGTGTAGGCGTTTCCAAAGACCACGATGGATGGGTCACCGTTGCCCTGCGGCAGATCGCCGAGGATCTGATCGTAGGTACGATTCTCCTTCACGATATAGATCACATGCTGGATCTTGGAACGAATTTGAGCCATGACGGCCGCGTTGCTATCGTGGTTGGCAGCAAGCGCGAAATTATTGTTCGACTCTACTTGCGCCGTGAGGGACTCGAGAACCTGCGGGTCGGTTGGGACGGGAATGGTTAGCATTCCGCCCTTTTCCAATTGAAGGACGTACTGATTCGTGGCGTTGCAGGTGGGGCTGCCTCCATTCACGCCGATCGCGCTCTTGCAGTTCTGCGGGTTGGGTCCCGGTACATTCTTGGCGTTGGCGACGAACAGGGTAGAGCCGTCGGCGCTCACGGCAACTGCGTGCGGGTACCAGCCGGTGGGAATCAGCGCGGAGGTATAGCTTGGAGCGACGTATGTATTGAGCGAGATGACCGCAATCGAATTCGTGCCGCCATTGGTAACGTAGAGCGTCTTTTCATCGAGCGAGAGAGCCAGCGAATTCGGGTTGCTGCCTTTCAGGAAGTTTTCGTAAAGGGCGTAGCTTTGGGTAGGCGCGGTAGTGGGGATCGTGTCGAGTACGATGTCGAGATTCGTATCGATGACCACCGCCGCGTCGGCATTGTCCTCCGCGGCAATCAGCCGAGCTTGTGCCTTGTCGAGGATCATCTTATTGGGGTTGCCCTGAACGGGAATGCGCTTCGTCACCGCAAGCCGGTCGTTCGTCAGGCTTAACACGTCGATTTCGCGATCACGCATACTCGAAACGTAAGCTTTGTTATTCCCCTTGATCACCGTCCAGAACGGAAACTCGCCACCCGCGATTACGGCCCCGGAAGAGTTGGTGGTATCCGGGCGCAAGTCGAGTTCGGTAATCACCTTGCGGTTGGGAATATCAACCAGCGTGACGGAGTCGTTCTCCATGTTCGCTACCAGCAGGCGGGTGCCACTGGAATTGACCGACATCCCAGCAACGATGGAGGGTTGCCCCAGCCCCAATCCACTGCCGAAACCCGTCGTGTTGACGTGCCCCATCGGAATGGTGGCCCCGAGACCGAAACCCGTTGCGCCCGCGGTAATGACGAATACCAGGTCCCCTGCGCCTCCGGAAACGTAGAATTCCTTGCCGCTAGGGTTCCAGGCAATCCCCGCGTATGCTGCTGGCAGGGGGACAGCTCCAAGCTGATTCAACTTGTTGGACGAGATGTCATATACGAACACATACTCATTGCCGGCGGCCGCGAGATTGCTGCCATCAGATCCGTTCAGCAGGTTATAGCCGCTCGTTAGGACCAGCATGGTTCTCCCATCCGGGCTGACCGACGTGGTCATGGGTTGGCCCGCATTGTAAGTCGACAAGCCCGGCAGATTGGGATTCATGGGGGTGAAGACCGCTCCGGGCGCGGCTGTCGGCGTGATCGAAAAACCGGTTGGGGTCGGGGTCGACGTTGGGTTTGCCGTCGGCACGGTCGACGTCGCTTTCGGGCGGCGTGCAAGCGAGCGGCCCTTGGTGTCTGTGGCGTCTTCCTGCGCCGTTAAAGCGAGCGCTATCAGAAGGGCGAAAAGAGTTGCCAGAACCGCGGATGGGAGGCGCATAAAGACTTTCTACACTACGCCCCGAAAGTTTCACAGCGGTGAGAATGAGTTGTCGAACAGATTACGTATCCCAATGTACGGTGAAAGCCGCTAGCTAATGCGCGCGGCTCGGTATAAGCAGCCGAGCCGCGACCGTGAGGGAGTGGTCGTGCCCACGTTCTTGCTGCGGCGGGCCGCTAGCGCCACCAGGAATCGCGCATGGCCTTATCGACGAACGCTTTGGCGTTTCTCACGTTGGCCAGGGCGGCGCTGCGCCACGCGGCCGCGGCTCCGTTACTCTCTGCCATGGACAGATCGCGTTCAGCGGAGTTCAACAGCTCCATCGCCTTGCGGAAACGGCCTTCCCAGCCGAGCCCGCGGTCGATGGGCGGGTGGTCGTCCGGATTTTTTCCGTCGTCAATGGCGGCGCGCTTGGCTTCGCCAATGGCGTGGTCGATCTCGTCAACCGCCGCGCGCTGGTCGCGCATCACAGGACCCCAATCGGGGCGGAAGAGCAACGCGCGGGCGTAGCGAAGATCGGACACGGCATGCAGGTAGGCCGGGTGCACGGCGGCATCGGCGGTGGTCCGGGTATGACACCGTCTTCGAATTTGTCATAGCCACCCTTGCGAACCAGGGCCATGGCATCATCGATATTGCGGAACGCGCGATTGCGCCACTCACGGGCGATCGGGTTGTCTTCTTCCTGCTCGATATCGTGGCGGGCGCTATCGAGGAGCCGCAGAATTTCGCGAAATCGGCTGCCCCGGCCGAGATGAGTGTCGATGGGCGGATGGTCGTCAATAACCCTGCGGTCCCAGCGCTCGGCGTCATCGAGCTCGTGAATGGCGCGCTCGGTGAAGTCCGCGGCCGTGGCCATATCGCGGTTGACGTTGGGCTCATCCGGAATGCGCTTGAGCAAGGTCGCCCGCCGAAGGTCACTGCGGGCGCGCAGATAGGACGGGTGACGGAATTGCGCCTGGGCCGCAAACGGGGCGAACGCGATGGCGGCGAATGCCATCAGTAGGTGCGCGTTCTTGAAGTTTTTCATCATGCTAATTATAGAGAACACCGCGAAGTCCAGACTATTTCGCATGTCAGCATTACGACAAAATTAAAAAAGGCCTAGGTCTCTGACCGCATGAAAAGAGGCTATAATACATTTCCGATCCTGAATGTTTTGACCTATACTGGGGTATGTCACGACGCCCCATCGAGTTTCAAGTGTCCCGGGGAGATCCGAAGG
>JBEKBK010000620.1:0-4646 GCA_050015435.1 Bryobacteraceae bacterium
GACATGGACTACCTGCTCCTGAAGGCGCAGCGCTTGGCGGCTACCAGGACCGAATTCCTCGTTCTCCAGAAAGCCGCGTAATATGCGCATTTATCCAGATTCTTGTTCAGAGCCGTTTTTTCTTTACACTTGAAGCGGCAGCGAGAAAAAACAAACCGGAACGAAGAAAGGGATAGAACGGAGGCCTCCGAGGGTGGCAGGGTGTGAATGAAAGCGCGGTGAGTGCCAAAGTGGGTTTTGTTTTTGCTTTGGCGCGAAACCGGCGCAATCCGAAGTGCCCGTCCGAGCCGCGGGTGAGCGGCGTACACCGGAGGAGGCTGAAGTGGGAGAAGTCGGCGCAGCCGCCGCAGCCGTTCAGGAGTCTTGACAATCGTCTCACTGCATGGCATATTCGTCTCATGAATCAGGATATTAGTTTCATGAGCGAGCTATTTCGTATCGTTAACGGTGCTCTTCGTCTCGATATAGACAAGGTCCGTAACTATACGGCTTTCCTCGCGGACAAACTTGAAAAGGCTGGGGACGAAGCTTCTGCCGGCCGCCTGCGCAAGATGCTCGAAGAGAGTGATCAGCAGCTGCGGCCCACCGGGGCGGCGTTTGCCAAAGTTCTGCCTGTCGATGCCGACAGCCGTTTCCCGCTCATAGAACGGGTGAATCTCAAAACACTTTCCGAGTCCCCGGTTGTTCTCGGCCAAGACCAATGGGACACCGTCAACGAATTTCTGAGCATCGCGAAGAGCTACGCGCAAGCAGATGTCCAGGGCCTCACCACGTCGCTGAGTTTCTTGATGTACGGCCCGCCGGGAACTGGAAAGAGCCGCCTCGCGCGTTACATCGCTCAGGAGCTGGGCCTGGAGCTGTACGTCGCGCGCCTCGATGGCTTGATCTCTTCGTTCCTCGGAAGCACGTCGAAAAACATTCGCGCTCTTTTCGATTTTGCGGCCAAAACTCCGTGTGTGCTGTTTCTCGACGAGTTCGATGCGATCGCGAAGCTGCGCGGCGACAGCCAGGAACTGGGAGAACTGAAGCGCGTTGTGAACAGTTTCATCCAGAACCTGGATACGCTGGGCAATCAATCGATCGTGATCGCCGCGACGAACCACCATGAATTGCTCGACTCTGCAATATGGAGGCGCTTCAGCTACCGGTTGGCGCTGGATTTTCCTACTGCGGATTTGCGCCGGAAGATGTGGGTGCAGTTCAGTGCGGAGTTGCAGTTCACGTCGCGGGAAATAGAGCTGCTCGTCGATCTTTCGGAAGGATTTTCCGGATCGGATATTCACGAAGTGTGTGTGCGGCTCCGGCGCCGCCGGATCACGAAACAGCAATTCCCCGAGATGAAGGACGCCTTCCAGGTTCTCCAGAATATGGGCATCGGTGAAGGCGAGGATCGTCGGTTCTTATCACTTCTGCGTGGCAAGGATGAACATGCCATTTCAACGATGCTCCGTGACAGAAACGCCAGGCTGTACAGCCACGCGGCACTCGCCGATCTCTTCGGCGTCTCAAAGGCGACGGCGCATCGGTGGGCGAAAGGAGTAAGGTCCGATGGCTGATATAACGAGACCACCCCGGCATGAACGCCTGCTGATAAAGGTCATCATGCCCAAGCAGGGCACCGAGCGTAAGATTTCAGGCGGCGGAGCGCCTCCCAAACCGTTTCGGCCCGTTGACGCCAGGTACCGCTCGCGGCTTTCGACCCAGGTCTCCGCGATACGCACGGCTATTGTTCCACAGGTGCGGAGGGCCGGCGCTGCGCCCGTGCGGGTAAAACTGCTCCCGAAAGCGGCGGCAAAAAGCCATCGGCCGGAGAATCTGTTCTCCGCACAATCCTGCCCGATCGTGGGCGCTGGGCGCCTCGGAGAATTGTTTGTCAAGGCGACGCCGGAAGGATTAGATCGCCTCACTGAGCTCATTGAGCGCAACACGTCCGATCGGATGATGAAGGAGCTTTCCTGCGTCGAGACGATCGAACCTGTCACGCCCGCCTTTCGCCGCAGCGGTCTCGAAGCCAGGGACGTGCTCCGCCGAAGTCCGCGCGGCAAACAGGGTTTCATCACGCGGGCGGGGCTTTTTAATTTCGGCGCGGACAGTGACCAGGCTAGGCTGGTCGAGGATTTCGAAAGCACGTGCCGGGAACGCGCTATCAGGGTGAGCAGCAGCCGGGGATATTCGTCATCGAGCTTCACTTATGAGACCGAGTGCCGCAACGTCGAGGATGTCGATGCCCTGTCCCGCATCATCGGCGTGCGTTCGATAACGCCGATGCCGGTCATCCGGACGCTCCGCCCCCAGATGTTCGCCGCGAAGCCGCTTCCGAATCTCCCGAGTGGTGACGACGTGATGGGTGACTTCCCGGTCGTGGTTGTGGTGGATAGCGGAATTTCCGAGCAGGTTCCCGGTCTGGAGAGCTGGGTTGTGGGCCGCGACTCCCAAGTCGCGCCGGAATACAGAAATACCGATCACGGTACGTTCGTGGCGGGGCTAATCGTCTGGGGCGGCCAGCTCAATCCCACCATGACCGGGCTCGACGACAGCCCGTGCGGCGTGTTCGATCTGCAGGTGATGCCGAACGATGATCCCGCGAAAGGGGATATGCTTCCCCTTCTGGAATCAGAGTTTCTCGTGTCGCTGGAAGCGGCGCTTCAGCAGTATGCAAATGCGTATAAAGTCTGGAATCTTTCCCTTAACACGGACGCCGTTTGCTCGCTTGATGCGTTTTCCACGCTTGCCGAAGAGCTCGACAATCTGCAGGAAAAATACAAGGTTTCGTTTGTCATCAGTGCCGGGAACTATGACACGCCGCCGCTCCTGGATTTCCCACGAACTGGCGGCCAGTTACAAGCCGGCAGAATTACCTCGCCTGCTGATAGCGTTCTCGGGATCACTGTTGGCGCGGTGTCGCACGTCGATTACAAGAAGAACGGACCGAAGGAGCATGATCCATCAGCCTTCTCCCGGCACGGCGCCGGTCCTAACTATGTGATCAAGCCGGACCTGGTTCATTACGGCGGATCGTGCTCTACGGACTTTTCTCACATTGCCGGCATTCGTTCGGTGAACGGAACCGGCTCCGCTGAGAATCTTGGAACGAGTTTCGCTACGCCGCTTGTCGCCCGGACTCTCGCGCAGATCTACCATCAGGTCACGCCAACGCCGTCTCCCGTGCTGGCCAGGGCTCTGCTGACGCACCACGCGCGCGATCCGCGGACCAGGCTTCGCGTGCCTGACGGAGACGAGAATTTCTTCGGGTTTGGTTTGCCCGCACCTGTGCCGTACTGCCTGGAATGCAACGCGCATACCTCGACGCTTGTTTTCGATGACATGCTCCGGCCGGGGTATTTTCTCGAATGGGATGATTTCCCCTATCCGCCGTCGCTGCGGCGGGACGGGAAGTTTTTCGGGGAGGTCTGGATGACGGTTGCATTCGCGCCGGCACGCGGCGCGCGATGGGGGACGGAATACTGCGAGACCCACATTGATGCTCATTTCGGCGTCTACCGGACGCAGAAATCGCGCGAGACAGGGCTGGTTAAACCGAAACCGATATTTGTAGGCCTGGTGCCGCCGGAGCACAAGAACCCAGGACTGCTTTACGAGTCCTATCAGGTGGAAAAACTGCGCAAGTGGGCTCCGGTTCGAACTTATTACGGCGATCTCGGGGAGAACGGTGAGCGTGGCGATCGCTGGCGGCTGAAGGTCCAGCTCCTCACTCGGCACGGGATCGAGGAAGAGGAGACGTTCCAACCGCAGCCGTTTTCACTGATTCTCACGATTTCCGACCCGGAAAGGAAGGCTCGGGTTTACGACGAGATGGTGCAAATCGTCCGCAACCGCTTCCAGTCGCAGAACCTCACGGTTCGGGCGGCGGCGCGTGTTCGAGCGAAGCAATGAGCAGTGCAGTAACCAGATAAGCCATAAGGAGAATTCAATATGTCTGAACACGAACACAAGCACGAGGTGCGGGTTCACATCGATGAGCACAAGTATGAAGCGCCCAGCCCGACGACGGGCGCGGCGCTCTATAAGCTCGGCAACGTCGCGGCGGGTCTCGAACTTTACCGCGAGGTGACCGGCGATAGAGAAGATCAGGAAATTGAGAACGGCCCGGAGACGGTCCACCTGAAAGAGGATGAGCATTTCCACAGCGGGCCGCCCAAGGTGTTCACGATTATCGTGAACGGCCGGAAGAAGGAGGTCCCGACGAAAACATTGTCGTTCGACCAGCTCGTCGCCCTGGCGTTCAACCCGGTGCCGGTGGGTCCGAACGTCATGTTCACGATCACCTACAGAAAAGGCCCGCACAAGAACCCGGAAGGGACGTTGACGGAGGGCGGGACCGTCAGGATCAAGGATGGGATGATCTTCGATGTCTCAGAGACTAATAAGTCGTAGCCACGACCTGAAGCGGCTGCGCGACGAGGGCTATGACCTAGAAATCCGGTCGGGCCACTTGCTGGTCAAGGATGTGCCGTACGTGAATTCGCGCAGGGAGGTCAAGCGCGGGATTCTCGTCTCGACGCTAACGCTGGCGGGCGACGTCACGACGATGCCGGACAACCACGTCGCCTATTTTGTCGGGGATCATCCCTGCCGTTCGGACGGCACGGAGATCGACCAGATCAAGAACCCCAGCGGCGGAAAGG
>JBEKBK010000621.1:0-4645 GCA_050015435.1 Bryobacteraceae bacterium
CCGTTGGCTTCACGCGCCGCACGCGCGGCGGCAGTCCAACGGGTCATGAAATCGGGCGCGAACGACAAATGCTCATGAAAGAGCGTTGCACCGCCGGCCAGATCTTCCGGCGCGTAGTCTTTGAGCACCGTGCGAATGATGGATCCCTTTGGGAACGTGGGTGCGGCGGAGGCAAACTTCGGGAATAAAGCGGCGGCCGCACCGGCTCCCAAAAGTCCAAACGCCTCCCGGCGCGAAAAACGTGGCGAACCATAACGTGACATCAAAGTGAGGCTCCTTGATACTCAGCTAGCATACTGCAAGTGATGCCCGCTCGTGGGGTCGAACGGCTAAGAAACGTCGCAGTATACCCATGGGATTCTTCTCTTTGGAGAGAAGTGAACCTATTTCGCTCCCAACCCGCCTTCGCGTCGCCCTTCCTTTCGCGGTTTCTCGCCCGCCACGGTTCACTTTCCTTCGTGCACTAGGATCCCCTAAGAGCCCTACTTCTTCGGAGTTGGCGACATGTTGTATTCCGCCTCGGTCACTTCGTTCAGCCACTCAGTCTTGCCACGTTGAACATTAAACTGGGTGCCTCCCTCTTTCGGCGACGCGCCCTGCCAATGAGGAACACCCGGCGGGACATAGGTGGTTTCGCCCGTATGCAACTCGACGAGCGCTCCGTCTTTGAGCTGTGAACGGCACACGCCCTCTTCGCACAGGATGACCTGGCCCATTTCGTGGACGTGCCATTTCGTGTGCGCGCCCGGCTCAAAACGGTAATGGGCGAAGCTTCCCGTGGAGTTCTCCTTCACGATGTATATCGTACCGGTGAAGTTGGGGTTCACAAGAACATCGCGCACCTGCGCGGCCACGAAGGGTACGCCAATGGCGGCGAGGACAACGGCCGGCCAAAAAAAGGCCGTGGAACGTCCGTGAAGCAAGCTGCGAAATTTCATCGTAATGACCTCTCTTTTCCCATTTCAATCCGGTTATCCCTAGACGTCGGCGATCGCGAAGACCTTTTCCAGCATTTGCACCGGATCGCGCCCTGGCGTGGGATCGTATTCGTGGGCGACGTAGCCGGTGTATCCAAGATCGGCGATGGCCCGGAAGATGAAGCCGTAATTCAGCTCTTGAGTTTCGTCCAGTTCGTGGCGTCCGGGAACGCCTGCGGTGTGGAAGTGCCCTATCAGCGGAAAAGCGGCTTTGATGTTTTCGACAACGTTCCCGTCCATGATCTGCACATGATAGATATCGAAAAGAATCTTCACACGGGGTGAATTGACGCGCTGGCAGACGTCGACCACCCAGCCGAGGTGATTCCCGACCTGGTCGATTCTGCCGATGGCCGGATTTTGATACTTGTCGTTCATTACCTCGAGACACAGCGTGACACCTTTCTCTTCGGCATGGCCTTTGACGCGGTTCAGGAATGCCACCGCGTTGTCGGCGCCCTCCGCGTAAGACAGGCCTTTGCGCCGTCCTCCGGCGATGAGGACGCTGGGGCAACCGCCTGCCGCGCATGTGTCGATGAAAGGCACGAGCGATTTCGCTATGTCCTCGTGCATCTCCTTGTGGATGATGCCGTTCTCGATGGTGACGCCGCCGCCCGTGCCCATCGTGGACATCAGCCCGTATTTCTTCAGCAGGGGCCATTGGGCGGGAGGCAGCATGTCGAAACCGACCGCTCCGAGGCGCGCGCCAAGCTGAAGCATTTCGTCCAGCGACATCTTGGGGCCGTTCGGGCCGGAGGCGAGGCTGCGCGTAAAGCAGGATTGTTTGATGCGCCCTTTGCGGGCAAGGCGGCTGGACGGCGGAGTCTGCGCGGCTGCCAGAGCTGTAGAAGCAAGCGCGGCGAGCATTTGTCTGCGATACATTGGTTTGAATTATATCGAAGAGCTCTCACGGTAGCTAGCCCGCAAAGGGCGCGTCAGGCCGGGTGGAAGACGACAGGCCCAGCGGGACGCGCCTGTCAGTTCGCCGTGCGGCGCTGGCATATCCTCTCGCGCTCAGCGCAGCACCATCACCATACACGCCGCCAAAGCCGGCCTCCTGTCGGCAGTCGGCCATGACCATTTCGTCGACGCTCCCATCTCCAGCGGAACCATCCGCGAATCTCCTTCGCCTCACGTCGAATTCACCGTGGAAACCGCGAAGATGACGGTCAAACCGGACCCCAAGGTGGACGCAAAAACCCAGGCCCAGATCCAGAAGGATATGGAGGAGATGACGCTGGAGCCAAAGAAATTTCCCGAAATCGCGTTCCACTCCTCTCGTGTCGAAAAGCTCGCCGATGGGCAGTGGAAGGTGGACGGTGATCTTTCTCTGCACGGCGTCACCAAGCCGGTTAGCCTCAACGTGAAGCGAACCGGGGACTCCTACACGGCCCACACTGTTCTCAAACAGACCGATTTCGGAATCAAGCCCATCAGCGTCGCCGGGGGAACGATCAAAGTGAAGAACGAGGTAGAGATCGATTTTCAGATCTACCCACGAAAAGGGTAACGTGGTGTTCCCGGTCGACATCGAGCACATTCGCAGGCACTACGATCGCCTGTCGTTTCTTTATCGTCTCTTCTGGGGAGAGCATCTTCATCACGTCTATTGGGAAAATAATGAATCGGCGCCGCGCGCGCAGATCCAGTTAATGGAGCGTCTCGCGGAACGCGCGGGCGTTCCCAGAGGCGCGCGCGTGGTGGATATCGGGTGCGGCCTCGGCGGGTCGGCGATGTGGCTGGCGGATCAGTTCGATTGTGATGTTACCGGCATCACCATCAGCCCGGTTCAGGCGCGCATGGCGGCGGCCAAAGCCAAAGCGCGGAGCTTGGCTCACTGCGTGCGATTTCAAGTATGCGATGCGAACGAATGGCATAGTGAGCAAGGCAGCGTCGACCTGATCTGGATCATGGAAAGCAGTGAGCATTTTCGTGACAAAGCGTTCTTCTTCGAACGTTGTGCCCGCGCGTTGACGCCTGGCGGCATTCTCGCGGTGTGTGCCTGGCTGCGCCGCGATGGACCGCGGCGCGAGGACGAACAGAACCTGGTGAACACCATCGCCGAAGCGATGCTCAGCGCGAGCTTGGGCTCGCTCAGCGACTATCAGCGCTGGATGCGCGATGCCGGCCTGACAGTCACCGCGGCGGAAGACATCACCCGTAATGTCGCGCCGACCTGGTCCCACTGCTCTCGGATCGGCGAGAACCCCGCCGTCCGGTTCGGCCTGCATTTCACGGGAGCACCGACGCGACGCTTTGTACGGTCATTCCCGCTGATGAAGCAAGCGTACGCCCAAGGCGCCATGGCCTTCGGTCTGCTCGTTGTGAAAAAACCAGGCTGACAGGCCTAGTGAATATACGACCAGCCCGCTTCCTGCTTGCGCGTGAGTTCCGCGACGCCGGCATCCACTTCTGTATGGAATGGGAAGAGGTCGTCGGAGGTTACATGCATGAGACGCATGGCATTCTGACACGCGGCAAGCTTGATCCCGCTGTCACTAAGCTGCTTCAACCGGTCCGCATAAGCCGTGTTGGTCTTTTTCAGCATGTTGAGGCCGGCGCCGAAAAATACGATTTCTACTTCGGCCCCGCCGTCGTTGGCGAACGCCGCTTGCAGATTGGTGGCGTGAATGTAGATCAGGTTCCACGCAGATCCCTCGGGCTCAGTGAGCTGGAATACTACATGGTGTTTTGGAGTTTTCGGCGTTTGCGAGACAGCGGCAAACACCAGGACCAGCACGAGGGCGGCGGCAAATAGAACTGTCTTTTTCATTAGGCTTCTCCTGGAGGCTTCAAATTGTGACTATCATAGCCCATTGCGGCTATCGGGCTGAGCCGGGGCCGAATTCCGCAAGTCCGCGAAATCATTCCGTACGGTTTCAATTTTCTGGCTGTATTGTGCAGCGTCGCCGTAATCGAAGAAACGCGCATAGCGCGAATGCGGAGCTCGCATCCGATGCGCATGCTTGATCGGGCACCAATGTTGTTCCGTTCGAGCCGCAATCTCATTCAGCCACGTGCTCAAGCCGTTCGCGTAGGAGCAATACATGCAATTGAGGCGCTCCAGAAGATTCAGGTATTTCAAGCGGCCTCGATCAAAGATGATGTACTCCTCGCGCCTGACTTTTGGGATTCCGTAAATGGGGAAGCAGACACCCTGATAGATCACCAGGAAAAGATCGAGCACGCAGAACGGAATGATGCCGAGATAAAGCATCGGCGCAGTGATCGTCACCAACCAACGGGAATGCACAATGTACGATGGCAGCCACGTTTTGAGCTTATGGTGCTCATAAAGCACGTCTTTTTCGAACCTGGCCTTGCCCTGGTCCCAGCGGTAGCGAAACGCACGCTCCTTTTCCGCCAGTGCGGAATGGAGCTCCTTCTCCAGAGTCCGTATGCGCTCGGACAGGTCCTCTTGAATCTGGGCCATCGGGACACCTTCTTTCCATCGCTTGACGGCGTCCTTATTGTTGCATGCGTCATTGTTGCATGCGTCGACAGGTGTAGGCTGAGGTTGAGGTGATGTCTCGATGCCGGATCTGATGCCTGCGATCTTCGTGGGCCACGGAAATCCGATGAACGCTCTGCTGCAAAACGACTATACCGAGGCGTGGGCAAAGATCGGCGGGACCATCCCCAAGCCGAAGGCGATCCTTTGTATTTCG
>JBEKBK010000622.1:0-4645 GCA_050015435.1 Bryobacteraceae bacterium
CCGAGGGAGTCCACGAGAACGCGCACGTTCAGTTGGGCGATAAGCGCTGGTTCACGCGCCTGCATGGCGATGACGTTTCGCTTCCGATGATCCGGCGCGCGTGGAAATTCACGCACGGCGAATTTTACACTCGCCGCCAGGAAGCGAACGCCGACCAGGTGATCGTCCTCGGCAGCGTGGTGAGCGAGAAGCTATTCGGGGATCAGAATCCGGTCGGAAAGGTGATCACGATTTGGAAACAGCCGTTCAAGGTGGTCGGCGTGGTGACGAGTGGGAGCTGGCTAACTACGCCTGCGGCGGGCGACGATCAGTTCGACGCGGTGTATGTCCCGTTCACCACCATTCATCGCCTTCTGAACCTTTCGAAGCTGAACGATATCACGGTAACCGCTTCTTCGAGCGGCGATGTGACCCGGCTTTCGAAGGCCATCACCGAGATTTTGCGCGAGCGGCATAAGATTGCGGCTAACCAAGCGGACGATTTCACCGTAACTTCGCAGGCGCGCCAAGCCTTGGCCAAGGGCGGGATGCGCCCAGAGGTCGCGCGTCAGGTAGTGGGCAACGTTTCGGGTCTAGAGAAAGTAACGCTCGAACAACTCGGCAAAACGCTCGATCGCGCGAGTAAGACCATGACGGCGCTCCTGGCGAGCATCGCGGCGGTATCGCTGCTGGTAGGCGGCATCGGCATCATGAACATCATGCTGCTGTCGGTAACCGAGCGCACTCGGGAAATCGGAATCCGGCGGGCGGTGGGAGCGCGGGCCAAGGACGTGCTGGTGCAGTTCCTGATGGAAGCGACCACGCTGAGTGTGATTGGGGGGGTGTTGGGGATTGTCATCGGGTTCATCATCTCGCTCTCCATTTCCCGGTGGGCCTCATGGTCGGCGGTAGTTTCGCCGCTTTCCGTGGTGATCTCGTTCGGAGTTGCTGCCGCGGTTGGAATTTTCTTCGGTTACTATCCGGCTCGCCAGGCCTCGGAAGTGGCTCCCATCGAGTCTCTACGGTACGAATAATGTTACTCACCAGTTTTCGCATTGCTGTCAAAGCGCTGAACCGGCACAAGCTCAGAACCGCGCTGACTATGCTCGGCATGATGATCGGCGTGGCGGCGGTGATCACCATGATCGCGCTCGGCACCGGAGCCCAAGAGACGGTTTCGGACGATTTACAGTCGGCAGGCACCACGCTGATCAATGTGCGATCCGGCAACTACACACGCGGCGGTGAAGAGTCGAACATCGGATCGGGGCTGGGCGCGGCGAATACGCTGACCGCCGAGGACGCCGATGTGATCGGGAAGCTAGAAGGCGTGAAGTTCTATTCGAGCGGTGTCCGGCTGCGCGGGTGGACTTCAGCGGGAGATCGCAAGGCGTACGGTCAGGTACTGGGAACCGACATCGCGTTTCCGAGGATCTATGGATGGTCGCTGGTGAAAGGGAAGTACTTCTCGAAATCGGACGTCGCTTCAGGAAACTTTGTGGCTGTGATGGGCCAGAGTGCGAGTGATCGCCTGTTCGGCGACGGCGTGAATCCGGTGGGCAAGGATGTCGAGATTCACAATCAGACGTTCCGCGTGATTGGCCTCTCGGGGACCAGCGACGATGAACAGATCGAATCCATCTTCGTTCCCTACACCGCGCTGCAGAAGGTTCTGGGAATCCAGAATATCCATTCTGTGACGCTGTTCGCTACGCACGCGGGTGAGACCACCACCCTCTCCGAACAGATCCGCACTACTTTGCGGCAACGCCATCATCTGGATGCCGCGACCCTGATGGAACGCATCCAGAAGACCGGCCTGGGCGGCGACCAGATGCCGCACGGATCGGGCGGATTGATGGTCCCGGACGACTTCACGGTAAAAACGCAAGCAGCCGAGGCCCTCACCAAAGGCCTATATACTTCGGTCGCGGCATTCATCCTTGCGAACATGCCGAAGATGGATCAAGTCAACATGCAAGAGATGGCCGGCACGCTTAATCGCGCCGGCTCGACGATGACTGCGCTGCTAGCGGCCATCGCCACCATATCGCTGGTTGTGGGCGGGATCGGCATCATGAACATCATGCTGGTGTCGGTGACGGAGCGCACCAGAGAGATCGGCATCCGGCGGGCCGTCGGGGCGCGTTCGCGCGACGTGTTGCTGCAGTTCCTGGTCGAGGCGCTGACGCTCGGCCTGCTCGGCGGTGTAGCGGGAATTACGTTCGGGTTCCTGGCCGCGCTGGCGATTACGAAATTACTGGATTGGCCCGCGTCCGTATCCCTTAGCTCCGTGGCGCTGTCGTTCGGCATTGCGGGCGCAGTAGCAATTTTCTTCGGGTTCTATCCGGCCAGACGCGCTTCGCGCCTGCATCCGATCAACGCACTCCGCTACGAATGAATTTATGAAGCGCCCTCTCTTATCACCATTGCTCTTGAGCCTCATTGCGTTCATCGGCGGTTGCGACCACGAGAAGGCTATACCGCGCACCGCGATTAATCCGACGGATGCCTCCGACGCACCGATTGCGGGAATGGCGCACGGGAATCATAATCCTAAATATGGCGGCGTGGTGCTGATGAACGGCGACCTTCATTTTGAAGTGGTGGCCAAAGAGGACGGCCACTATGCGGTGTATTTCAGCGACGCCGCGCGCAGGGAACTGCCGGCGTCCGTGGTCAGCGGGGTACATCTCGCGGTGAAACGGCCCGGATTTCGCGCGGAAGGCGTCGATTTGAATGTGGATCCGAGCGGCGAGAGCTGGGTGGGCGCCAGCGGTTCCGTCGACGATCACAACACCGATCTTAGGATAATGTTCACCTACCAAGGTCAACAGGTAGCCACCGAAATTCCGTTTTTTGCGGCTCAGGCGCAGAAGGCGGCCATGCAAACTCAATAACTCTGTTCAATACCCAAGGAGGTATCTCATGCGCTTCGTAGTCCCCGCAATTTGTGGATTCATGACCATTCTGGTTGGATGCTCCAGCAAAGCCTCCCCGGTAACGGGAACCAAAGCCGCGCTCACGCACAAGTATCGACCCAATGGCGACACCACCGTGCAGATCGACATGTCCAAGATCAAGAGCGACGAGCTCAAGAAGGTCTACGCTTACATCGACGACCATTTCGACGAGCATGTCGAGCGCCTGCAGAAGTGGATTCGTCAGCCCAGCATTTCAAATAGCGGCGAGGGAATTCAGGAAACCGCCGAAATGGTCAAAGGCTTTTTCGACGAGCTCGGATGCCAGCAATCCCGCGTGTATGACACAGGGGTCACTGAATGGGGCCTGCCTGGCAATCCGGTGGTGTACGCCAAATGCGACGAGGGTGCGCCGAAGACCGTCGTGATCTATTGGCAGTACGACACGATGCCGGTCACCCAGATCGACGCCTGGAAAGTGCCGCCGTTCGACGCCAGCATCATCGAGCAGGGAGAGTTCAAGAAGGTGCTGGTCGCACGTGGCGCGACGAACTCCAAGGGTCCGGAGATGTCCGAGTTCAACGCTCTGATGTCGATCAAGGCGGTCCGTGGCAAGTTGCCTGTTAACGTGATCTTCGTCGCGGAAGGCGATGAGGAGCGCATGGACATCGGCCTGCGCAACTTCGTGCGCGATCATCCGGATCTCTTCAAGGGCGCGGATATCATGATGGGCCCGGGAGGTTCGGAAGGTTGCGTGTACATACAGCTCACCACCAGCGGAAAGAGCTGGGGACGCGGACCCGTGGAATCCGATATTCACGGCTCCAACAAGCGTTCGGTCGATAGCCCGGCATGGCGTCATATTAAGATGCTGGCGTCGCTGGTTTCGGATGACGGCAACACGCCGCTGATTCAAGGCTGGAACGAGAACAAGATCCCGCCTACTCCCGAACAATTGGACGCCCTTCGAAAGCGTACGGCAAATGCCGATCTCAAGACCATGGAGGAGAATCTGGGCGTGGCCCGGTACATCGCCAACGATCCGTTCAACGTATTGCGCATGCAGACCTACGAGACCTCGTTCAACCTGGACGGGATTTGGGGCGGCAACATGTACGCCAATGCCGCCGGCGCGATCCTGCCGAATAAGATCACATCCAAGCACAATATCCGCTACGTTCCGAACATGGATGGCATGGATCTCACCAGAAAGATTCGCAAGCAACTGGATAAGAACGGATACAAGGACGTAGAGATGAAGGTCATCGGCGACGTATCCTGGTCGACGGTCGATCCGAAGAACGACATGAACACAGCAGCCGGCAAAATGTTTGACGCATTCGGAGTCAACAACCGGCGCATGATCGCGGCGAATCACGTGCCCGAGCCATCCGAGATGGGCGGCTACTGGCCTTCCTACCTCTTTAACGGCGGCAAGGTCGGGCAGAGGGTTGCGCCCTCGGTCGGCATGCCGATCGGCGGCGGAGCGGTCGGATTGGGCGGCCGCGCGCACGCCGCGAATGAATTTTACGTGATCGAGGGAGCCGGGAAGACTTATGGAATGGCCGGCGCCGAAAAGTCGGTTGCGACGGATATCTACAACTACGCGGGTCTGAATTAGAACGAACACATATCTGGCCGTGAATGAACGTTCATAAACGTAAATAAGGCAAGCAATTGATTTACGTTAAGCCTCGATATAACTGGTGCGCCTGGATGTAATCTACGACTGCGTCCGGCAACTC